>DATKKX010000126.1:0-24584 GCA_035542775.1 Phycisphaerae bacterium | reverse complement strand
ACCACTCGACGGCGAAGGCCATCGGGTCGGAGCGGGGCAGGCCTCCGCGACAGGACCAGCCGAGCACCCCGATCAACACGGCCGCGACGATCCGTTGAATCCACTTGATGGTGGCATCATTCAGGTTGACCAGCGCGGTCCGCTGCTCACCGGGCGCCCAGTCGGTCCGGCCGAGAAGGCGATTGGTCACGGCGGCCAGCGATTGATTCATGTCCGGGGAGTAGATCTTGCCCTCGGCCACATAGGCGCCGATCACGTTCTGGTACCACGAGGTCAGCATCCTGTGATTCAGGCGCGGCGGCAACACGGTCAGCGGCACAAGTTCCAGCGCCAGGATCAGCCCCAGCGCCACGCCGGCCAGTGCCCGCCACTGCCGTTTGTAGAGAAGATACGCGGCCCACAGCGCGGGCGTGATCTTGACGGCGGCGACCAGGGCGATGAGAAATCCGGCGGCGAGGGGCCTGCCGCTCGCCAGGAACCACGCGGCCAGCACGATACCGAGGCAGATGAACAGATTAACGTTGCCGTGGCTCAGATCGGAGTCGACGAAGCGCACGCTCACGACCACGGACGCGACCTTGCACCAGATCGGCAACGGCCCGGCGCGAGCGAGGAGGCGCCAACTGATCGCGAATATCGCCACGACGGCGGCATACTTGCAGAGCTGCCAGACGGCGGCGGCAAGCCATGGCGGCATGAAGGTCAAGGGTTTGAGGAGGACGAGGAAGAACGGCGGATAGAGGTAGTCGGGGTGCCGCTGGTAGAGCTGATCGTCCTGCCCCAGTTCAGCGGCGTAGGGCAGCCAGCGCTTGAGCGTCGGCATGCGATCCTTATCATGCATCGCATCGAGAAACCGATACATGTCAAACGCGCAGCAGGCCAGCAAGATGACGGCAAGCAACACTCTGGCGATTCGCCGCCGCCGTGTGAGAGATGCGGAGGCTGCTCGCGCCGGGGCATCGGGGGGGCTGCTGGTGTGCATTTCGGTGGACATCGGGAAGTCGAGTGTAGCCGGAATCGCGCGGCTGGCAAAACGCTTGCCGACGGGGCAAGGCGGGTGGCCCAAGTCCTGCGGACTCGGGGGATTGATTTCGCGGGCGCCCGGCGTTGCTTCTGGAGAAGCCTTCCTCGCAGGTAAGGATATTTATCCCCCAGGTTCAGAAAACCTGGGCTACAGAGTCGTGCGAGATCCTGGTGGTTGCGTTTGATGATCCTTTCCGCGTTGTGCACCCCTGCTCGGTTTGGGTAGGATGGCGCAGGTCAATCGCGAAGTCGTCCTCTCGAAGGAGACAATGTGAAAACCGTCGCAGTCATAGTCGCCATTGTCGCCATCATTGGACTGATCCTGCTGTATGGGCGGATGCGGCAGTCTACGCCCCGCAACCGGATTGAAGAAACGGTTGATCATGTGACCAACGCCGAACCTGGGCACGTCGCTACAGAAGACTTTGAGGCGGCCCTGTCCAAATTCAACCCCGAAAAACTGAGCAACAGCGAACAAGAATCGTGGTATTTCTACCGTGCAGCCGCGGCGTTCGATCGGGGAGACCGAGGCACAACCCTAAACCGGGCTCGGGAGGGGACCGCTCACTTCCCCAATTCGGCGCGCCTCCATTACATGCTGGGGCAGGAATATGCCTGGCGTGGACAGGCCGAGGAGATGGTGGAACAGTTTCGCCAGTGCTCCTTCCCGGAAGTGTCGTCGCGACACATACTCGCTGCGGCCCGCTATTGCTACCTGTGGGATAAGCACGAAGCCGGCTTGCGGGTGCTGGACCCTGTCATCCAGCGCTACTACGAGCTCCGCATCGCCGACGACACCTTTGTCCATCTCCGAGGGCTGCCGTTCGTGGACGAGACGCTCAGCTACGCACTAGTATTCCACCTACTGTCAGGACACGCTGACAGAGCGAAGGCCCTGTTGAGGGAAGCGGAGTCCCGGCTTAACGAGTGCAGCTTGAAGTCGCTCCAGGCACAGGTCGAATATGCTTTCTCCACCGGCCTGTCGCCGTGTATAGCGAACGCAAAGAACGAACTGGCAGCGCGAAGCGAGGTGAACGCCGGGCAATTGCCACAAGCTACTCTTCCGGTCGGGGACGTCCTGCTGCAAATCGCCATCCTCGAGGGGCAGCAGTCCGAGGATGTGGCAGAGGTGGAGCGGCGCCTCGACGCGGTCCAGTTTACGGAAAGGGATTTTCCGTGGTTGGGCGACATGCGATTGCTTGCGAAGTGTGAGCTGGCGCACCGGGCGGGCGATCTGGATCGAGAGGCCGAGCTCATGACGGCGTTCCTGCAAAGACAGCAGCTGCTGTTCGAGCCCAATCACGCTCTGAGGTTCCACCTCCTCTCCTATCAGGAGATTGCGAAGAAACGCTTCCGGGCGATGGCCTTAGAGCGATCATCTTGACACGGGCGGGGAAATCTACCCCCCAGGCTCAAAGAACCCGGGCCACCCGGCCTAGGGAACAACATGGAAGATGCGGACTTCCTGCCCGCTTGCTCCGCCGCTCCAGGCGGGCTGCAGATCAGGGATCGCACGAGAGGATGTGGCCTGCCGGTCGCTTCCTCTGTCGGCCCGTTGCTGAGCGCCGCCTTCGACGTCGACATACCATTGCGGATGACGCTGCGATATCTCAGCTCGGATCGCCTCGACGGATTCTGTCGGGGAACATCGCAGCCAGGTCTGGTCAGGATAAGTCCGCCCCGCGTAAAACATCAGTTGTTCGAGCCGGTCGTGGGCCAGCACGAGATCACCCGGACGGGCGTGTTGATACAGCCACTCGCCGGCGTGACGGAACTGGGCCTTCTCGTAATTGATGGGTCGGGCGAGATAGTAAAGCATCGGCAGAGCCACCAGGATGGTGCCGAGGGTCCGCACGTCGATGGACTGGACGTTCCAGGCGGCCCGCAACCGGGCGGCCACAACGTTAAGCAGGGCGAGCAGGCCCGACGCCGCCCAGGGAATGCACAGAACCAGCGGAATGATCATGTATCGCGAGCTGATCTCCCCGTAAGACTTGATGCGAAACTGAACC
Source organism: Phycisphaerae bacterium (assembly GCA_035542775.1). Classification (GTDB taxonomy): domain Bacteria; phylum Planctomycetota; class Phycisphaerae; order UBA1845; family UTPLA1; genus DATKKX01. Next base: position 21,549 of record DATKKX010000126.1, on the reverse strand, counting down.
GCCAGCAATTGCAGGAAGACGGCGGCGATGGCCAGGCGGCGGCCCGTCGGGTCGGCTCGCGGCGCGGACTTCAGCACCAAAGCAAGCAGAAAGAGGGTGGAGATGATGTACCGGCCGCTCTTGGCCCAACCCTCAATCATCTTCGGCGGAGCCATCCACCATGAGGTCACCCCAGCGAAGACATCACCATCACGGCGCGCCGGAAGAGATGCAGAGGGAAAGATGAAGGATGAAGGATGAAGGATGAACAGAGACCCCACCACGGCTGTCGCACCGGCTTCCGCGACTTTTTCATCCTTCATCCTTCCGCCTTCATCCTTTTCATTTGATGTCTCCGTGGTGAGTTTCTGCGGCGTGCCGAAAAGCAGATTCCAGGGATTCTTGTTCGGCAGGACCTTGCCGGTGGCGATGGAGTAGGGGGCGATGACAGCGGCGAAACAGAGCGCCACGGTCGCCACACCGGCGAGCTGCCGGAGCCAGGATCGGCGGCGATCGGGCCAGGCCCAGCAGACGGCCGCCGCGACAACGAGGCCCATGGCCTCCTGGCGCAGCATGTAAGCCAGCCCGGCGACTATGCCAGATGGGACCAGCCAACCGAGCCGGTCGGACTTCAGGGCGCGGTAGGCAAAGAGAAACGCCGCCAGATACAGCGCCAGGTGGGGCATGTCGGAGAGCACGTCCGCGGAGAGGTGCGCTCCCTGCGGCCAGACGGCGCCGAAAATACCGGCGATCGCGGTGGTGGCGGTGTCGAAGAGACGCCGCGTGAGCACGAAAATGAGCCCGCAGACGCAGATGCCGCCCACCAGAGCAATCGTCTGCCCACAGCGCTGCCAGGCGAAAGGGCTGCTGGCATCGACCACCAGGTTCACGGCGCCGTGCAGACCCAGGAGCAGCCAGGAGAAGCCCGGCTGTTTGGTGGTCGCGGTCATTGTGGCGATGGGGTCCGAGGCCAACTGCCTGGCGAAGGTGATGAACTGGACCCCATCACGGCTGAGGCAGGCCAGGCGGCTGCAGAGCACGCCTCTCAGAACCAGGGCCAGCAGCAGGGTTGCCGCCAGGGCCTGCCAATCACGACGCGAGTAGCCGCGCCCCATGACCGGGCCGCTCGAAAGGGGGACTGCATTGCCGGATCTGTCATTTTCATGACGACGCATGGGCCGAATTATGGTCGCAAAGCGGCGGGTATGCACGCGGTGGCTCGTTTTTGGACGGGGACGGGATTACAATCTTGGGACCGCGGCAGGGTCACCCATCACATGGGACGCAGGAGGCAGAGATGTCCGTGCTGGCCGAGTTTTCGATGTCGCCGATGGACAAGGGGGAGTCCGTCTCCAAGTACGTCGCCCGGAGCCTGGAGATCATTGCGGACAGCGGCGTGCCATATCGTCTGGGGCCGATGGGCACTTGCCTGGAAGGCGACTGGGATGCGGTGATGGGCGTGATCAAGAAGTGTTACGAACGGATGTCGCAGGATTGCCGCCGGATCAGCGTGTCCATCAAGCTGGACATTCGCGCGGGTCACGAGGGCCGTCTGACCGGCAAAATCGCCAAGGTGGAATCGTTGCTCGGACGTGAGCTGGACAAATAGACGTTTCTCCCGGGGAGATCGAAATGGCCGGAAGCGTTGAGCAGAGCGTCGATAGGATCGCCAAGGCATTGGGGAGGATTCCGAGCGGAGTCGCGATTGTGACCACCCGGGCGGGCAACCGCCGGACCGGCCTGCTGGCTTCGTTGATCCAGCAGGCGAGCCTCGATCCGCCGATGATCAGCGTGGCGGTGAAAAAGGGCCGGCCGATCGAAAAGCTGCTCGATGAAGCCGGTACGTTCGTGGTGAATCTGCTGGGAGAACGTCACCGCGACGCGATGTTCAAGCATTTCGCGGCCGGTTTCAGCCTGGATCAGGACGCTTTCGTCGGCATGGGCGCCAAGGACCTCCCCGGCGGGGTGGTCATTGATGACCGGATCGCCTATCTGTCGGCGACCATTCATGGAAAATACGATGCCGGCGATCACTGGCTGTATGTCGGCAAGGTGACCGGCGCCGACATTGCCGAGATCCAGCAACCGTGCGTGCACCTGCGGAAGAACGGGTTGTCATATTGAGGGGGCTGTCGGCGGGTCAAATGACCCGCCCTGCTTAGTGCGAAGATGAACATAGGATCACTGGTCGCGGAGTCATTGATCAGCCTGCGGAAGAACAAGATCCGCACCGCTTTGAGCATGCTGGGCATCATCATCGGCGTGGGGGCGGTCATTACGCTGGTGGCCATGGCCCACGCCACGCAGACGCGGATTCAGGACGAGATCGCCCGGATGGGCGACGACTGGATGTGGGTCGGTTACTGGGGCATGGGCCACGGCGGCGTGCGCAAGGGAGATGTGGAGCGCAAGCCGAACCAGACCAAAGAGGACGCCCAGGCCATCGTGGAGCAGTGCTCCGCGGTGCGGGCCGCCACGCCCACCAACCAGATGGGCCAGCCGGTCAAGTCCAGCTACAACAATTACCAGACCTTCGTGATGGGGGCGTACCCCTGCTACCACGACATCCGCCGCTGGGATGTTGACTCAGGACGCAAGCTGAACGATGCGGATGAAGCCAATTGCGCGCCGGTGTGCTGCATCGGATTGACCGCCGCCCGCGAATTGTTCGGCTCGATCAACCCGGTGGGAGAGGAGATCACGGTCAAGAACAGTCGGTTCACGATCGTCGGCCTGCTGTCGTTCAAGGGACAGGCGGACCGCCGCGATAACGATGACATCATCTTGTTTCCGTACATGACCTTTCAGCGCAAGGTAGCCGGATCGGAAGTATCGGGCTCGATGCTGGTGGCCGCGAAGCACGGCGCGGATCCGAAGATCGCCGAGAGTCAGGTGCGGAACCTCCTGCGGCAGCGCCATAGCCTTCGCGAAGACGACCCGGACGATTTTCGCCTGCGATCGGTCAGCGAATCGGCGGCCTTGAAAGAGGAATCCAGCGAATCCTTTGAATGGCTGCTGAAAATGGTGGCGGGCGTCTCGCTGGTGGTCGGCGGCATCGGCATCATGAACATCATGCTGGTGAGCGTGACCGAGCGGACCCGCGAGATCGGCCTGCGCATGGCCATCGGGGCCAACGGCCTGGACATCATGCTGCAATTCCTGGTCGAGGCCATCGTGCTGTGCACCATGGGTGGAATCATCGGCATGGGCGCCGGTGTGGGCTTTACCTATGGGCTGACAGGGTGGAAGGGATATGAGACCGAGGTGTCTTACTGGATCGCCGGCATCGCCCTGGGCTTCGCATTTGCCACCGGCGTTTTCTTCGGCTTCTATCCCGCCTGGCGGGCCAGCCGGCTGGACCCGATCGAGGCGCTGCGCTACGAGTGATAGGTGATCTACCTCGACTACAACGCCTCCACGCCGATCGATCCGGCCGTCGCCGAGGCCATGCGGCCGTATATCACCGAACAGTACGGCAACCCGTCCAGCGGACACCCTTTGGGCCGGGCGGCCAGGGCGGCGGTCGATTCGGCCCGCGCTTCGATCGCACGACTCATCGGGGCATCGCCTGAAGAGATCGTATTCACCAGCGGCGGCACCGAGAGCAGCAACACGGCCATCAAGGGCGCCGCCCGACTGCGCGGATCGAAAGGGCGACACCTGGTGACCACCGCAGTCGAGCACCCGGCGACGATCGAACCCATGCACTGGCTGGAAGGATTCGGCTTCACGCGGACCGAAGTGCCCGTGGACAGCACGGGCATGGTCGACCCCGACGACATCCGGCGGGCCATCCGGCCGGACACGATCCTGATCAGCATCATTCACGCCCAGAACGAGGTCGGCACGATCGAGCCCGTCGCCGAAATCAGTCGAATCGCCCGCGAAAAGGACGTTTTGTTTCACATTGACGCCGCCCAGTCGGCGGGGAAGGTCCCTGTAGATGTGCGGGCGATCGGGGCGGACTTCGTGTCCGTCGCCGGCCACAAGATGTACGCGCCGAAAGGGATCGGCGTGCTGTATGTCCGCCGCGGCGTCGAGATCGAACCGCTGATCCATGGGGCTTCTCAGGAGCGCGGATACCGGGCGGGCACTGAAAACGTGATCATGGCCGTCGGGCTGGGCAAGGCGGCGGAGCTGGCGGCGGCTCATCTGCCGGCCGATGCCATCACGGCGACGCGGGATTACTTCTGGCGGCGGCTGTCGGAGACCTTCGGCGAACGCGTTCTGTTGAACGGGCATCCGGCGCTGAGACTGCCCGGCACATTGAGCGTGAGCTTTCCAGGGCAGGTCGGCGGCGAGATACTCGCCAAGTTGGACGGGGTCTGCGCCTCGACCGGCGCGGCGTGTCACAGCGGTGGCACCAAGCCTTCGGCGGTATTGACGGCCATGGGTTACAGCGTCGAACGAGCGGTCGGCACGATACGATTCAGCGTGGGCCGGCCGACGCGGAGGGAAGAAATCGATCAGGTGGTAGAGATGCTGGCGCGACACCTGGGCCCCTGAGCCTGGCCGGGGAGGACAAAGCTCTGCTTGGTCCGCGAGCAGCAATGCCGGTGCATTTGCTTAGTCATGCCTGAATTACCCGAAGTAGAGACGATCGTTTCGCATTTGCAGCCCGCGTTGCATGGGGCGGTCGTGCGATCGGTGGTTGTCCTTCGAACGGCTGCCATCCGGCACGGCCGACGCAAGCTCTCGTCAAGCCTGCCGGGGAGGCGGATCGAACGGATTGGTCGCGAGGGCAAATGGATCATCTTCCATCTGCGTCCGGCGGCGGAGTTGGTGGTCCATCTGGGCATGACCGGCCGACTGACCATCACGCCGGCGAAGGCCCAGGCGGCCAAGCATACGCATGTGCGGCTGCAATTCGTCGATCGCGCGGACGAACTGCGCTTCACCGATCCGCGGCGGTTCGGCGGCGTGTGGTTTTTTGACGGCGACGAGACGGACGCGGCCCGCCGTCTGCGCGGGCTCGGCCCGGACGCGCTATCCATCCGCGTCGCTGATCTGCGGGACATCTGCCGGCGCCGGCGCCAGATCAAGGCCCTGCTGCTCGACCAGCGGGCCATCAGCGGAATGGGCAACATCTACTGCGACGAGGCCCTCTTTGCGACGAAGATCCACCCGCTCACCAAAGCGTCGGATCTGACTGAGGAACAGGTGCGTAGTCTGGCTTGCAGTATTCGCAAGACGTTGCGTACGGCGATCGAGTCGGGCGGCTCGACGCTGCGTGACTATCGACGCCCGGACGGCAGCGAAGGGCGATTCCTGGAGATCCGCGCCATATATGGGCGCGAGGGGCAGCCTTGCCGAAGGTGCGGCGAGACAATTCTGCGGATTCAAGCCGCGGGCCGGTCATCGCACATCTGCCCGGCGTGCCAGAAATCGAGGCGGAAGAGGCGATTGACGACCGAAGCCGGCAAACCGCTCAAGTGATCTCGGGGGCCGAGTTCTTCTTGATCGTGGCGGGGTCGCGGGCAACGGAGAGAGCGGTGTCGTAAGTGATCTCGCCTTTCTGATACATGTCCAGAAGTGTCTGATCCATCATCATCATGCCGTGCTTTCGACCGGCCTGCAGCTCGGTGTACAGCTTGTGGATCGTATTCTCCCGGATGTTGTGCCGCACCGGCTGGGTACCGACCAGCACCTCGCAACAGAGGACCCGGCGCTTGCCCTGGGCGTCCGGAAGGAGCTGCTGGGCGACGACCATCTGCAGCGAGTTGGCCAGCATGAAGCGCACTTCGTTCTGCTGCCCCTCGGGAAAGGCCGAAACGATGCGCTGGATGGAGTGCACCGCGTCAGGGGTGTGCAGCGTGGCCAGCACCAGATGCCCGGTTTCCGCGGCCATCATGGCGGTGTACATCGTGTCCCGGTCGCGCATCTCGCCGATGGCGATGACGTCCGGGTCCTGACGCAGTACGTGCACGAGAGCCTGCTGAAACGACGGAACGTCGGTCAGCACTTCCTGCTGAATGACCAGAGACCGCTTGGATGCGTGCGTATACTCGATCGGGTCCTCGATGGTGATGATCTTCTTGCGGGATTCGGTGTTGATGAGATCGATGATGTAGTGGAGGGTCGTGGTTTTGCCGACGCCGGTGGGGCCGGTGACGAGGAACAGCCCGTTCGGGCGCCGGACGATATCATCCACGATGGCGGGTAACTGCAGTTCCTCGCGGGTGCGAATGACCGGCTCGCTGAGCCGGATGCAGAGCTCCGGGCAGCCGCTGCGGTAATAGACGGTCACGCGGGCGCGATCACGCTCCCCGAAAGTCGTCGAGAAACAGAGCTGCCAATCCCGCTCGAGGCGACGCTTCTGCTCCTCGTTCAGGCACTCAAAGGCCAGCGCCGTGGCCCGTTCCTTGGTGATGGCCTCGCCCGTGGACGTGATCAGCTCGCCCCCGACCCGGAATATGGGCGGCATCCCCACAACCAGGTGAATGTCGCTGGCATCATGTTTGCGGCCCGATCGTAAGAGGGTCAACAGGTTCATCGGCCCCTCCATCGTCGAAGAATGCTTCCCATCCAGGTAAACAGCGACCTGCCGGACTTGAGCTCATCCAGCGCCTGCTTGACCAGCACGGAGCCCGGGCACAACTCCAGCGAACGCTGATAACTGGTCTTCGCCGCCGGGATCAAGCCCAGCGCCTTCTGGCAGTTCCCCAATTGGAACCAGGTGTATCCGTGGGTAGGCTCCATGTTCACTGCCTCGGTCAGGTAGCGCAAGGCGTTGGTCACATTACGGTGATAGAGATAGATCCGGGCGATGATCACGCGGTCAAACCATTCCACCGCCGGTTCCAGCAGGGCCTTCTGGAAGCAGTCTTCGTACTGCTTTCTTCCGTTGGCCAGCAAGACCTCTCCCCGGACCTCCCAGCGCCATGGCGAGCTGCCCGCGGCCTGCAACGAGGCGTCGCTGCACGTGAGGCCGGCGCGCATATCCTGGAGGCGAACGCAGGCCTGGGCCTTGGCGGCCAACAATTCGCCGTTATTCCGAAACAGCTCCAGAGCCTTGTCGCTCCACAATCTCGCCTCGTGACATTCATCCAATTGCACCAGCATCTGCACCTGCCCGACCCAGGCCGCGATCATGGCCCGGTCCTCCTGAAGTGCCCGTGTGTACAGCCGCAGGGCCGATTCGAACCGCCCCCAACGGTCTTCCTCTCGCGCCTTGGCCAGGTGCTCGCCGGCGGTGCTTTGCCGGACGGGCGGTTTCTCCCGCTTGCCCTCGTCCTTGTTGTGACGCCGCTGGTCGTCGAACTCGAGGTTGGAGAATCTGCCGGGCATTGGGTCGCTCACTCGATTCGGCCGAATCGTGACAATGGATGAATCCGGAAGACAGCCCGTCCAAGGACGTCTTCATAAGGTATGACCATCAACTGGCGGGCCAGATCCGGCGGCCAGGTCAGTTGCGCGGCATTGCCATGATAAGTGCAACTGAAGCTCGAGGGAAGAATGGCATATTCGCCTGCGGCCAGGTGGATATCGAGGTCGGCGAAATGTCTGGGAATGGCGCCCAGCGGAGCCTGCCCCTTTGCGGGATCGGCCCCGTTTACCAGCAGCCGCCCTTCGCGGGTCTGCACGTAATCGCCGGGCACGCCGACGATCCTGTCCAGCCCCAATCCCTCCGGAACGTAGAAGCCGGTACGCTGATAAGAGCTGACCGCATAGAGAACCACATCGCCGCGGGCATACTGCGCCGGCCGCCGCCAGGGCCCCTGGCAGATGATGCCGTCGCCCTCGACGAAGCCTCCGCCTCTTATCTGGGCCGGTACCACGATGGGCTGGTACCAGCGCGAGAGAAGCGTCGTGACAGGCCGGTACAGGCAATACGAGAGCGTGAAGAACAGGCAGACTCCAAAGGCGGCGCGGATGATCTGCCGCTCAAAGGCCAGTTCCTCCACCAGCAGCGAAGTCACGCTGACGGCATGGACGAGTACCATGGCGTTGACCAGATACCACGTCCAATCCGTGGCGATGCTCACAATGGCCACGAGCAGCAGCACCAGCCAGATTGACAGGAGTATCCACCCGATCCGCGGCCGGCGCGTCTTGATCTGCGCCAGGCCGGGAATCAGAGACCACAAGAGGCTCCGCCAGGATACAAGGAGCGCCAAGGCTTCCGACAGCACCGGAAACAGCCCCGCCATCCAATCGAAGAACCGCGTGAAGTACGGAAATGCCGATTTCAGGCGGTTGGACGCTCGGTCGACCTGGGTGGCCAGGTGCAGGGTCGAGGATCGCGGGGGTTCGACACTGATGTCGTCGAGGCACAGGGCGCTGGCGCATCGGGCACAGGCCTTGAGCCCGGGGATATTCTCAAACCCGCAATTCCAGCATTGCATGGGAGCCTACATCCTGGCGCGCGTCAGTCGGATGACGAATCCCGCACTTGCGTGTGAATCCGCACCTGTCCGTCCTGCGCGTAGTATTCCGCGGTGAGCTTGCGTTCCTCTTCCCGGCCGACGATCTCCTTGATCAGGTCGGCGTAGAGCAGGCATCGCGGGCCCTTGACCCCCTTCACCTCAACCGTGACCTTGCCGGTCTTGCTGATGGTGACTTCAAATTCCGGTGTGTCCATGTGGCTGCTTCTCCCGGCAGGAGGCCTCGATCACAGGCGGATGCGAAGCTTGACCGATTCATCCGCCAGCACTTCCTCCTGGGCGACTTTGTAGTTTCGCTTCTTCAGCTCGCTGACCAGCTTGTTATAGGTGAACTGTTGAATGACCCGGCCGGCGACTTCCTCGCCGATCTTGCGCAGCTCCTTGTCCGACTGCTTCGTGCCGGTGACGCACACCGTGCATCGGCCCCGCTCGTCGCGGCCGAACTCGATGGTGATGTCACCCTTGCGGATGACTATCTTCTCACCGGCGCTCATGGCATCCGCGACGACTTCACTGTTCTCAAGCTCGGTTTCGACCTTCTTCTGGCGGGGCCGCGCTTCCTCATACAGCTCCGACGCGGCCATCGAGAACCCCATGGCGGCGGCGGCTCCGCTGATGGCGGCGGAGATCGCCGGCCATGAGGCGATCACCAACGGCGTCAACACACATACGGCGCTCATGTTATGCTCCTCACATGATCTTCCCGGCGATCACATCTCCAGCTTCCGTCTCGTATGGAACGATGCTTCGTCGCGGCGCGACGCAAATCGGGCCCGGCCGTCGGCCCACGATCGCAATGCCGTGATTTCCTCGGCCATGGTGCGGGACAGCGGCACCGTTTCCCTGACGCTCTTCAGCAAATCAGCCGTTTCCAGCTCCTTCTCCGAGTAGAACACGTCGTAGAGCGAGCTGATCACGGCCTCCTCGATCTCGGCGCCGCTGAAACCGTCCGTCGCCGCGGCAAGCTGATCCATGGTGAATCGCGATGGATCGCGTTCCCGCTTCCGCAGATGAATGTCAAATATCTGGGCGCGCTCCGTGGCACTCGGCAAATCGACGAAGAAGATCTCATCGAGGCGCCCCTTGCGGAGCAGCTCGGGCGGGAGCTGCGATATGTTGTTGGCGGTGGCGACCACGAACACCGGCTTGGTCTTCTCGCTCAGCCAGGTGAGAAACGTGCTCATCACCCGGGCGGTGGTCCCGCCGTCGGTATAGCCCGAACCCTGGGTGCCGCTGAAGGCCTTGTCAATCTCATCCACCCACAGAACGACGGGGGCGATGCTCTCGGCCACCGAAATCGCCCGGCGGATGTTGCTCTCCGACGAACCCACCAGGCTGGCGAACATGCGGCCCATATCGAAACGCAGAAGCGGCATGTTCCACATGCGGCTGACCGCCTTGGCGCACAGGCTCTTGCCGCAACCCTGCACGCCCACCAGCAGCACGCCCTTGGGCGAGGGCAGTCCGAACTGCCTGGCCCGCGCGGAGAAAGCCAACGAGCGTTTGGTCAGCCAGTCCTTGAGGTGCTCGAGCCCGCCCACGTCGGCGACGCCGATCGGCGAATCACAGTACTCCAACAGGCCGCTCTTGCGGATGATCTGCTGCTTCTCCGAGAAGACCATGGAGACGTCGCCGGCGCTCAGGGTCCCGTCGTGAACGATGGTCTTGGCGAAGACGTTCTCGGCCTCCTGCAGCGTCAGCCCCAGCGCCGCCTGGATCAGCTTCTCATGGTCCCCGGCCTCGAGCTTGATCGAGACGTTGGCCGCCTCGGACACGTCCTTGCAGATCCGCTGAAGCAGGGCGTCCAGCTCCTCGGGCCCGGGGAGGGGATAATCGAGCATGCAGACGTCTTTTTCCATGTCCGGCGAAATGTCCGCCCGCGGGGACGTGATGACCAGCGTCTTGTAGCTGTCACTCAGGGCGATGGCCACCTCGCGCAGCTTGCGGATCACCGCCACGTTGCATTCCCGCGGCTGCATGAAGTTGTGGAAGTCCTTGAACAGGTAGATCGCCGGCTCCTTGAACTCGATCACCGAGTCGAGGGCCTCGATGGGATCGGCCAATTGCTTGGAGCGCGGCCCAGGGGAGGTCGCCCCGGATTTGGCCAGTCCGGTCGTCACCGACCAGCAGAAGAGCTGCTTCTTGCGCTTGGCGGCGAGGCGGCGAAGATGCTGTTCGACGCGCCGCTCCTCCCAGGTCACCACGTAGATAATCGGGTATCGGGCCCGAATCAGGATCTCCAGCTCGTCCTGCACCGAGCGCGGTTGCGGCCGCTTCGCGGGCTTTTCATTGGGAGCCATAAATGTCGCCTCTCTGGTTCTTACGCGACGCCCGGTTGATCGCGCGGATCACCTTGTGCGTCGCACAGCTCTGACAACACCAACGACAGTTCAGGCGTGACGTCGTGGCAATACAGGCGCCCGTTTGCGCCGATCGTCAGGCCGGCCAGGCCCGTGCCGTCACGGCTGGCATGGGCTGGCTGCGTGGATTGCTCCTCCTCCGCCACCTCGCATTGCAGGTCGAGACGGCTGAGGTATTCTCGGGCGGCGCGGACTTCGGCAGGTATATTAAGTCGTCCAAGGCCCGCATCATGTCCGACCTCGCCGCACGGCACGTAGCCGGGGTAAAGCTGAAAGCGGATCCCCGGCAGTGTCCGCGAGAGCCAATCGGCGATCGGGCGGAAGCAGCAATCGCCGTGGCCCGGCAGGAGAACGTGCCGGACAATCACGGCGGTTCGCGGGAATATCCAGGAGAGGTTCCGCCGAACCACCTCGGTGTAGCGTGGAACCCCGGCAAGCCGTTCGGCGCAGGCATCGTTGCCGAACTTGAAGTCGGCCAGATAGCAGTGCACGACTCCGTCCAGAAGGTCGAGCACCTCCGGCGTCATGTACATGTTCGAGTTCAGCGCCAGCGGCAAGTCCTCCGACGATGCCGCGGCCGTGGCCAGGATCGTGTGTGCGTGCAGGCTGGGCTCGCCGCCGAGCAGGCTGAGCGTCTTCGCGCCGCGGGCCACCGCCTGCGACAACTCCTCGGCCCAGTGCCGGGGCTCGACGAGGTCCCCGACCCCGGTCTGTGTCGCCTCGGGAAGCTCATCACAGTGCGGGCAGCCAAAGTTGCAGCCGCCCAGGAACACCCGCCACGCCGGAAGAAGCTCGCGCTCCTCATTCAGACTGGTGTATTGTTTGTAGATATGGGAATCCGCCCCGAGGCGACAGGGGCTGTCGGCCCCGGCCAGACGGTTTGTGCCGCAGCGCAGCTCGCACATCGCACAGGCCGTCAACATGGCCCGCGCGGCATCGACCCGCCGCAGCAGTACCTCATGGGGAACCCGCCACCGGCGCGCCCTGGTTGCGTTCCGCCCACTCATGTGCCAAGCCCCAGCGCAGGACAGCCCCCAATCGATTATACCCCGCTGCCCGACCCGAAATAGGATCTTTTTCCGGCACATCGTCGGCCGCCCCTTCATGCCAACCGCCCCGACAGCCCCGGCGCGGGAGGATCACGCCGTGCGTGGCCACCGTGCGCCGCGGCGAAGGGCATCAGTGGCTTATCTTCTCGAAAACCAGGAAGTACGGCCGCAGTCGATACGGGGCCGGCCGCGTCTTGTGGATCAGGCGAAATCCGGGGTCGGCCAGCATTTCCTTCAGGCTGATGCCGTATTGGACGGAGGCGGCGAACTGGTGATCCCAGGCGAACAGCGTTCCCACAGGCGCCTCCTCAAGGGCCGGACGAAGGCCTGGCCGTCCGTGGGGCAGTTCCTCGCCGGTGGCATAGGCAACCCAAATGTTGGCTGACATGATCTTTCGGTCGGCCAATCCGTTCTGTGCCAGCCACTGCCGCAGGTCGTCGAAGATATAGGCTGCCGGCGACCGGGCGAGGGGGCGACACAGCTTGCCGCACGTCAACAGGATGATCACGGTTAGCAGCGCCGGCACCAGCGCCGCCGACAGCCGAGGATGGCGGATCCCCGAGCCGAACCCCGCGGTAATGATGGCCAGGATGACGAGCAGCAGGGTGGCCATGCGAATCGCAAACTTGGCGATGCGTATTTCCGGAAGCTCCGCCACAAAGTCGAGCCGCTCAGCGTAGAGGACAAGCTGCCGTTCCATAGCGATCCACAGCAGGAGCATCGCACCGGCCGCCAGCATGATGACGGCGCGGCGCTCGCGCGGGTCGGGCGACCAGAACCGCAGCCAGCCGCTCAATGCCGCGATCGCGATCAACGGACTGATCGGGACGAGAAACCGCGCATATCCGCCGGAATCGAACCAACCCAGGGCGCGAATCACGGCGTGTGCGGCAAAGTAAGCGACCGCGCAGGCGGCGATCAGCTTGCCGCCGCTTCTCTGCCACACGGCTCTCAGGCCCGTCATCGCCAGCACCATGATTCCCGGCCCCCAGGCCTCCAACGAACGAGAGAAGAACGTGAGCCAGCCACCCGAACCGTACTGGCCGGTGGAAGTGACCCTGAGGAGACGGATGACCGGTAGCTCTATGCCTGCGGGGATGGCCAGAACGTTGATCATCAGCGGCGCCCATATCAGCGGCCACAGTCGCCCCAGGGCCGCCTGTTCCCGCACCGCGAAATAGAGCCAGATAGGCAGGAATATCACCGCCTCGTGACGGGTCACCATGCCGAGCGACACGAATACGGCCGACCATGACCATCGGCCCCGCAGGGCAAGAAAGACTGCGGCGGTGAGATAGAAGGCCAGCGCCGTTTCAGTCAGAGTCGTCTGGGCAAGTTGGAAGAAAAGAGGCTGCGCGTAGCACAGCGGGACGACGGCCCATGCGTGACGAAGGCCAATCTTCTGAGCGATGCGAAAGGCCATCCAGGCCGTGGCGGCCGTCAGGATCACTGACAGGATACGGCAGGCCATCCAGCCGAGTCTCGCGGGCAGGAAGTACAGAACCGTGAAGCCCGGCCGCCCCCAATCGTCCAGCAAATACGAAGGCCATCTCCAGGCCCATTTGGCGAAGAGGTAGTGCGTCAGATCATCGAACTGGTGGATGCCTTCTGGGGAGTAGAGCGCGAAGGCCAGCGTGATGATCAGCCCGAGCGCTGTCAGCACAGCGGCATAAAAGGCGTCAGGAAGATTCTTGCGGCCTTGTAAAATCTTCCTGACACCTTTTTCGGGTTCTGCTTCAGTCTTCATCGCCGCTCGGTGCCGGGCTGCTTTCCGGAGCAGGCGCGGGATTCTGGCCGCCGAGTTCCTCAGGCGTGAGTTCCAGCGGCACCGCGCCCAGGGCCACCAGTCGGCCCCGGGCCTCCGCTGCCCAGATCGTCGCCGGCCATTTGTCCTCGACCTGGCGATAGTAGAAGATCGCCGCGTCCGGGGCCTTGGTGCGCTCGTAGTACCGGCCGATACGATAGTCCTTCTCGGCTCGGCGCTCGTGGATGTTGCTCATGATCTGCGGCACGCCGCTGTCGGCGGACTCCCGCGGATACCGCTGCTGGAAATCCGTCAGATACACCTCCGCCTCCAGCAGATCGGCGTCGTCGAACTCCACGCCGGGGAATCGCGCCAGCGCCGATTGCCCGCTCCGCAACATGGCGATCTTGACGTACCGCCCGCGCGGAAAGTCCCGCACCAGCCGGGCGTAGGCCAGCTCCGCCTCCTCGAACTCGCCGTTGAGATAGTGATAATCGGCCTTCATCCGCAGGGCCTGCTCGGCGGTGGGTGTTTCACGGGCATAGTCGTCGATGATCCGGTCAAGCATCTGCAGGGCCTCTTCCGTGCCCGACAGCCAGAGCACGCCGCGCCAGATCTTCTGCTTGCGCTCCTTGAAGAGCAGCAACTCGGCGATGATCATCTCCTTGCGGATGGCCCGGGCGGTCAGCTCTGTGCCCGGCCAACCCTTGATGAGGTCCTCCAGCCACGCGTAGGCCTTCATCACGTCGCCCTGCTTCGGCTTGAGCTCCTCGGCGTTGATCTCGACCTCGGCGGCGTAGAACAATCCCTCGGGCCAATGCACCGACTCGGGATAGGCCTTCATCCACTCGGCGAAGGCCTTGCGGGCCTTCTTGTACTCGCCACGGGCGAGCAGCAACCGGGCCAGGGCCAGGTCGCCCTCCTCGGTGCCCGGGATGGGCGGGGCGATTTCCACCCACTCACCGGTGTTCGGGTCGTATTCCAGGCGCTCGTGGTAGGTCTGGTCACCCTGCTGCGCCGAGGCGGCCACAGCAGACGCCAGTACGATGACAAGTGCCAGAAGGCCGCTGCGCAGCATGCTGAAGCCCTCGTGTGTTGCCCTCCGCAAGGGGCGTGCAAGCCGCCGTCTGACGGCTTCGCCGGAGAACGTACCATCGTTTGTGGGTCGTAGCAACTCCGGGTATGCTGTGCTGGCATTAGAAGGGGCCAGGGCAGTCGCGGCACAATGGTCGAATTACTCGCCGGCGGCCGACGCGGCCCATGAATGGTTTCCTGGAGTCGGCGGCGGCCATGCGGCGCCTGCCCCACTCCGATGAGCACGTGCTTCGCCGATCACGACTTTTCGGCGGTCCTGCCCATGGCCCGTCAACGTAACTCCAGCTCGCGGAAAGGAGCGGATTGTGATGGCCCGAGGTCGTAAACCTCTGTTTATCGGGACCGGCCGGTTCGTGGCCGCTCTGGATGCCAAGACGGGCGAGGAAATCTGGCGCACCAAGCTGCCGCACACCGGGGCTTCTCCTGTGGTTACGCTCATGTTGAAGGACAGCAGCGTGTACGTCGGGCACGGCGGCCGCGTCTACTGTCTCAGCCAGAATGACGGTGCGATTCTCTGGGAGAACGGCTTGCCCAGAATGGGCTGGGGGTCGGTTCTCATGACCATGGAAGGGGCTACGAGCTGCTATGGGGAAGGCGCGGCAGCAGCGGCAGACGTGGAAACCAGGAAACGCGCAGCGGCCGCGGCGGGTGCCGGTGGCGCGGCTGCAGCCACATAAGCCGCCGACCGGCGGTTGCCCATGACGGACCGGCGGTTATAATCACTGCCCAAAGGTCTCCAGCGCTCAGACGAGAGCTACTGGCAAGGCAGGCCGCCCGCCCGGCGCGGCAAGCTAAGTGCTGAACGCTGATTGCTGACCGCCGTTCTGAGGCCGCGACTATGTGCAGCAAGGCACTCACGATCACCGGATGTGTGGCTATGCTCGTGTCGGCCGGTTGCGGCTATTCGGCGGATCGTGAAAAGGTCATCCGCACGGCCAACTCCAAGAACGAGAGAATTCGGACCGTGGCGTTGGACATCTTTCAGACCAAGGAATTCCGCCGCGACCTGGAGACGCAGCTCACCGAAGCCTTGGCCAAGCGGATCGAGGGAGAGACACCGTTCAAGTTAGCCAAGAAAGACCGGGCGGATACAATCCTGACCGGCGAGATCATAGAGGTCCGCCAAGCCACCATCGGGCGGGATTTCCGGACCGTCACTCCACGCGAAACCGCTGCCACGGTCGTCGTGAGCTTCCAGTGGAAGGACTTACGCACGGGCGAGGTGCTGATGGATCGCCCAAGGTTCGTGCAGACCGTTGATTACGTAAAGCCGCTGGGAGAAGATTTCTACCACGCCAGCCAGCGAGCCATGGACCGACTCGCAGAACGGATCGTCGAGCAGATGGAGTCGGATTGGTGATGCTGGGTCGCCTACTATAATCCGATACAAGTGAGGCAAGCGGCTCGCGTGCTGGGCCCGGCAGGCGGACCGCATGGAAGGTCGCGGTCCCGGGGGCCGCGCAGCGGAGTCCCGAGGCCGGTTATCGCGGGAAACAGGTTTCCCATGCGAGGATTGTGAAGTCGTTTATGCAGGACGGTCAGGACCCCCAGGATCAGCGCCCGCAGAAGCCTCCCAGCAAGCTTCAACCCCCCCGTCTGCGCATGTCCCGCGGCGTAATGAGCTGGCTCGGCTTCGTGCTCATCGCCCTGATCATCGCGATGGTGGTACAGCAGCAGTACCCCTCTCCCCAGTTGATCAGCATCGATCAGTTCTGGAAGGAGGCGAACAATAACAACTTCGCCGAGATCATCCTCAGCGACGATCAGATTCGCGGCACGTTCAAGGAAGGAACACAGGGCCTCCCGCGTGGTCAGGGACAAAACCTCCGCTTCAAGGTCAATTACCGCCTCGACGACAAGCTGCCCGACATGGAGTCCCGACTGCGGCAGATCTGCCCGCAGACCAAGATCGTGTACGAGCCCAGCAACCCACCATACATGCAGATCCTGATCAGCGTGGTGCCGTGGGTGCTGATCATTGCCTTCTTCTGGTTCTTCATCTTCCGACAGCTCAGGTCCTCGGCAGGCGGAGCGGGAATGCTGGGCAATTTCGGGCGCTCGCGCCACCGGGTCAGCAACAAGGAGCTGACCAACATCACCTTCAAGGACGTGGCCGGCGTCGATGAGGCCAAGGAGGAAGTCGCCGAGATCATCGAATTCCTCAAGAATCCCAAGAAGTTCCAGCGGTTGGGCGGGCGGATTCCGCGGGGCGTCCTGCTGGTGGGCGCGCCCGGCTGCGGAAAGACGCTCCTGGCCAAAGCCATCGCCGGCGAGGCGGACGTGCCGTTCTTCAGCATCAGCGGGGCGGATTTCGTCGAGATGTTCGTCGGCGTGGGCGCGTCCCGCGTCCGCGACCTGTTCAAGTCGGCCAAGGAGAACTCGCCGTGCATCGTCTTTCTCGACGAGATCGACGCCGTCGGCCGGCGCCGCGGCGCGGCCTACAACGGAGGCGGCCACGACGAGCGCGAGCAGACTCTCAACGCCATCCTGGTCGAGATGGACGGTTTCGACACGTCGGACCAGGTGATCGTCATCGCGGCCACCAATCGCTCGGACATCCTCGACCCGGCGCTCACCCGGCCGGGGCGTTTTGATCGGCGCGTCGAAGTGCCGCTGCCCGATCTGAAGGGCCGACTCGAAATCCTCAAAGTCCATGCCAAGAAGATCAAGCTGGCCCCCGGCGTCGACTTGATGCACGTGGCCCGCGGCACGCCGATGTTCAACGGCGCCGAGCTCGCCGCGATCATCAACGAGGCCGCCATCCAGGCGACCATGCAGAACAAGGACATGGTCGAGCTGGAAGACCTGGAGGAGGCCCGCGACAAGGTGCGCTACGGCCGCTCCAACAAGAGCCGCACCATCGAGGAGAAGGAACGCATCGCCACGGCCTATCACGAGGCCGGGCATGCCCTTCTGCAGACGCTCCTCGAGGACGCCGATCCGCTGCACAAGGTGACGATCATCCCGCGCGGGCCGGCCCTGGGCGCGACCATGTCGCTGCCGGAGAAAGACCGCTACGGCTTCGGGCTGAAGTGGCTCCAGGCGACGATGCGAGTCCTCTGCGGCGGCCGCATTGCCGAACAGAAGCATTGCAAGGACATCAGCAGCGGAGCGGCGGCCGACATCGAGCAGGTCACCACTCTGGCCCGGGCGATGATCGTCGACTGGGGCATGAGCGAGCGGCTGGGCTTTGTGAAATACTCGCCCGACCCGCATCGCGAGAGCTTCTTCAACGAGAAGCCATATTCCGACGAGACCGCCCACGTCATCGACGAGGAGATTCGCCGGTTCACCAGCGACGCCTATCGCGACGCCGAGCGGATCCTGACCGAGAATTGGCCAAATGTCGAAACCGTGGCCCAGGCCCTGCTGAAGCACGAGACGCTGGACGCCGACGAGGTCAAGCGCCTGATGGCCGGCGAGGAACTCGACAAACCGAGCCTCTCCGGCATCCTGGCCAACGAAGGCGCCGCGCCCAAGCTCCAGCCCAACCCTCCCGTCGCCCGCCCGGCCAAGCCCGGTCTGCCGCCGCTGGGCGGTTCGCTGCCGCAGCCGGGAATGGGTTGAACAAAGCGTAAGTTCCCGCTGATTTCCTCATCAAATCTTACGAAACCGTTGCAGGACTGAGGCAAACCGGCTACCATCCCCCCGAATTCGACCACAGGGAGGAACGCGCCCCGCTTGGCAGGTTTGAGGGCCATGGCATGAAATCAGACCCGCATCTCAAAAACACCGGCTTTACCCGCGTCCTGCTGGTCGGGCTGGACGGCGCCACCTTTGACGTGCTTGGGCCGATGATGGACCAGGGCATCATGCCGAAGTTGAAGTCCCTGATTGAGACCGGGACATCCGGCGTCCTCGAATCCACCAAGCCCCCGATCACGCCTGCCGCCTGGACCACCTTCATGACCGGCAAGGGCCCGGGCCGCCACGGCATCATCGACTTCCTTCGCTACGACCCCGCCAGGAATCAGCTCACCCTGAACAACAACAAGGAAGTCAGTCAGACCACCATCTGGCAGATCCTGAGCGAGAAGGGCTACAAAGTCGGCTCGATCCACGTACCGATGACCTTCCCGCCCGAACAGGTCAACGGCTTCATGATCAGCGGCTTCGATACGCCGCCAGGCCAGGACTTCACCTATCCCAAGGAACTTCAGGCCAAGCTGCTCGCCAGGTATCCGGACTACACCCACGAGAAGAAGTGGGAGCGCCGGGCATTCGGTGGCAACTCGCTCTTCGCCCGCAACCTGGAGTACATCAAGCAGAGCTTCGACCGCGGGTTCGAGCTGGCCCGCTTCTGCGGCGACCAGTACGGCTGGGACATCATGATGGTCCTGCTCAAGCTGGTGGACAACTTGCAGCACAAGACCTGGCGTTATCTCGATCCCCGCTTTCGCGGCAATGATCCTGTCCGCCGGCAGCTCACCCTGGATTGCTTCGCCCGGCTGGACCAGGTCATCGGCAGGCTGAAGGCCCTGGCCGATGAGCACGGCGCGACCCTCATGATCATGTCCGACCACGGCCATGGCAGCCTCGACGGCAAGGCCCAGCCGAATCTGCTGCTCTCCCGATGGGGTTATCTCGGGTTGCGCGGCAGCCTGGCCCGGGCCAGGACGCGCGGCCTGGTCTGGTGGAATCGGCTGCGCCATACGCACAACGGCTGCCCTTCTGGACAGCAGGGCACGGTCGATCACGACCTGGCTTTCGACTGGTCGCGAACCAGGGCCTGCGTGCTGCATGCCGGGATCTACGGCTTCCTCTACATCAATCTGAAAGGCCGGCAACCGGAGGGCATCGTCGAGCCCGCCGATTTCGAGGCCCTCCGCGACGAGATCCGCGAAAAGCTGCTGGCCGCGAAGTACCTCCGCCGGGACGGCACCGAGGGCCGGATCTTTCCGGAGGTGCACACCACGGAGGAACTCTACGGCTGCAACCGGAAAGACTATCCCTGGATGCCCGACCTCCTGCTCGTGCCTGACAACGGGCTGGCCGTGGTCAAGAAGATCCGCGGCGGCTCGCCGGTGCGATGGATTCCGATCAGCCGTCTGGAAGGCACCCACCGGCTGGAGGGCGTGTTCGTGGCCAGCGGTCCGGCGGTCGCCAAGGGCAAGACGATCCGTGCCCACATCGCCGATATCGCCCCGACGATCCTCGCGGGCCTCGGCGAACGCGTTCCCAAGGATATGGACGGCGAAGTCCTTCGCGATGTCTTCAGTGCGCCGGTGATCGTCCACTATGAGCCGCCGCAGGAGCGCAAGCTCGACGAAGCCGAAGCGCCCGTACTCACCGAGGCCCAGTTGGAGGAGGTAACCACGCGACTGGGCGATCTCGGGTATCTGGACTAGGATGCCCTGTGGCGTCTGACGACACCGATTCCGGACTCATCCCCTTCTTGGAAAAGGCCGGCCGGCCTCGAACCTCGTCGGGGCCGGTTTATCTTCTGCGAGCCCTTCGCAACCGCAACTATCGCCTCTTTTTCGGCGGCCAGGGCATCTCGCTCATCGGCACCTGGATGCAGAGCATCGCCTTGAACTGGCTGGTCTATCGCATGACGGGCTCGGCCATGCTGCTCGGCGCCGTGGCGTTCGTCGGGCAGATCCCCATGCTCCTGCTGGCCCCGCTGGCCGGCGTCCTGGCCGACCGCTGGAACCTCCGGCGACTGCTGGTCCTGACCCAGAGCCTCGCCTTGATCCAGGCCGCCATACTGGCCACGCTGACCCTGACCAACGCGATCCAGGTCTGGGAGATCCTCTGCCTCAGCGGCTTCATCGGTCTGGTCAACGCCTTCGACATGCCCGGCCGGCAGGCCTTCGTCGTTCACATGGTTGAGCGGTCCGAGGATCTCGGCAACGCAATCGCCCTGAACTCCTTCCTGGTCAACGGGGCCCGGCTGATCGGGCCGTCCCTGGCCGGACTCATCATCGCGGCGGTCGGCGAAGGGACCTGCTTCCTGCTCAACGCTTTGAGCTACATCGCGGTCATCATGTCGCTGCTCTTAATGGTCGTAACTCCTCGTGAAATCAGCCCCCACAAGTCCTCGTTCGTCCGCGGACTGCACGAGGGCTTCGCCTATGCCTTCGGCTTTGCACCCATCCGCACCGTGCTGATCCTCCTGTCGATATCGAGCCTGATGGGCATGTCCTACACGACGATCATGCCGCTCTTTGCCGCGGAGATCCTCGGCGGCGGGCCGCGAACGCTCGGCTTCCTCCTGGGGGCCACCGGCATGGGCGCGGTCGTCGGCGCCCTGTATCTCGCTTCACGCCCGACGGTGATCGGGCTGGGCCGGCTGATCTATTGCGGAGCGGGGATCTTCGGGCTCGCGCTGCTCGCGGTTTCCGCCTCCAAGACTTTGTGGCTGGCCCTGCCGCTGATGTTCCTGCTGGGGCTCGGGATGATGCTGCAGATCGCGTCCAGCAACACCATCCTGCAGACGATCGTCGACGACGACAAGCGCGGCCGCGTCATGAGCATTTATGCCATGGCCTTCCTGGGCGTGACGCCGTTCGGCAGTCTGATGGCCGGCAGCATCGCCCACGCCCTGGGAAGCCCCTCTACGCTCCTGATCGGTGGTATCTCCGTCTTCGTCGGCGCCGTCCTCTTCGCCCTGCGGTTGCCGTCGCTGCGGCCGCTGATCCGCCCGATCTACATTCGCAAAGGCATCATCCCCGTGCCGCCGGACGAAGCGCAGGCGGCGCCGGCCCGCACCGATCCGGTTCACGAGTACACGCACCGGTAGCGGCGGACCTCTGGTGCAAGAATCACTTCTCGCACCCACGCCTCCCGGGAATCCATTCCCATGTCCCTTCTTGGCCGGCCTTAAACTACCCCCGTGGGCGTCCCTTCCCACGCCCCGTCCTGGCCGGTCTTCAGCCGGCCGGTCCCCTGCCACCATACTTGAGTTGGTGGGCCCGAGCAGCACCGATGCTGTCGTT
>DATKKX010000125.1:0-2352 GCA_035542775.1 Phycisphaerae bacterium | reverse complement strand
GCTCGAAGTGATCAATAACGACAAGGTCGAGTTCACCATCGGCCCGACCAACTCGGGCGAATGCTTGGCAACCCAACCGGTGATCGCGCGTTACAAGATTCCGAGCCTGCCGATCGGGGTTGTGGATGCGCTGATTGACGTCAACAAGTTCCCGTACTCGTTCCGCGTCTCTAACAACAACACGCAGTGGCAGGAATCGGTGCTCACCTATGCGACCAAAGTGCTGAAAGCCAAGAAGATCGGGATCATTGGGGACACCACCGGGTACGGCACGATGTCGGTGAACATGTCCGAATCGCTGCTCAAGGCGCAGGGCGGGGTGGAGATCACCTACAAGGGCCTGGTCGAGGCGAGCCAGACCGACGTCATGGCGGATTTGCGCAAGGCGCAGAGCTCCGGTGCCGAAGTGATGATCGTGTGGACCGACTCGGCGGGGCTGAACTCGCGCCTCATGAACGGTCGGGCCGAGCTGAACTGGAAGGTGCCGTTCGTCGGCCACCCGGTGCTGGGTGCCGGCGCGGTCAAGCCGTTGTTGGCCAAGCCCGAGAACTGGAAGAACGTCTACAACGTCGGGTACAAGCCGATGAGCTTCGGCGAGAACGGCAAACTGCCGGAGAAGTCGCAGAAATTCGTCGAGACCGTAAGCGCCGCGGGCGTGAAGCTGGACGACACCATGCTCTGGTGGGTTGGGCTGGGCGTGGACTCGATCAACCTCATCAAAGAAGCGGTGGAGACTGCGAAGTCCAGCAAGGCGGACGACTTCAAGCGTGTGCTGGAAACCGGAAAGACGCTGAACGGCGTATACTGCACGAAGTGCACGTATTCCGCGTCGAACCATAACGGGTATCCGACCGAGGACGTCGTGATGAATCAGGCCGACTCGTTCCGGGCCGGCTCCTACGCGATCGCTCCCGGTTACGGCAAGTAGGCGGCGGAGGAACACACGATGGTCATCACCATCCTGGTGGCCGGGATCGCCACCGGCGCGATCTACGCGATGATCGGGATCAGCTACAACTTGATGTACGCCACGTCGAAAGTGGTGAGCTTCACGCCTGGTCAGCTGGGCATGATCGGCGCCGTGTTCGGGGCGTGGTTCATCGGTGTGCTCGGGTTCCCGCTCTGGATCGGCTTCCTGGCCGCGATGGGTGTGTCCATCGTGTTCGGGTATTTCACGGAGCGTGTCACCGTCCGGCCCGTCCTCAAGAGCATCGAGCAGCACCTGTACGTGCTGACGACGCTGGCCGCCGCGATGATGATCCAGCAAGTAGTAGCGATCTGGTGGGGAACGGACCCGCGTCCGTTCCCGCACCTGTTTGGGTTGGGCACCGGGCTGGCCAGCGAGAAATACTGGCTGCCGGTCGTTGCCTGTTTCGTCGTGTTCATTGCGTTGGAGTGGTTCTATCGCAAGACCTTGTGGGGGGCCGCCTTCATCGCCGTGGCGGAAGACGTCGAGGCGGCCCGCGCCTTGGGGATCCCGGATGTGCGCGTGCGGGTCTTGAGCTACTGCTTGGCGGCCTTCGTCGGCGCGCTCGCCGGATTCTGGGGCGGGCAACTGTTACTCGCATTCTTCGCGCTCGGAGCGACACTCACATTTTACGGCTTCGTGCCGATCGCGTTGGGCGGCCTGGGCAGCAACCGGGGGGCCCTGATCGGGGGATTTTTCCTCGGGATTCTACAGCAGACGGCCAACTATTTCGTGGGCGGAGTCTTCGTTGGCGTTGTCACGTTCGTCGTGTTCATCACGTTGCTCGTGCTGGTCCCGGGCGGCCTGTACGGCACCGCAATCGCGCGGCGAGTTTAGCCATGGCCACTGGACTCGAGGCGATCGCTTCCACCGAGCTTCCGGGCGTGGCCGGCCGGCGTTCCCGTGCAGTGTTGGGTGTCGCCGCCGCGGTCCTCGCCGCCATGTTGCTTCCGTTCACGGTCAACCACTACTGGATGCAAATTGGGACCCTCGCGTTCGTCTACTGGGTCTTGATCGCCGGGCTCGACCTGATTGTGGGGTATGCCGGCGCGCTGGCGGTCGGGTTCGTCGGTCTGCTGACCATCGGCGCCTATACCGCCAGTATTCTCTGCGAGAAGGCTGGGTGGCCGGCCTTTGCGGCCCTGCTGGCCGCCGGGGCTGCCGGCGCGTTGTTCGGTTTTCTGATCGGGTTGCCGTCACTGCGCCTGAAGAGCTTCTACTTCGCCATGACCACGCTGGGGTTCTCGACCATCGTCACCCAGGTGGCCCTCGGCTGGGAGTCGCTGACCGGCGGCGGGATTGGCCTCCCGGGGCCGATGTTTCCGGCACCCTTCGATTCGCCGGTGGGCTTCTACTACCTGGCATTCGGAATGGCGCTGATTGCG
>DATKKX010000124.1:0-4963 GCA_035542775.1 Phycisphaerae bacterium | reverse complement strand
GGATAGAACAGGCAGGTCATGTCGCAGCAGGCCGTCTGGATTGAGGAAACCACGACTCGGGCCATGTAACGCGATGGCCTCGTCTCTGGACGACCGGTCAGATTACTCGGCGCAAAGGTCGGCCATTGGAGAGCGACGGAGCCAGCCCGGCGGCGGCTTCCTCGATGATATGGGCATGCGGGATTCTCGCCCGCTTCATCTGACGTAGCTGCCTGCGCCGGGCCTTGGCGTGACCGAGAGCGGCGTTGCCGTTCGGGTCCTCATAAAGCACGGCCGACGACCGCCCGCGCGACAACACGTCGACCAGACGATCCAGCGACTCGGTGCGGTAAGCGCCGAGGACACGGGCATCCAGATTGAACCGCGAGAGCCGCGACCAGAACTGCACGGACCTCCGCCAGCCGCGCTCGCAGCACAGCAGGTTCATGCGCTTGAAGAAGATCCGATTCGCTCGAAAGGAAAGCAGCGTTTCGCGCAGGCTCTCCTCCAGAAGCCGCTCCGGCTCCGGATATGTCCCACGCAACGCCGCGCGAAGCTCCTGCCAGTGCGGCTGGGCAATATCGGCGTCGGCTCGAAACTCCCAATAGAGATGGCCGAACGAAACCGTCGAGCGGCTGACTGCCGTCTGCCGGGGCAGAAACTTGTTGTGGGCCACAGTGTCGGCGGCCAGGTGGGCAAGATAGCCGTAGGCAAAGGCCCGCCCACCCTCGGTCCGGGCGGCATCGAGCATGCCGAAGCCTGTCGCCCAGTGGTGGCAGACCTGCTTGATCTTGCTGAGCTTCTTGGCAAAAACCGTGTCCGTGGCCACGCAGCCGTACACGAAAAAGCGGCGGTTTCGGGCAATCAGGGCGGCGAGGCCTGTGGGCAGCAACCAAAGGTTGGAAAGCAGGTCTGACGCAAGCTGGACGTGCGTCGCCGGCCCCCAGGCCAGGGCATCGGCGCTGACGGAGAGAACAAGGACTGCGGCACATACAAGAACGAATCTGGCGGGCAGGCGCCCCACGGTGGTTCCCCTGATTCAGGCCGCCGGGCATGGTGCGAGCAAGCGGCCAAGTTCCTCATTGTAGCAAAGAGGATGGCTGCATATCAAATCCGCGATATGATCGTCCTGCCGAAGCGGCGCCGGCGGAAACCGAACGCTATGCCGCGAAACCATCACAACCAGGCGTTTCCACATGATGCAAGATCTGGAAATCGAGACCACGCGTCACTCGGGCGGGCGGCTGCGCTGGGCATTGACCCTGGTGGGCATCATCCTGGGCGGATTTCTGTTTGCCTGGGGCATGCGCTGGATCGGAGCCGGGCATGACCAGTCGCTGGAATTCAAAGAGGAGCACCACCGCACGGCAGTGGCCCTGGGCGCTGTGCTGCTGCTTTCGGCAGTGGCCTTCTGCCTGCTGCACGCCAGGTACTACCGACCGGCACGAGAGGGGCTGGCGGCTTACGCCCGGGCGGTGGACGGCGTGGTGGGATGGAGGCGATGGATCGATCTGGCTCTGGCCAGCGTCCTGGGGCTGTTTTTGGAGGTGGCCTTGATCCGCTGGCACGGCACGGAATTCCGGGCCTGCGCCTACTTCAAGAACATCACGTTGCTGGCTTGTTTCCTCGGGTTGGGACTCGGTTTTGCCAGGGCCAGGCGGCCGGTAGCGACATTCCCCGTAATGCTGGGTCTGCTGGCGCTCCAGGTTCTGTTCATGGACGTGCTCAGCCTGGCGGACGCCGATCGGGCCATTCGCAACCCCATTTCCACGGAAGTCCTCTGGGGCATCGCTTCCGTGACGCAAGCGGTGCACCTGGTGCTTTTCTACGGCTTCTTCACCGCCCTTTTCGTCAGTTCGATTGTCATCTTCATTCCCATCGGGCAATTGACCGGACGACTCATGGAGTCCGACGCACCACTGGCTTCGTACACGATCAACCTCATCGGGAGTATCGCGGGCGTGGTGCTATTCGGCCTGGTTTCATATTTGTGGCTGCCGCCCGTGATCTGGTTCGGCATCACCGCCCTGCTGGGCTTGTGGCTGTCGCGGCATAGCCGGGTCGGGCTGGTTGCGGGAGGCTGTGCGGCCGCGATCATGCTCGCTTGGGTCGGATATGAACCGCGCCTCGGGGTCCACGATATCTACTCCCCGTACCAGCGATTGGAGTACAAGGTTGACAACGCCCGGTTGCCGAATGGCCGCCTAGTCAAACAGGGCGTGTGGGTCTCGGCCAACAAGACCTACTACATGCAGGGCATGGACCTGTCGAACGACTTTGTCGCCAAGTGGGCAGGCCAGCTTGAGGCGGTTTGGCACAAGTCGCGATGGTACAACCTGCCGTACCAGTTCAAGCAGGCGCCAGGCAACATCCTGATCGTCGGTTCGGGCGCAGGCAACGACATCGCGGCGGCGGTGCGTAACGGGGCGGGGCACATCGACGCTGTGGAAATCGACCCGGCCATCCGCTGGATCGGCGAGATCTATCACCCCGAGTCACCCTATCAGGCGCCGCAGGTTCGCGTCGTAACGAATGACGCCCGGGCCTTCATGCGGCGAGCGGAGCCGGGGCAGTACGACCTGATCATCTTCGGGTTGCTCGACTCGCACACACTGCTCTCCGGCATGGCGTCGATCCGGCTGGACAATTTCGTGTACACGCAGGAATCCATGAATGACGCCAAGCGGCTGCTCAAACCGGGCGGTTTGCTCTGCCTGTCCTTCGCTATGAAACCGGAACACCCGTTCTCGGCCCGGCTCTACAAGATGCTGACCACGTCGTTCGGACATCCGCCCAGGACGTTCGGCTTCGAGCGGCAGGACACGATGTTCGTCGTCGGGCTGGAGAGCGGAGATGTGGCGGCTCCGGCAGCGGAAGCTCGCCCTGCGTCAACGCCACCGGATGCGGGTGAGGGCACCGGCGCCACCTTGCGGTCCGGCCATTCTGAACAGGAAGCCGCCGTGCCGGAGACGACCGATGTGGTCGCGGCAACCGCAGCCAGACTGGACCCGCCGCCGGCCGAGGATGACTGGCCGTTCCCGTTTCTGCCGGACAGAACCTGGGCGGCGTTTCCACGGCCGTACAGCTATCTCATCGGGGTTCTGGTGCTGATCTCGACGGTGTGGGTGCTGGGCACGGCCGAGCGAGGGTCGGGGCTGAGCGGGCACTTCTTCTTCCTGGGCGGGGCTTTCCTGCTGATCGAGACCAAGGGAATCACCGAATTGGCCCTGGTCTTCGGCACGACCTGGGTAGTGACCAGCGTGGTGATCACGGCGATCCTGGTGCTGATCCTGTTCGCCAACTGGACGGTTCACGTGCTCGGCGCGACGCGGCCGCACATTGCATATCTGGGATTGATGGCCAGCCTCCTGGCGGGGTATTTGATCCCGGTTCAAAGCCTGCTTGACCGCGGCTTCGTGACCGCGGCAGTGGCATCGTCGTTGCTGCTGTGCCTGCCGCTGTACTTCGCGGGAATCGTGTTCGCCACATCGCTCAAGCAATGCCGGTCGCTGCCCGCGGCCTTCGCCAGCAACCTGCTCGGCGCAATCCTGGGCGGGCTATGCGAGTACATGAGCATGGTGACAGGCTTCCGCAGCCTGTATCTCGCCGGGATGGTCCTGTACGGCCTCTCTTGGGTATGCCTGCTGCGGCGGCGCCACGGACCAGAGGCAGGCATCGCGAGCCTGGCGCAGTAACGGGCGATTGAAGCTCTGCACTTCGAAAAAGCCCCCGGCCATGGCAGGGGGCTCTTATCGCCGTTTGTTTCTTTCTGCACTATTCCGGCTTCGCCCGCCGGCAGTCCCAGAAGGCGAAGAGCGCCAACGCGAGCAGGAAGACGATACCCAGCCAGTTGTTGGTGCGGGCGATGTAATCGGCATACTGCGGATCGGGGTTGCTCTTAATCCAGCGGGCACTGAGATCGAGCCATGTCATGACGCGGTCGTGCAAATACTTCTTGTCGACCAGCGCGGTAAACAGCTTGATGATGACATCCATGATGGCCGCGCCGGCGATCAGGCCGGAGGCCACCAGGATGGATTTGTCGCTACGGGCCTTGGCGATCTTCTCGTCTTTGGCGCCACGGCCGACCAGCCAGGCGACGAAGCCGCCCAGCAGGATCGACGTGTTGATTTCCATCGGCAGGTACATTCCGAGGGCAAACGCCAGCGGGCTGATGCCAAGCATCATCAGCACGATCGAGACGGCCGCGCCGGTGCCGTAAAGCAGCCACGGCACTTGCCCGCCGCTGCCCAGGAAACCCTGGATGGCACTGGCCATCATGTTGGCTTGCGGAGCCGAGAGCGGTTCCTTGTGGTCCATCGTCTTGATGAAGCCTGTGCTGTCGGCCAGCAGCATGATCATGCCGGTGACGGCGGCCGAGGCCAGGAGCGAGGCGATGATGGCGCTCCAGGCGATTTTCCGCGGCGTGGCGCCTAGCCAATAGCCGAGCTTGAATTCCGTGACCAGCGTGCCAGCCATCGAGAGAGCGGTACAGACGACGCCGCCGACGAGCAGCGTGGCAAACATGCCGGCATCGCCTTTCTGCAGGCCGGCGGCTGTCAGCGCGACCGCCGTGATAATGACGGTAGTAACGGTCATGCCCGAGATCGGCGTCGTGGAAATGACGGCGATGGCCCAGGCCGAGACCGTCGTGAACAGGAAGGTCACGCCTAAAGCCAACAATACGGAGATGATCGTCAACCTCGTCGGCCCGGGCATACCGGCCAGGACAACGAAGCGGAAGTACAGGAACATGGCGATCGTGACAAGCACGCCGAGGATAAGCATGGTCGAGTAGCTCATGTCATGGTCGGTTCGATCCTGGGTCGTCGCGCTGCCTTTGGATTTGGACAGACCGCCAAGGGCCTGGCCAAGAGCGGTGACGATCACCTTACTCATCTTCAAGATGGAGATAATGCCGGCAGCGAAGATGCCACCGATGCCGATGTTGCGGGGGATATAGTAGAAGATGTTGCCCGCCTCG
>DATKKX010000123.1:0-17479 GCA_035542775.1 Phycisphaerae bacterium | reverse complement strand
CGGGGGGCCGGCGAAGCAGCAGGCGCCGGAGAAGACGCAGCCGCCGATCTGGGTAACCGACACGCTGGAGCCGTACCAGCCGTAGCCGAGCGTCGAGGCCACCACCGTCCCGTTGAAGCGGATTTCATAGCCACCCGGAGCGTCGATGCCATCGCCGTGGGAGTCATAGATGGCAAAATCGTAGCAGCCGCTATCCGGGACACAACGCTCATCGCAATAGGTCGTCGCAGCGCCAGGGTATGGTCCGCCATGCGCGACCACGTCGCCGGTCCATTCCTGCACCAATTCCCACGTGGTCTCGGACGGCCGGGAATCTGTCATGATGGTGACCCGGATCTCCGACTCAGGGCAATCGAAGCAGGTGAAGGTGGCGGCGCAATCCTGACCGGCGTACCAAGAGCCAGAGCCGTACTGAGCCCAGCAGGCCGCTTGCGACATGGTCCCGAGGCAGGCATAACAGCCTCCTCCCCAATAGCCGCAGCAAGCGCCTAGCACCTCGTGGACATTAAACACGTAGCTGCCGCATCCGCTGTAGCCTTCGATATCCATGTAGTAGGTGCCGGCAGCCAGATACATGAACCGCATCCACGACTGCAGACCGCACTGGGTCGAGTCGTCATTGTAGCCCAACTCCGCCCCACAGCAGCTCGTACCGACGAACATGTAGGTATCGAAGCCGGAGCCGCACAGGTCGAAAATCCAGTTGCCATCCCACGGAATCGTCACCGCGTAGATGACCTCCTCGGTGCGGCGGAGGCCGCAATCATTGCCCGCACCGCAGGTGGATCCGGTCCAGGAGCCGGGCGCATTCACGAAGAAGTCAGCGCACAGGCAGGGGTTCGGATCGCAACTGCTCCCGTCACCTTTGTATTCCCCGCCCGCCAGGTAGCACTGATAGGGGCTCACGCGCAGGCAAGTCCTCTGCACGCAGCACGCACCGACGATTGCCTCGCACAGGGGGTTCAATTCGTCGCACGTCTCCCAGGCGAACCAGCGCATCCATTCGCCGCCCGCCAGACAGTCCGCCTGCTCGACGGTGTCGGTGCATGCGCCCGTGCTGGTGTCGCAGCAAGCACCCAATGTAGCTTGAGCGTGCTGGTACGTGTTCGCGGTCAGCAGAGGCCGATCGCCCGCGCCCCCTCGCCCGCCCGTATGGCCGGAGCTGTAGTACTCTCGATGATCGACGCGGTATCCGACGGAGATGTATCCATCCTTAGTCCCGTCAGTCAGGCCTGTCGGCTGCACGCCGCTGATGTGATCCCGGTTGGACGTGGCATGCTTCGTGACCGTGCCCGAGTCACCGAGGTGAATGCAGCTCATCCCGCCGCCCGTGTTGGTCGGTTGAACCGTGACCTTTTTATCGAGCGGCGCTAAAGCCGGTGTGACCTGAACTGCCAATGGACTCTCTGCCTGATAGACCTTCGAACGCCCCGATGGCGCTTTGGTCTTTCCCTCCGGTGGCATCACGGCCGCACCCGCGCTGTTTTTCGAGAGTTGCGGCACAGCGGTGACCTCGCCCGCCGGCGTGGATCCAACCGATCCCACCGGCCGGGCACTCACATTGCTCACCGATGGTGCCGGCCTGGCACCGCCGGCGGCATTCGCTGGCCCCGAATGCGCTCGCGCGCCTGCCGTAGCGGTCGCCTCCCTCGCCTGACGTGCGGTCCCGATCTTTGCCACGCTCTGCGCGGGTCCTTGCGCCACCAGGCTGGCCACCAACGCGCAGGTACAGGCCAGCACGATGCAACAGAGCACTAATTTCTTCCCTGTCTTCATGTCAGGCTTCCTTTCGCTGCAAAGAAAGGCCATAGGCGACGGATCACTGCTCCGCCGTCTGACTTGATGTCATCAGCGTCGCCACGCCAGGCGGCGGTCGTCAGGCGCGCAAGAAAACAGCACCGCCGGGGCTGGTCCGCGCCGCCGCAGTGCCTGTCAGTTGTCTTTTGCTTTTCATCCGCTCTCCTTGCCCTAGGAAACGAACCGCTTACGAGGCACGGCGAGCTGAATAAGAAGTCGGTCGGTCGATCAGGATGGTCGTCGCTCAGACCGAAGCGAGTTCATGCACGATCATCTCGCGGCCGGCGCGGCTCTGACACTGCCGCACCCCGATGGGAATCTCGTCCAGAGCGAAGACAGCGACCGCGGAGAGAGAAATGACTGCGCTCTCTCCATCAGTAGTTGAGTCAGATTCCGAACGTCTTGCGCGAAGATCCGGGGACGAGATGTTCCTCCTGATTCCAGGTCTGGAATCTGACCAGGCACTATTTTACAGAACGGGCCCTGTTAGTCAAGTGACGTCAGAAAGTCGCTGCTGCGATTTACTGCGAGTGCGTCGCACGCTCGACCGATGCGCCGCCAGCACTCTCCGCGTGAGATGCCAGACGACCATGATCGATTTCCTGGATGGACAATTTGGATTTGTCCTGGGGTGCGTCCTCGATGCACCGGTCCAGCTCGCGTCAGCGGGACGTGGGCTTAACTTGCGTCCGTGGGATGGGCGGGCGAGGCTCCTGCCGAGCCGTCTTCCTCTTATGGCGGCACCCGTACGCTCGATTCTGCTCGCGTCGAGCCTGCGGAGTTGTTCAATCCGGCCAACTCCGCCCACGCTGCGAACTGACTCACCACCTTCTCGCGTTGGTCCGCCGGTAGTTCCGCACTAAGTCTCTCGGGAATCACCAGAGCCTTGCGGATCATCGCCACCGCTGCCGCGCGGCCCGGGTTCCCGGAAGGAGAGGCCTGGCCGGCGCCCGCATCTCCCAGACCCAGCAGGGCCACGCCGCGAAGCAGGTTCATCTCCGCCCGGCGCATGGGCCTCAGCGGCAGCTTATGGACATCCGGAGTCGGCGGAGCGCCTGGTTCGCCGGCGGCCTCGCGCGCCACGCAATCACGGAACGCCGCGTCGTATTCCTCCGCGTGATCGAGGCGCCGCAAGGCCGACGAGTAGTTCTTCTCGATGATCTCCAGGCGGGCCTCCTCGATCCGCAGGATAAGCGGCAAATGGTATTCGTCGTTTGTCGGCCGTCGCGTGAGAAAGTCGCACAGCGTCTCGGCGCGATCGAGGGCCTGATGAGCGGCGGCATAATCGCCCGACAGGCGATGGAGGACGGCTTCGTGGTACAAGACCGCCCCGACCAGGTGAAACTGGCCTTCGCCGGGCAGGTAGAGCCGATACGCCGCGGACGGGCTGTTCGACTCCTCGTCAGATGACGTGGTCATCTTCGGGTGTCGGTACTCGGCAGGCAGGGCATTCCACAGCTCCCACAGCGTGGCGTCCGTCGCAACGGCGACGCCGTTCGCTTCGCAAGTCGTCCGGAGCCACTGCTGAACCGCGGCCTCGGCCCGGTTGTGCCATCGCCAGGCCTGCGGCAAATCGCCTTCAGCGAGCGATAGCATGACCAGCCGGCAGTAGAGAAATGTGACTGCCCCGACGATGTCGCCCTCATAGCCCGGCTCGCCGTGATGGGGATCATCGGGGTTGCCGGGCTGGATCCAGCGGATGGCCAGCGACTCGAGATAGGCTGTTCGCGCCTCCTGATAGTCGCCGAACGCGGCCAGGGTGTTGCCCAGGCCGTCGAGCAGGATCGCTTCCCAGACCATCGAGCGCTGGTCTTCAGGGGCGCTCCGGATATAAGCCAGGGCGGCTTCGTTTTCGCGGATGGACTCCTCGCGCAGCCCCAGATCGCGAAGATCGCAGTACAGGGCCTGCCACGCGAACAGCAGCCCCGTATCCTGGACCGGCGCCGCCAGCTCCTCCTGCACCTTGAGTTTCTCATCGTTGATGATCTTGCGGTGCTGCTCCGCCTGGGCGGGATCGTCATTGAACAGCGTGCTCAGGTCGCCGGCAAAGTAGAGAGCCACCGTGCCGGCATTCGCCGCGTTGGCGTAGCTCTTCGCCATCAGCGGAGGCGTGGAACGCCAGAAAACTGCAATGGTCAGGGTGACGCCCGCCAACAGCAGCACGGGCAGCGCCAGGCGGCGCAACTTGTGATAAAGATGTTGCCGCACGGCGGCAGGCCGGCACGATGCACGGGCTGCCGCGCCGGTCGGCTGAATGCCGAGGCGCGCCAGGATCGCGTCCGCGCGCTCGCTGCGGTCCGAGCTTTCGGCCTCGAAGTACGCGCTGAGCAGGCCGTGCATGGCGTTTTGGGTGGGATTGAAGCCCTCGCCGCCCGCCTCGACATCGCCGGGCCAATCGGATGGATAGTGGTTGATAGGATCAGACATGGATGGCCTCCTTTGCAAGCTTGCCGAGAATGCAGTCGCGGAGCTGGGCTCGGATCCGCTGGAGGCGCTTCTTGACGCCTTCCGCGGTCTCCTCCAGCCGCTCGGCGATCGCGGCGCAAGTCTGTCTTTCGCGATAAACAGCGTGGATGAGGTGTCGTTCTCTGGGCGGCAGCGCCGCCAGACAGTCGCGCAAGGCAGCCAGCGTCTCCGCTGCCGCGTCGCCGCGGCCGGGGATCAGGCGGTCGAACTCGCCGGCCAGGACGTCGATTTGCTCTGGGCTGAGCGTGCTCACGTGGCGCAGGCGCGTCTTCCGGTTGCGGTGGAACTCGAGGATCTTGTTCTTCGCGATGCCGGGAAGCCAGCGGGCGAACGGATAGGTCTGGTCGTATTCCGCCAGATTCCGCCAGGCGGCCACGAAGACCTCCTGGACGATGTCGTCGGCTGCGGTGCCCTGCTGGACGCATGACCGAACAAAGGCATGCAGGGCCAGCTCGTGCTCGTGGACCAGAATCTCGAAAAGTCTCTCGCTCGAACGCTCCATCGACTCGCTCCCCGGGGTCAGTCCTCTCATAGTAATTTGCGCCAGAACGAGCCCGGGGGACAAAAGAATTTTAAAAAAAGAGCCGTCCTCGTCGGCGACCGTGCTGCCCCTCGAAGGCGCAGGCAACGTAACGACAAGCACTTACGCCACGCCCCCAAGGCCCTCGCCGGATCGGCGCCCCGCCTCCACGTGCGGCCGCCCCCACCCTTCGCGGACACTCAGCCCGCGCGGCACACCCCGCCGTCGCACACGGTCAACGTGCAGTACGGTTATGATGCCGTCGGCTCCGAGCATTGGCGGTGGGACGGCCACGGAAGAAGGCGAAGGCCGGGGGGACATAAAGGGGCATAAAGGGGGACATTCTACTTTTTCGTTGACATGTTGCCTCTCTGGTGGCAACATGGCGACATGCCCCGGACGGCACGAGCTTCGGTGGGTGGAATCTGTTACCACGTGATCAATCGCGGCAACGGGCGGGAGAAGGTCTTCCGCGTTGCGGAAGACTACGAGGCCTTCGTGAGTCTGCTCGGCGAGGCGGCGGAGCGGGTTCGCGTGCGCGTGCTGGCCTACTGCCTGATGCCAAATCACTTTCACCTGGTGCTGTGGCCGCGGGCGGACGGCGATCTCAGCCGGTTCATGCAATGGCTGCTGACCGCCCAGGTGCGGCGGTATCATCGGCACCACCGCGGCAGCGGGCACGTGTGGCAAGGCCGGTTCAAGGCGTTCCCGATCGCGCAGGACGAGCACCTGCTGACGGTGCTGCGTTACGTGGAGCGAAATGCGCTGCGTGCCGGCCTGGTGGATCGGGCGGAGTCGTGGGCGTGGTCGAGCATCCACTGGTGGCGTCAGCGGCGTGGCGGGCCGGCCTTCCTGGAGGAAGGGCCGGTGGATCGGGGCGGGCGGTGGGTGCGGGAAGTCAACCGGCCGATGACGGCGGCGGAGGAGGAATCCCTGCGTCGCAGCGTGAACCGCGGCACGCCGTGGGGGGCCGCGTCCTGGCAACAGCGTGTGGCGGCCAAGCTGGGCCTGGAGTCGTCGCTCCATCCTCTCGGCCGACCGAGAAAGCCGGGGCCCAAGACACGGCGGAACCTGAAAAAGTAGAATGTCCCCTTTTTCGTTCTGGCTATTGGGGTTCTCGTGATCTTGGCTTTGGTTAAGTGGTGGGCTAGCAGATGAACTCCACGAACAGTGAACCACGCAACGATGACACTCCATGCTCGACTGCCGTGGTGCTGTCATACGCGCCGGCAGCGGGGGGGAAACAAAGTGCTCTATGGCGGATTGCGCTGTGGGTGCTTTTCCTCCATGAGTGTCTACTTGCTTTCGTCCTAATGATGCATTGGGTGGTTCCGCTGCGCGCCGAGACCCGAACGACGACAAAGATGGTCTTTACAGCCAGGGCCCAACTTGCGCAGTTCTGGGGAAAATACGACCTGCTCACGTTCTGCCTGAGTCTCTCGGGACTCATGGCCGTCGCAGGAACTTGGTTGGTGCTGAGGGGCCAGCGCTCGGGGAGGATTGTGGTTGTCGCCTACATGGGCGTTGCGGCAGCGGTGTTCGCATTCAGCTTCTGGGCCGATTATGTCATGGCGCAAGGGCCCGCATACCAAATGCGTGTCGACGGCGTCATGATCCAGGGTAGGCTACCGCCATCTCCGCTGGTCTTGGGCTGGACGAACTGTGTCGCTGCATTCGTGAGCATGTTGCCCCTCATTGTGTTGCTTACTGTACTGATCGTCGAGGCGACGGCGGCGCGAAAAAAACAGGCGCATTGAAAAGGAGAGGGGTGTAAAGGGGGACATTCTACTTTTTGGAGGGCAGGGGACAGTCACCTCATATTTGAGGGCGGGGGACTGAGGGCGGGGGACAGTCAGCTAATATTTGATGAGAGAGCAGATCGGCTATAGTCGATTGCCACCCGGATTACATGGTGCAGGTGGACCGCGGTGTACTGAAGCGGGCCAAGCGACCCCTGAGATCGGCCCGCGCGACCTGATAAGGATGCAAATCATCGCACACCCCGCTCCGACCCGCCAGACCCCTCATCCCTACACCCCTGCATCCCCCGGCTCCATTCCGGCTTGCGACCGTCCGCCTCGCGATATTTTCCCGGTTCACTTGACTTTCGGCGAATGTTTGGTATCCTTACTGGAGAGAATCGCCCGGGTGTGCTACGCGCCCTGCTCGCGGGCCACCGCCTCCGCCGGCCCAAAACCGGTCCCCCGCCGGCGAAACGGCCGATCGCGTGTCGGAGTTGGAAAAAAAGTTGCGCCTGGTTGCGGCTGGTTGCACTTTTTTCGAGAGGTTTGGATTTGCGCAACTGCCGCCGCGTCGCCTCCGGATCGATCAAGCTTCCCCCTTCGGTCGGTGCCGCAGCCAGGGTGCGACCCCGTCGCCGCTGATGAGCCGCCGTAGAAACGTCGAACCTCACGCACGCCGACCGGCAGTCCAGGGAGGGCTGGTGCTTGACGGGCGATCCCGCTCATCAGTCGGGCTGATAATTCCACCTCCACCAAGGCTCGGTGGTGGGGTGGCTGGACGAGAGCACATGTCCCCCGACAAAACCGACGTTCAAGCGGCCGCGATGCCGGAATGCCGGGAACCACCATTGCCCGGATTCGTAGATGTCGACCCCGGAGTCGTCCAGGATCGGCGGCGCGGAGTAGTAAGGCACTTTGCCGCGCTGCGCGGCTTGCTCGCCATCGACGTCAAAAAGCAGCGGGATATCCGGGTACTGCAAAATCCTGCTGCTCAAGTATGCCGGCGCCGGAAACGGCCTTCCTCCGATGTCTTGCGTGCGAGTCTCCAATCGCTTGTTGAAGCCTACGCTCACGCTCGCCTGCGGGCCGATGGCGCCGGCGCTGCACGGCATTCCCGCGCGACGCTCGAGTTGCGTGGGACCGGCCGGACACATCAGGGGCTGCTGCCCGCCGTTCAGCGGCAGCCGTTCAGCACCCTGGCCATCCCAGAACTCGTCGACCCCGTAAATCAACTCCTGGAAATCCTCGATGCGGAACAAGTTCGAGCCGAGCTGATCGCTCTCGCCGCGATGGCCCGATCCGCTCTCGTCGGCAAAATCGACGAATTGCAGACTCACGTTCCGCAGATTGGCTTTGCACTTGAGGTCCTGCGCGGCATGTCGTCCGCCACTCAAGGCCGGCAGAAGAATCGACATGAGAAGGGCGATGATGCTGATGACCACGAGCAATTCCAGGAGCGTGAATGCGCGGAAAGGACCTACCCCACCGCTCATGTCGGATCTCTCCTTGCGGGTCATCATGCCCTCGACATCCTTTGATCCATCATAGGAATTACTTATTGTCCTACGGGTAAACACTTAGTGCAATCAAATAATGCATACTGCGCGCCCCACTATCATGGCGCTGTTGCTCCGGTACGTATCCACTCTTGTCGAAACTAAGCCGCACCGCGCCCCGTGTCCGCTACATTGACAGGAGAAGCTGGATAAAGTCCGCGATGTCCTTGCCGTCCAGGACCCCGTCGTGGTTCAGGTCCCCGCGAAGCAGCGGATCGGCTCCCTGGTGCGATTGCACGTACGAGTTCGGGTCCAGCAGGGCCTGGACAAAGTCGGCCACGTCGCGGTAGTCCACGACGCCGTCGAGATTCATGTCCCCCGGGATGATCGAGCTGCCGGCGCCCACGAACCCGTCGTAGTCCGTGTCGTACACGCAGAAGTCCGCGGCGAAGTCCCGCCACTCCACGACGCCGTTGACGACCCCGTCCAGGTCATGGGCCGGGTCGCCGTCGTTGGACGCGACGAAGGCATTCGACAGGGCCGCATCCTGCCCATCCGCCACGCCGTTGCCGTCGAAGTCGCCTGTCACCGGGCGGGGGTACACGTCCGTCCAGATGAAGCGGGCGCCGTCCGGCGGCAGGCTCGCATACGCCGTGCCGACGAGCCCGAACACTCGCCACGCCGCGGGATCCAGATAGTCCGAAGCATCCTTGAACTCCCAGCCGGCGATCGACTGAAACTCCGGAAGCTGCCGCGTGATGGGGTCGGTGTAGGTGGCGCTGAACGTGAGGTCCGCGAGCGCTTCTTCAACGGAGTTCTGGTTCGAAGCGCAGCCGTCATTCGGCTGAATGTCCAGATTGTTGTCCTCCTCCAGGGCGGCGCTGTCGGAATTGTGCAGAGGATAGACCAGGGAGACGGTGGTCGTATTGGAGAGCACGCTGTGCTCGAACTGGAGAACGACCTCCGGCTCGTACATGCCTGGATTCTCGGCACATCCGAACGTGAACGCGTCATAGCCGTGGGCGCGGTGAAACAGCGACCCCTTGACCCGCCAGATCTCCCCTTCCTCGAAGATGGACCGCGTGCCGCCCGACTTCTCGCGCACTACGTCGACCTCCTCGATCAGCTCGCCGAGGAAGGCCAGGTGGAACTCTTCACCGCTGCGGTCGACGAACGGCGGCGTCGTGATGTCGCCGTCAAAGGCCGAGCCGTCCA
Organism: Phycisphaerae bacterium; assembly: GCA_035542775.1. GTDB lineage: Bacteria > Planctomycetota > Phycisphaerae > UBA1845 > UTPLA1 > DATKKX01. The sequence goes on along the minus strand of DATKKX010000123.1, from coordinate 8,243 downwards.
GGGCCACCCGCCCCGCGAATCTGGGATCGCTCGGCAGGCCGCCGAACCGGCCCACGTTGCCCTGGTAGCGATACTGCGGAGCATCCAGCTCTCCGCCCGTGTTTTCGTCCACGTCGGCGTCAAACTCGATGAAGCCGTAAAGGGGGTTGGGACCGTACCGCATCGGGTTATACACCGGATTCGTGTCCGCCCAGCCGAGCGGCCCCGGGGGATTGATCAGTCCGGCGAGCACGATGTCGAATCGAAGGAAGCCGCCCTCGCTCTGCCACGTGCCGGTAAAGCGGTCCGACCGCGGTGACGTCGGGGCGAAGGTTCCGATGTGCATCTCCACGATGGCGGGCAGGTGCTGGACCCGCGGATCGATGAAGCCCAGCCCGCCGTGATCGGTCCTGCGGATGACCGCCTGATGAGGCGCGTCCGCGATGATCACCATCGGCTGAGCGATTGCTGCCGAATCGGGCATGGCCGCCGCCGCAAGCGCGATCAGCCAGATCCGACCCCCCGCGCCGCTAAGCCGACGGTTGTCCAATCTCTTGGAGATGGAAGCTGGAGATCTCACGCCACGTTCTCTGGGTTTCTGCTGAGCTTCAGCCGGTAACGCAACGCTTCGCGGGTAATACCGAGGATGCGGGCGGCCCGACTCAGATTCTGCCCGGTATGATCATATGCCGCCTGGAGGATGGTTTGTTCCACCTCTTCGAGGCTGGGACATCCGTTCTCGAAATCCAGGTCGATGTGACGCCCGCCGACCATCGAAACCCTGATCTGCGGCTCAGGCTCCCCCCCGATCAGGGGGAGATCCTTCGCCTGGATGACCGAGCCAGTGCTCTGCAAAACGGCACTCTCGATCGCGTGGTTGAGTTCGCGAATGTTGCCCCGCCAGGAGTACCGGCACATGGCCTTCATGGCGTCTTCGCTGAAACTCCTCGGCGCCGAGCCGAACCGGCGGCAATGCAGCGCCAGGAAGTGTTCCGCGAGCAGCGGAATGTCGCCCGGCCTCTCGCGCAGCGGCGGCAGATGGATCAGCACGACATGCAGTCGATGATACAGGTCCTCGCGGAACTCGCCTTTGTCGATGGCATCCTGCAGGTCTCGGTTGGTCGCCGCGATGATGTGCACGTTGATCGACCGCGCCTCCGTGCTGCCGACCGGACGTATCCCGCGGTGTTCGATCGCGTGCAGCAGCTTCATCTGCATCTCCGGGCTCAGGTGGCCGATTTCATCGAGGAAAATCGTCCCGCCCTCCGCCACCTCAAACAATCCCCGCTTGGCCTGCGCCGCGTTGGTGAATGCCCCGCGCATGTGGCCGAACAGCTCGGACTCGAACAGTGCCGCGGGGATCGCGGTGCAATTGACGTGAATGAACGGCTTCTTGCTGCGCGGCCCGTGATAGTGAATCGCCTGGGCCACGAGATCCTTGCCGGTGCCGGTCTCTCCGGTGATCAGCACCAAGGGGGGATCGCACAGGCGGAGGGCTTCACTCCGCGTCAGCCGCTGGATGGTCTCCTTCAGGCTCGCCACGGCCTCCGATTGCCCGACGATCCGATCGAGGCTGCTGTGCTCCTGCTGCCGATCGCGGAGAAACGACATGCTCTCGGCCATCTGGCGATGATCCACCGCCCGCTCAACCACGATCTTCAGCTCTTCCAGGTCGATCGGCTTGGTCAGGTACTCATAAGCTCCCGCTTTCATGGCATCGACCGCGATCCGCTCATTGCCGTGGGCGGTCACGACGATGACGTTGGTCGACGGAGAGACTGTCCGGAACTGCGGGAGCAAAGCCAGCCCGTCACCGTCGGGAAGGCGAAGGTCGAGCACAATGACGTCCGGGAGGAAGTCCTCGTTCATGGAGAGGGCGTCCCGACAGGTATAAGCAATATTGACGTCGTGACCGTGGGCCGTGAGCTTCTCCCCCAGGTTCTTGGCCAGAATGCGTTCGTCTTCTACCACCAGCACGCGAGACATGTCCAACTCCTGAAAACTGAGTCCGACCCGATCCTGCCTTCCGACGCCACCCGCGCTGTCTTGGCGATCAGCCGGCGGCCGGCTGTCGACGCCTTGTGCCTTGGCTTGCCCAATGGACGTCGCCGTTGCGGCGGGCCCCGGCGACCGGCAGCGAGACGACGAATTTCGTCCCGCCCATCGGGGAGCTGCCCACCTCCACGTCGCCCCCGTGCAATCGTGCAATCCGCTTGACCGTGGCTAGGCCGATCCCGGTCCCGTTTGCCTTGGTCGTGAAGAACAGATCGAAGACCCGCGGCCTGACTTCCGGCGCGACGCCCGGTCCCTGGTCTTCTACGATAATGGTGGCCCGGCCCCGGGAGTCCGGACCGCCCGCGGCCAGGCGGACGGCATCGCCCGGTTTCGAATACTCCATGGCATTGGACAGGAGCTCCACGAACAGTTGCCCCAACTGCCGCTGATCGCCGTGTACGACGATCGGCTGATCGGGAATCGCCTCATCCAGCTTCACCTCGAGCCGGGCAAACTCGGGCCGCAAACCGGCGGCGGCCCCGGAGACGATCTCGTTCAAATTCACCAACTCGAACGCATCGGCGGTGGCGCGGGCCATGCTCAAGAGGCCGCTGACGCGGTCGCCCAGCCGTCGGCCCTCCGTTACGATGTCCTGCATCCTCTGGCGGGACGGCTCGTCCAACTGTCCGAGCTCGAGCGACAGCTCCGCGGAGCTGCGAATCGCGGCCAGAGGATTGCGGATGCCGTGGGCCACGCTCGAACATAGTTCGCCGATGGCCGCAAGCCGCTCGCGCCGTTCCTCCAGAACCCGGCGCCTTTGCTCCTCCAGGGCACGATCGGCCTGCTGCACGCGCCGCCCCAGAGCCAGCACCCCGACCAGAATGAGGATGACCGCGGCGATGAAGTACCGCTCAGACAGAACCCTTCTCTGAAGATCGGCCTCATAGGCTTGCAGCAGCGCTCCGCGCTCCGCGGCGTTCTGGGCCGACAACGATCCCAGCGCCCGAAGCGTCTCGTACTGGGCGCTGTCCATCTGCGCCATCACCGGTCCGGCCCGTTCGAGAATGTCGCTCCGCTCCCTGTCGGTGATGGCGCCGGAGGACATCGGCTCGAAGATGGTGAAGAGGTTCTCGGCGACGCGATCCATGGCTTCGACTCTGGTTCGCAGAAGCCCGGCGTCCAGACCCAGTGCGGGGGCGGAGTCCAGGGTTTCCAGCATGTTCGCGGTTCCCCGCTGAAAACGATGCCGCTGGTGCTGGTAGTCCTGGGTGCTGACGCAGCGGAAGAGGTCATTGCCGGGGGCGTCCAGGTCCAATATCCGCTGCTGGGCGAGCTGCAGCCAGCGCGATTGCTCATCCAGATGGGTCGCGGCGGCGACGAGCTGCGAGACGTTGTCGAGCGTGCGATTGTGGAGGTGCAGACTGACCAGGATGACGATCACGTCAAAGGCCGCGAGGCCGAAGTAAAAGTGATACCAGCGGATGCGTAACACAGTCTCAGCCTTGTGCCGAACCCCGAGGATCGGAGCCCCGTCACGGTTTCTTCCGAACCTGCCTGTGCATGAACGCACAGCAACCGTGCGTGCATGCACACAGCCTTATGTCCCGGCAGTGAGTACCCCGGCTTTCGTGATCACGACGGCATTATATGAAAGGCCTTTCTGCGATTTCTGAAGCGGGGCACATTCACGCTCGCCGAGATTCCGTCGCAACCGCCGTACCGCAATGAAATTGCAAATCCGGCGGCGCGTTTCGGAATCGCTCCGCCGCATCGGACCAATTGCTCCGAAGCAGAACACCGAGTCACAAGAAGGTGGCAAGCTCTTCGCTGCTCTTCGTGCGCGCGTGCTCAAGAGAATGCCGGGCCTTCAATTCTCTTGGTGTGATGGGGCAGCCATTCACGGGCCGAAAGGTCGGTCTGCATGTGCCCGACGCACGCCTCTGTGTGCCGTCATGCACATCACATCTTGAACCGGTTCGACAAGAGATCCCGAGACTGGTGCGCACGCACATCACAGCCGCGTTTTCGGCTTGATGCAGCGATATCAACTGGAAGACCTGCGGGTATTCCCTGATGGCACGGTGCTTGCCCGCTCATCGGCGTAAGAGTTCTGCTCCTGCGAAGATCCGAACGTGAGAGGAGACTGCCCCGTGATGGAAGTAACGCGACGCGAATCCTTGACGGCGGCGTGTGCAGCCGGCTGGCCGGCCGCGTCCACAGCCGCGGCGATCCGCGGCGCGGTCGCACACCGGGAGCAGTTGCGTGAGGCTGGGATCGCCCGCCACCAGATCGTTCCTCCTGCCGACTGGAATGCCCCGCCGCGCGATTATTCGGAGCAGTTCGGGGCCATTGTCCAGGCGTTGACGGCAACTCCGGTTGCGCAGGGACCCAAGCCCACCAAGCCGATCCGCGTTATTCACACCTTCGATCCGTGTTTGGCGTGTGCGGTACACATGATCCAGCCCGGCTCCCAATCCGGCAGGGCCGAGGTGCTGCCGCAACCTGCCGCGGCGTGAACGTGTTCAGCGTGAAGAGAGAATCGCGGGGACCTGACTGGTGCAAGAACAGGTGATAGGTGGAATGGAAAGCATTTTGGAACTAAGCGAGGCTGTCGTGACCAGACCGTGCGGCGCTTCAGCTTCACGACAGCCTCGCCCTCTCCTGGTCCTCGGCATTGGCGAGATATTGCTGTGGGATGAGGGGGTGGGCGTGTGCGTCATCGAAGAGGGTCTGGAACCGTCCGCAGAGGTTTCCGCGGTTGTGCCCGAATTGGTCCGGCTGGCATTGGCCGAGCTGGACCAGTGCCTGATTGCAAACGCTTCGTGCTCATATTGTGAGCAAGAGGCGAGTGAGGACGTCGATTCCGGTGATCCATTGGTTTCGACGGAGCAAAGAAGACTCCTCCATAGGACTGCATTCGACAGGCCACAATGGTGCGCCTGGTTGCGGTGTGCCCGCCTTGACTGAGCCCCGCCCGGCCTTCCTGAACCGAGCATGTGAGAACTGCCGCCCGGCGGCAGACGGTGCGAGCCCGGTACATGAGCCCACACAGCGATCAGAGGGATCGCCGGAACAGAAGGACAACTACCAAGGAGTCTTGACAGATGACCAGGAAGATGAATCGAGTTGCGTTGGCCGTAGGTTGTGCCGTGATGCTGACATGCGCCCAGGCTGCTCTGGCCCTGCCGAGTTACGGGTCCGGTTGCCAGGGGTGCCACAGCACTGCTCTCGGCACTATTACCATTGTCGGCAATGACACCACCGCCAATCCCGCCGAGGGCTGCGGTACGACCGACGTCGGCACGCGGCCGGTATTTACGGTGGCCCAGGGCGGAACCAAGACTCTGTCGGGACAGATATCGGGGCTGCCTTCCGGCACCAACTACGCCGCAGTCCTGAAGCAGTTCGAGCAGACCGGTGTGGCGAATTGCTCCTCGCTGACCTATACGCCAGACTCCACCTGGCTGCAGCGAACCAGTCCTGCCCCAACCTACTACACGCTGCCTCTGACCGGCAACTGGTTCACCGCTCCCAGCGGGGCCACCAGCTTTCCGTTCAGCATCACCGTCGGGGCCTCGACGCCGGCCGACTATTACGACCTGGTCCTGGCCGTCGCGGGTCTGAGCGGCAACATGTTCTACACTGAAGCCCACTTTTACGTGCAGGTGACTGCAGCCGCGCCCAGCAACCCGACAATCACGCTGAACAAGACGACGCTATCGGCGAGCGCGGCCCAAGGCTCCAGCCCGGCCAATGCAACCTTTACAGTCAGCAACACCGGCGGCGGCACGCTGAACTACGTCATCAGCGTCGACCAACCCTGGCTCTCGCTCTCGCCGACCAGCGGCTCGACGGCGACTGCCACCGACACGATTGCTGTACAGTACAGCACCGCCTCGCTCGCGGCGGGAACTTACCCGGCGACCATCACCGTCTCCGATCCCAGCGCGACCAACAATCCGCAGACGATCGCAGTGACGTTGACCATCACCGCTGCCCCTCCCCCGGCCCCGCCGACAATTACGCTGAACAAGACGACCCTGTCGGCGACCGCGGCCCAGGGCTCCAGCCCGCCCAACTCGAGCTTCACGGTCAGCAACACCGGTGGAGGGACGCTGAACTACTCGATCACCGCCGACGCAGCGTGGCTGAGCGTCTCGCCGGCCAGCGGCTCGACCACGGGCGCAGCTCAGTCGATTACCGTGCAGTACAGCACGACCTCTCTGACGGCGGGGAGCTACACCGCCACGATCACCGTGTCTGATCCTAACGCGACCGACAATCCGCAGACGATTGCTGTCACGCTGACGATCAGTGGCGGTGGCGGAGGCGGGGTCCAGCCGACGATCAAATTGAGCAAGACCTCGCTGACTCCGAGTGTAAGGCGCGGATCGAACCCGCGCGACGATACCTTCACCATCAAGAACACCGGCGGCGGCACGCTGCATTACACCGTCAGCGTCGCGGTCGGCGGCCAAGGCGGTGGAAGCGGTGGCGGCGGCGGTAGTTCCTCCGCGGGCCAGACGCTCTTCACCCAGATGTGCGCCAGGTGCCATTCCGCCGCGTCCATTGCCGGCTCAGCGGACCGGATTACCACCAACATGGGCTCGGTTGATTCCGCGATGCGCGGCATTACTCTGACCGCGCAGCAGGTCGCGGATCTGAAGGCCTACCTCGCTTCGTTCTCCTCGGTAAACAGCGTCGTCGCCGGCGGCCACGGGGAGGACGATTCCGGCGATGATGAAGGCGGCGGTCATCAAAGTGGACCCTGGCTGAGTGTCTCACCGACCAGCGGCTCGAGCACCGGGGTGGCCAAGATCATCACGGTGCGATACCGCACCGCCTCTCTGGCTCGTGGAACGTACCGGGCGACGATCACCGTCTCCGATCCCAATGCGGCGAACAACCCGCAGACGATCAACGTGACCCTGACGATCGGCTCCGGCCAGGGGAAGGAGGTGGACGCATCGGTGTCTCCCGCCGGTATCCAAGCCTGTGGGGTGGGCATACCTTTGATCGGCTCGGGGATGTTATGCGCCCTGGCGGCGATGAGGACAAGTCTTCCTCGGTGCCGCGGCAGCCGCCGGAAGCAGCGGCGAGGCGATTACGGCAGCGACGATTAACCGGCAGATTTTCCCTCCGATGACCATAGCGTACTCCGAGGCGCTATGGTCATCGGCATCCGTTTAAGCGAATGCGGCGGAACATGGATGAACCGTCGTTAAGGAGCCCTCAAATGACCAAGCCAATAAAGACCATCGCAGTAATCGCGGGATGTGCCGTCGTCCTGACACTCGCGCAGACCAGTCTGGCCCTTCCATCCTATGGGTCCAACTGCGCAATGTGCCACACCAGCGCTCTCGGCACCATCACCATCGTGGGCAACGATACGACCGGTAACCCCGCCGAAGGCTGCGGCACTCCTGACCTCGGTACGCGGCCCGTATTCACGGTGGCCCAAGGTGGAAGCAAGACGCTATCTGGCCAGGTGTCAGGCCTGCCCTCAGGCGCCAACTACGCCGCGGTCCTGAAGCAGTTCGAGAAAACGGGCGTCGTGAGCTGCTCCACGCTCACCTATACACCTGATTCGACGTGGCTGCAGCGAACCAGCCCTGCTCCCACATACTACACCCTGCCTCTGACGGGCAACTGGTACTCCGCCCCCGGCGGCGCAACCAGCTTCCCGTTTTCGATTACCGTCGATGCGTCAACCCCGGCGGACTACTACGACCTTGTGCTGGCCGTGGCCGGCCTCAGCGGAGGCACCTTCTACTGCGAATCCCACTTGTATCTGCAGGTGACGGCGGCGGCGCCCCCCAGCCCGACGATCTCACTGGACGTGGCTTCGCTGTCGCCGGTGGCGACCGAAGGCTCCAATCCCCCGAATGACAGCTTCTCGGTCAGCAACAGCGGCGGCGGCACGCTGAACTACACCATCAGCTCGGACGCAGCCTGGGTGATCGTCTCGCCCACCAGCGGCTCATCAATCGGTGAGGCCGATCCGATCACCGTGCAATACGACGCCGCCTCGCTGGCGGCCGGCTCGTACTCGGGGACGATCACCGTCTCGGATCCCGCGGCCACCAATGATCCGCAGACCATCGCGGCCACCTTGACCATCAACTCTGTGTCCGCCCCGCCGACGATCTCGCTGAGCGTAAGTTCGCTGGCTCCGGTTGCCACGGAGGGATCGAATCCATCCGACGACATCTTCACCGTCAGCAACAGCGGCGGAGGCACGCTGACCTACACCATCAGCTCGGACGCAG
>DATKKX010000122.1:0-9755 GCA_035542775.1 Phycisphaerae bacterium | reverse complement strand
TGCAGAACGCCCGCGTGCCCATCTCGGAAAGCTCGCATTGATACAGCGTGCCCAGGCCGGAGCGGTTCGAGACCTCGTACGCGTGAATGGCCTGCACCAGACCTTCCACAACGATCAGCCCTCCGCGATAGTCCCCTGGGCGTTCGAGGAGATACTTCCACGGTGTCGGGGACTCGTCCGGCCGAATCGAAAAGAGCGATGCGTCGGCCTCTTGCTCCACATGTCGGCAAAACCAGTAGAACGCGGGATCGTCAAAGGAGAAGACGTTGTCGTGGACACCTTCGAGCAATCGCCGGCCTTCGGTCAAATCCTCAGCAGGGGCGGATTGCTGCCCGCGAGCGGTGGAGGTATAGACGCTCAGAAAGGCAAAGACCAACAGTAAGACATGGATCCGCGCTATGGGCCGGCACTGCTCGGGGAGCAGTGGCCCACGACGGAGCGATGCCAAACGGCCATGTCCTTCATGTCGTCGCAAGGTCATCGCTCCTTGCCTTGGCCCGTTCCCGCCGCCTCGGCTCGCTTGGCCAGATCGCGCAGTTTGCCCTGCCATGGTTCTCCGCCGAGATCGGGATACCAAGCTTGCTCCGCCTCGATGCCCCGGACCACTTCGCCCGCATGTCCGTGCCGCAGTTGATGCTCGAGCCAGTGGTATCTTGCCTCCCAGTAAGCGTCAGGGGCGCGACTGCGAAGCATTTGATCTTCCAGCAGCCTGGCCCACAGGGCCTCTGCTTTATCCAATGCCGAATCACGCGATGCCCGGGCGCCGCCCGCCGGCGCGGAGGTACTCGCGCCGGCGCCCCGCCCGATATCTTCCTGCAACCGGGCAGCCGTGCGCAGATACTCGCCGTCACTAGGGCTCTCCGCCATAAGCTCCTCCAGTAGAGTCACGGCTTCTTCCGGGCGGCCGGCCTGGGAGAGCGCCTTGACCAGGCTGTAGCGGACGGTCGGAGTGTATTTCGAGTATTGCGGCTGCTTCTGAATCCAATCCAGGAGCTGGCGGATCGTCTCGACAGCGTCTCCGGCCATGCGGGTGGCGTCGCTGTCGCGCCCGACCGCCTTGAGTCTGGTAATTTCTTTCTCCATCTCGGCGGCCAATCCCACCAGTGCCGCCAGAACGGATGTCGGTTCCGCCACCGCGGCCTCGTCGGTTCCACCGCTCGCGGGCTGCGATGAGGCCTCCGGCGCATCCGCAAGGCTGCTTGACTGCTTCAGAAACTCTTCGAGCACAAGGTTGGCGGCTTTCAAATCGCCCAACCCCCGGTAACAACGAATCCGCAGAGCCAGCACCTGCCCGGTCAGCGGGGCATCGGCCAGGACCCGAAGACCATCGTTGAACCCCCGAATTTCATCGCCGGCGAAAAGGGACGCCGCCGACAGCCTCGCATCCGCGATCCACTCCTCGACCTCCGCCACACTGACGAAGCCGGGCATGCCGGCAACGGATGGCTGCGAAGTCGCGGTTCCCGCGGGGCGGGCTTCGGCGCTCGTCTTCGGGGGGGACTGCTTGGGTGTTTGGGACGTCTTGGCCGGCTGGGCCTTCAGGGCCGCGACCAGCTCCTCGGCCAGCTCGCGCCAGGCATTGGCGGCATCTTCCGCCGCGCGGCGCCGTCGGGGCGGCGAAGCCGTCGAAGCCATTGCGTCGTACATGGCCTGTTTGCAGCGGGCCGTGTTTCGCCGGGCAGCCCAATAGTGCGGCGAGGTCGGCGGCACGCGGCCGTAGGCCGTCAACGCCGTCTGAAAATCACCGCCCTCCTGGCGGGCGAGCGCGGCAATCCAGGCCGCTTCCACCGCCCCCTTGTGCTTGGGAAACTCCCCGGCAAGCAACTCTCCTGCCGTGGCCAACTGCAAATAGTCGTCCCGCTTCTCGGTGGAATGGGCGAGCTGTCGCCAGCAGCGGTAGGCATGCTCGGCGGCCTTCTCGCCGATATCTGCCGGCGGCCTGCTCCGCGCAACGCTCAGGAAGGCCTCGGCTGCGCCGCGAAGGTCCTGGGCCTGAAAATAACAGACGCCGAGATTGAAGCCTGCCTCGGCGTGATAGTCTTTCATGCTGGGACGGTCGAGGATGATCTTCAACACCGGCACGGCTTGGCTAAAGTCCTTGGACGTCATCAGGTGCTCGGCCTTGGCCCGCAGCTCAACATCCGTCAGATCGGCCAGTTCGCGTTTCTGTTTGCCGAAGGCGTCGAGATAGACCTGCACGATTTCCGGCCAGATGCCGCCCTGCTCAGTGATCTTCGCAAACTCCGAGTAGGCCTTGTCCTGCACGGCCTTTCTCTCGTCGGCCGTCCCGCCGTGGTTGGATTCCAGTTCCTGACAGTAGGTGTAGGCGTGAATCAACGGAGCCAGGCGGATGTAGAACAAGGCCCCGGCGGCATCACTGCCAGGCTCCGGCTCGGCCATTGCCATCAGGCTGCTCAACTCGTTGCGGGCATCCTCGAACCGGTTGGCATCGATGAGCGACCGGGCCTTCTCAAATCGCGCCCGAGCGGTCAGAGGTAAGGGCCCCTTAGAGCGAATGATCTTATCGAAAGCGGCGTCCGCTTCGGCGAATCGCTTGACGTGCGAAAGAGCGATGCCGGCGCCGAGAAGGGCGCTGTACCTTCGATCGGACTGTTTGGCGCCCCTCCCGACGGCGTCGAAGGCGCTCAGCGCGGCGGCAAACAGCGCGTTGCGATCCTGGGCATCGCGGGGAACGGTCATGGCCAGATACAAGGAAGTCCAGGCGCAGTTGACTTGCTGCTGCTCCTGCAGGGGGATGATCTTGCCGGCGATCCCCATGAGGAGATATCGCTCCTCTTCGGTCCGCATGCCGATCACGAGATCGTCGAGCAGCTTGGCGGCGGCGGTGTAAGCCCCTTGCGCCTCGCGAAGGCGGCCGGTAACACGGTCGCGATCGAAATCGAGGCCGCTGGTAATCTCGTACCGATCCATGTCGGGTGCGATCCAGTGGCGGAGAATGAGGTCGCCCATTTCGACCTGCCATTGAGCGACGGCGAACCGGCGTGTCTCACCACGGAACCATCGGGCGTCCTCGCGCAGGGCGATGATTTTGCGATACTCCTCGACCGCCTTGGCAAGATGGCGGTCTCGCTCCTTGGGATCCTTGGCGTCCAAGGCCGCCTGGACGTGGGCCCGGGCGACGTAAACGCGAAACATCCTGGGTCTGTCGGCCAGCAATGCCGCCACCTCCTCAGGTTTGCCCTGGCCGACAAGCTCTTCCACGCGTTGCTCGAGTTTTCTGGGCAGGCGGTCCTCAGGAAGCGTCTCTGCCTGCTGCCCCCTCGCGGTGGGTGGAGGCTTTCGCCTCTGAGCGTCCGCAGCCGGCACGAACACAAACATGCCAAGCAAGGCCACCACCAGGGGTGGCACGGGCAAAGCTGCTTTGCCCATGCGCCTCTTGCCGGGTGGTATCACCGATGCTTGAACTGTCAGCAGGGGTCTGACGCGCATCTTCACGGCGCTCGAGGCGTGTCTGTTTCGCCCTGGATGGCGGCAGCATTGACCGAAAACTGGATGTTCCTGAAACCTGCCTGCACGCACGCGTCCATGGCGGAGATCACGTCCTGATACTGTACGCCGCCCTCGGCCGCGATCAAGACGGGGGCCGTTGCGTCCGCTCCCGCGACACGCTTTTCCCGCAGGAATCCGCCCAGCTCGTCAAAGGTGTTACGTTCCAGCGGGCGATCCATTACCAGGATCCTGCAAGTGGCGCCGGGTCGCTCCAGCAGCATGATGCGAACCGACGGTACGATCGTGATCGCGGCGCCGCCGCCCGGACCGACCTGCGAGGGCAGCTGCGTCGGCAGGATCCCTTCTGAAATCGCGAACGTAGTTCCGAGCATGAAGAAGATCAGGATCACCATCACCACGTCCACCATCGGGGCCAGGTTGGGGATGGCCGCGTGGGCCGGTGGGATTCCGCGCCGTGCCATCATCCGCCTCCCGCTTCCGCCCGGAGGGCGCCGAAGGTGATGTTGCGGACGTTGGCCCGGGCACAGGCCGCCATCACATCCTGCACGTAGCGATAGGCGATGCCGCGATCGGCGCGGACCACGCAGTTCACGTCCGGATCGAGTTCACGCTCGTGTTCAAGCAGGTCGCGCACCTCGTCCAGCGTTCGCATCTCCTCACGAACCAGGTAATCGGCGCCTTCACCCCCGCGAAGCGCGGCGTCGCGGACGTTGATCACGAAACGGTTGCCCAGCTCCTTCTTCTCCACCTCCTTGGCGGCCTTGGCCAGCGGCAGATCGATCTGGCTGTTCTCCTGCTCGACCATCTTGGTGGCCAGCATGAAGAAGATCAGCAGGCACATCATGACGTCCACCATGGGGGCCAGATTCAGGGCGATCGAGGTCTCTTTGGGCGGGCGTTTCACTTCGGCGCATCCGCGGGCTGTGGGGGTTTCCTGGGTTCGGCCTCGGCCTTGGTATTGGCGTTGGAGGCGGCGCTGGAGGAGTGCGTGACTGCCGCGCCCGGCCGGAAATATTCCAACAGATCGAGGACCGCGGCGTGCGCGGCGACGGTCATCGCGTCCACCCGATTCCGGCACAGGCCGAAGAAGCCCAGCGAAACGATGGCCACCAGCAGGCCGAGGAACGTGTTGACCAGCGCCAGGCTGATGCCGCCGGCCAGGTTCTCCGGCTTGTAGGCGCCGTGGGCCTCCTGCATGGCCCCGAACGCCTCGATCATGCCCAGCACGGTCCCCAGCAGGCCCAGCAGCGGGCTGAGGTTGCCGATGATGTTGAGGTATTCGACCCGGCGAAACAGGCGGCTGCCCCAGGCCCCGGCGCGTTCCTCGGCCGCAGCCTGCATGGCGTCAAAGCCGTGCCGCCCGTGACGCAGACCCGCGGTGAGGACGTCGGCGAACATGGATTTGCCGTTGCGAACGTATTCGACGCACTCTTTCAGCTTGCGCTCCTCGATCAGCCGGCGGGTCGTCTCCAGCTCACTCTCCGGAAACATCGTGGAACGGCGAATGGTCCAGAAGTGCTCGATGATGATGGTGACGGACGCCAGGGACATAAGGACGATGAACACGCCCGGCCACTGAGCACCGTGAATGAGGATCTGCAGAAAAGACACCTTCTCAAGGGCTGCGTCATCCGCGGCCAAGGCCGGTGAGGCCGCCGCGCAGACGACTCCCATGAACACCAAAATCGCTCTGTGCCACCGCTCTTTGAGCATGCTACTCCCGAATATCCTGCTCCGTCACGTGCTTGAACGTGCCGCCGTTGGCGTCGGCGATCGCGCGGAGCACGCGCTCGCCGTCGCCCTCGGTGTCATAGACGAACAGTATTGTATTGATAATGCTCGTCCTGTGTTTGTTCTTCTGGTTGATCAGCTTGACGATACGCTCATTGTCCTCCCCGAAGTCGCCGTCCGAGAGCAGGAACAATACGTCGGGCTTATAGGTCAATCCCTGCCGCACCGCGTCCACCGGCTCGGTCTGACCGCTGGGGATGATTCGCTTGATCGCGGCAAAGGCGTCACGTTTGTTCTCGATCGTCGCCGCGAGCATCCGGTCGGCCAACTGCGTTGCCGGCCCTTCGTTGAACCAGATGACGTTGAACAGTTGCTCCGAGTCCAGCGAGCCGATCGCCCGCATCAGTTCTCGTTGCAGCAGGCTGAAGGTCGGGGCCATTGAGCCGCTGCGGTCCATCACATAGACAATCGACTTGGCGAGCTGGCCCTCGCCCACACCCCAGAGTGTTCCGACCGGCCCACCACCCGCCAGATCGCGATCGCCAAGCCCGCTTCCGCGTCCGCCCTTGCCGACGCCCCCACCGTCGCCGATGCCGACCACGTCCGAGCGGCTGAGCTCCTTGACGGTGAGCGTACCGAGGCCCGACCCGCCGGGGTCGATCGGGGCGGGCTTGAACACTGCCTCGGAGTCGAGCAGAGACGCGAGGTCGTGGATCGTGTCGGACTCATGGCTGGCCCGAGCGGAGTCCGGGCGATCCTTGAAAGCGCGGCCGGGGAAGCGGAAGCCTCCTCTAGGGCCGGCCTTCTTCGCATCCGTGACGACCTTGGCCTTGTATTCGGTGAGAAAGGGCTCAGCGGCCTCGGGTCGGACGACGGCCCAGGTGGCGACGGCCATGATGCCCACGAGGAACAGGTGGCAAGCAACGCTCATCCCCGCCGGCCCTAGGAAATGGGACACCCCGCTCTGCATGGCAGGCGCCTCCCCCTGGGCGGCTGGACCGCCATGCTCAGGCGGCTTGGCCTCTAAAGCAGGTGCTGGGCGAAGGTCGGCATCCAAAGGTATGCGCTCCCGCGATTCGGACGGCCCGGGGTGAGTCAGCCGCGGCCTGAGCGGCAGGGGCTTCGAGCCATCCGATTATATCGGGCTCGGAGGGAGGGGCAATCGGACCTTGGAGGGCTCGCGTCCGGGAAATCAGCCGAACGCGATTTTGACCCGCATCGGACCGAATGGTAGCATTGGAAGGGACTCGCGGGTTCACGGCGATGCTCCGGCGGACCATATTACCGGTCGGTGCCGAGGGCATAGCCGAGAGTCGGGGGACGTGCGAACTCGAGACTGGGGGATGCCTTCTTCCGCGACGCGAGTCATGCCCGCCGGAAGAAGGAGTGGGCGTGCAGGAGACCCACCAGCCTGCGCGCCAGGTTGCAACCGTATCGCATGAAGGCGTTCTGATGATGCCGCCCGCACGCACCATCGGCCTGATATTGATCCTGCTTGCAGCAGCGGGTTCGCCGTGTCTCGCTCTTAATGAAGCGGCGAGGGAAAAGGCAGCCCCCAAGCCGGCCGCATCAGATCAGCAGTTGTCCGCCGTAATGACAGCGCTGGATTCGGGCGACGCCCACAACGCCCTTGATCTGCTCAACTCGCGGACGCTCGAGATTCCCGTCGAAGAGCGCTGGCTGCTGGAAGGCCGGGCCCAGTTGCTCCTTGGCGACTACGCTGAGGCCCGGCGGAAGCTGGAGTCCGCGGCTCGGGCGCGGCCCAAGGAAACCTCCGACCTGTACTGGCTGGGAAGAGTCTATGAGGCTGACGGCGCGCCGGCGTTGGCCGCGTCGCAGTATCAACAGGCCTACTGGAACGGCTTGACCACCGCCGAACTGCATTATCACTGGGCCGCGGCATTGAAAGCCTCCGGCCGGCTGCTCGGCGAAGTTTCGCGCTGCAAGTCTCCGGAGGATTCGAAAGAGCCGCCAGCCCCGGGCCAGTTCGCGTGCGACGGCGTCGTCGTTGGATTGGTCCGGTCCAAGCCGGTCAAGGTCATCGTCAGCCCGCCGGAGTCGGCGATTTATCAGGTGTACAAGGCCCTGGACCTGGAGCCTGATCGCGGCGAGTCGCTGCTGCTGTGCGCGGAGATCTGGGCGGCGACCAAGAAGCATGAAGAGGCGTCCGCGGCCTTTGCCAAGGCCGCTGAGAAGCTGCAGAAAGCGGATGACCTGGCGCGGTGTCACGAGGGCTGGCGAGCAAGCCTTCTGGCTTTGGGAGATTTCGACGGCTACCTCAAGCACACCACCGAGCGGATGCGGGCGACCGGCACGGTGGATTCGATCGAGCTGGCCCGCTGCTATGCGCAGGTTGCCAAGGCCGTGGCCCAGCGGGGTGAGCTGCAGCAGCAGATTCGCTATCTGGCCATGTCAGTGGAATTGGATCCCAACGTGGACCGGCTGGTGGAGCTTTCCGACGCGCTCACTTCGGCCCAGCGCTTCGCCGAAGCCCAGGAACGGCTGCGCAATGCCCAGGAGCACAGCCCCACGCCCACCCAACAGCGCGAAATCCACCGGCGCCTCCAAGACGCCAAATACCTCGCATCGCCGCGAATAAGTCCCTGAAAACGGCGGAGAGCAAGAACCGCCAATCGTCCGGCATCTGCACGACAGATGCCGAATTCGTGTGCAGATGCATATCTCCAAGTGGACAAGATTGAGCACGTCCTGGTAGGATGTTCTCGCGAAAGGAGGCGAACCGACCGCGCGTCCAGCACGGCCGCTCTCGTCCGGTCACAACAAGAAAGCCAGCCTTGCAGAGGAGTCGGCCATGATCCGAACATGGACAGCAATCGCTTTGATGTTGGCGCTCGCGGGTCCGCAGGCCCCCCCGGCCTCGAAGCCGAAGAAGAAGACCGCGTCCAGGAAGGTGATCACTCTGCCCGGCAAGCCATGGGGCTTGGGCGTCGACCTAAAGGGCTTCAAGTATGAAGAGGACGAAACCAGCGAGGACGGATTAAGACGAACGATCAGGGGGGAGAACCCGAAACTGAAGATGAAATTGTCCATTTTCCTCGGGCCGGCGACCAAGGCAGGAGGAAGCAAAACTTGCCGGGAAGTCTTCATGGAAAGGAACAAGACAGGCCGGCTTCGACTGGATGAGGTGACGACATGGGAATCCGGCAAGTTGGCTGCCGTCGAGTACATAATCAAGAGCGACCTCGGAGGCATTAAGTTCAGCCACAAGAATCTCAACGGTTACTTGGCGCATGATGGCACTTGGATCGACATTCATCTCTCCAAAGTCGATCCCTCAGAAGAAGACTTGGATACCATGCGGGCAATCCTGAAGTCGGCCAAGATTGAGACATCGACCCTCTCGCCGACTGAGGTGCTTTTCTTTCAGGCGAGCGAGCTCTACAAGAAAGAAAACTACAAGGAGGCGGCGAGGCTCTACCAACAGGCACTGGACAAGGAAAGGGAAAAACGTACCTTCGACAACCTGATGTGGCGTCTGCTTGTAGACCAGCTTGGCATGGCTTACGGGATATCGGGTGATCTTGAAAAATCGAAGGCGGTGTTGGAGTACGGCATCAGAGAAGACCCCACCTACCCAATGTTTCATTACAACCTGGCTTGCACTCTCGCCGAGATGGGCGACCTGGAAAAGGCCCTGCCCTGTCTTGAAAAGGCCTTTGAGTACAAAGACAACCTAAACCCCAAAGAGGAAATGCCCGACCCTCGCACAGATTCATCTTTCAAGAAGTATCGGAACAAGAAAGAGTTCAAGGAAACACTGAAGAAGATCGGAATAAGAGACTGAGTTCGCGGGCACTTCGCAACGCCGACGGCGGAGGAAGCCCAGCTATGGCCACTCCGTGTCTCGGTGTCCCCCCTTCAGAACTTCACCTTCGGCACCTCCTGTGCCCCTTCGCCGGCCTCGAAGTACTCCGCCTTCCGCACGCCTGACCAGCCCGCGTACATGGAGCCAGGGAACGCGCGAATGTAGGAATTCAAATCCCGCACGGCGTCATTGTAGCGTTTGCGCTTCTCAGCTATGCGATTCTCCGTACCCTCCAGCTCGATCTGCAGGGCGCGGAAGTTCTCGTTGGCCTTCAATTCCGGGTACGTCTCGCGCAGCACAAGCAGCCGTGACAGCATGCCGTCCAGCGTCGTCGCCGCCTGGGCCTTCTCCGCGGTTGTATTGGCGGAAAAGTAGGTCTTGCGTACGTCGGCGATGCCCTGCAAGAGCTGCTGCTCGTGCTTCGCGTAGCCCTTCACCGTCTCGACCACGTTGGGAATGAGGTCGAAGCGCCGCTTCAGCACCACGTCTATGTCGGCCCAAGCGCTCTTCACCGACTCGTCCAGGGCGATGGTCCGCTTGTACCCGCTGTACGCGCAGCCGCCGATGCCCAGAGCGATGACGATCAGGACCACGAGAAAAATGAGAATTGCCTTGCCCGCACTCATGCCTGTACCTCCGCCGATCTGAAGAGGCGCGCCGCACGATCCGCAGAATCTCGCCGCGCCGCTGTTACTGGCTCCGCATTTTCCGCACGTGTGCATGTCAC
>DATKKX010000121.1:0-5593 GCA_035542775.1 Phycisphaerae bacterium | reverse complement strand
AGCGTGCCGCCGGTGTTGGGGTTGAATGACCGCAGATCGGTCGCGCCGGGCCCCAGCGAACCGAGCGAGGGGTTACCGGGATCGAACTGCACGAGGTTGGGAATGCGCTCGTCCCATTGCGGGGGTGGGGGCAGAGCCGGGGTGGGAAAGATACCAGCGAGTCGACATTTTTCCGCGGCATAGGCGTTCCACCACGCGGTGTAGTCCCACGGGTATGGAGAGTTCGGATCGTCAGGTCTGGGCGTGGTCACCTGCCCCGCTGCCACCCACATGTTCTGGGCGGGGGCCTGCTGGAGTTTGCTGCTGGCGCTTGAGCCGCTCTCAAACCACAGGTCCGGTGGGTCGTACTTGTCGTTGCCAAAGCGGGCCATGAAACCCCGCGCGTTCGGATCCCCTTTTTTGCGCAACGGTTCACCCACGTCACCGGGGTAATTAGCTCGAATATATGCCTCCGCCCAGGCCCGGCTTGCGGGATCCGTGTTTTTGTAGCTGGGATCCAGCTTGACCCATCGGCCAGCCGCAGAGGTTGAATCTGGATTGTAAATGACCAGAAAGTCCTCAAACGGCTCCGGGAAATCCCACACCCCGTCGCCGTCCCAATCGCAAAACTCGCCAGCGTCGATGATGTGGTTCTGGGTGCACGCAGCCGAGCAGATCGCTGTACACAATTCGTTCGCCTTCTCGGCACATTCAATGGTCCATCGCCCGGGTATCGTGGTGAGGGGGGAGTTCGAATCGTTCGGATCACTGTGCACTTGCCGGTCGCAGCAGGTGGAATAGTCAAAACCGCTGGGAGAGGAACCCGCAGAGCACACCTGGAACTGGCAACCAACGGGACTGTTGGGGTCACTCACGGTTGGATCGCTACAGCCGGATCCCCCATACGGTGTGCAGCAGTTGCTGACGGTGGAACCCCAGCCATCTCGCGAGGGTTCAAGTAGCGCGTCGTACACGCCGTTGTTGTTCAAGTCGCGAAAGCGCTCGCCCGGCGTCCACACTGGGCGGCCCTGAGCGTCGTAGTCCTCAAATCCCGGCGTCACGAGGACGCTCGAAGCGCCGAACGGACCGATGTTGCCCTCCGTGCCCAGCCCATCGGCAGCGCCGTTATAATCGACGTTGATCATCGCCCTGGACTGATCGAACTCTTCTCCTTCAAACGCATCGTAAATGCCGTTGTTGTTCAGATCTCTGAAAGGTATTGTGTATGAGCTCAGTGTGGCGTAATCAGCCGTGGGCAGCGTGCTGGGCAGCACCGGCCAGGGAACCTCGACCCAACCATATACGTCGCCGGTGACCGAGACAGTGCCGTACGAGATCTCGTACCAGTACTCCGCAAAGGAATCGACCGCATCGGGGGGGTCGTTTTTCACCCGGTCGAAATAGTTGTCCCAGATGTTGCTGGGATTGGGAAGCTGAAGCGAGCCGGCGCCACCGGGAACGGATTTACCCGGCACGGCCAGCATAACCACGAACTTACGCTCTTCTGCGGAAGCACGGGCCGCCAACCATGCGGCACATATCAGCAACGCCAACGCACAAGCAGCAAGACAACGGGTCTTTCCACGATTGCCGACGACGTTCATCGGTAGTCCTCCGGAGCCGATTATGGTAGGGTGCGAGGAAGCTTGCGGCCCGCGCAGCCGGTGCGGGTATAGATCCGGATCGCGAGCCAGTAGCGGTACGTCCCCTGCGACTCTCAATTTACTGGATTCCTGCGGCGAAGGCAAGCATCAAAAGGCCCCAGCAAGGCCCTTTGCCAAGGGCATCGTGCACATGCGACGACGCGCGTGGAACCCCCTCCGCAATGCCGATAACCATTCCACGTCCACAGCGCGGGGACATCCCCCCGGGCTCCACCGTTCTAACAAGAGGTCACCCTGCCTCGCGCCTCTGCTGTTTATATGCCCGCAAACGGGACGAATCCATTTTGGGGCCGCGGAAATGTTCGGAATGCGATGTTACCGCACCCGGTCGCGCCGGACAGCCGGCCGCCATGAGATTGCGTCTTGGCCCATCATGAATGTGGTCGCCTGAACTGCGGGTACTGCGGTGGCCGCGCCGGCGCGGACCCCACTCGCTGGTGCGATCCCCCCGGCGGACCTCTTGCACACCTTGGATGTCACTTGGCTCTCATTTGAAGGGCCCGCCGGGTGATCGAGAGCGGGGTTCGATCGTGTTTTCGGAGCTATCCGTTTCCTCGCCGGATGCGTCCGACTTGGCGTCGATGCGATGCGTGAAGCGGCCCGGAGGAGGCGGCTCGAAGCTGCGGCGCACGATGGTTGTATCTAGTTTGCTGTAACATTCGCCGGCTGCTCGTCCGCAGCCTTTTCACCGGGGGGATTCTCTGACGCCAGGGCCGCATGGCTCGACTCCGTGAACACGCCCGGTGCGAGCAGCCCGATGGAGGCCAGCAGATTGACCTGGGCCTGATTGTATCTCGCCACGGCGCTGGCGTAATGGACTCGGGCGCGGGCAACGGCATCCTCGGCATGGAGGACGTCAAGCGTGATCATGGTGCCGGCCTGCAGATTGACCTGGGACAATCGCAGGGCCTCCGTGGCGAAGGCGACCTCCTGTTGAGAAGCGGTGATGAGCTCGAGTTGAGTCCGGCTTTCCTGGAGGATCGAGACGACCTGCCCCTTGACCTGTTCGAGCCGCAGCTCGGCGCTCAGGACCGCGCTGCGCTCCTCCGCGTTGGCGGTCTTCAAGTCGCCGATGGCGGAGAGGCTCCACTTCGAACCGGCACCGGCGGTGAAGTGTTCCTCGCCGCTGAAGCCGAAGGTCTGATTCCGGCTGGGGGCGAGGTTCTGCGACCCTTCCGAGATTCCCTCCACGATCGCGCCATTGACCAGCGGGACCGTGCTGAACGTCCCGGTCGTCGAGAACGGATTCACCACCAGGGGCGGGGGAATGCCTTTGCCGGGAATGGTGTGGTTCGAGTGGCCGGTGACGCCGCCGTACTCGTAACCCACCTGAAACTCGGGCCCGAGGTCGCCCCACCAGGTGGCGCCGGTCTGCGCGGCGGCGGCTTCCGCCAGAGCGCGGACCCGATCGAGGTCCGGCCGATACATGACCGCCAGGGCGAGCAGGTCGTCCAGCGGAAGGTCCGGCCGCACCAGCGTGACCGCCGAGAATTGGTCGGCCTTGGGGATCAGGGTAACGGCTGCATCCAGCCGCAGCGTGACCGCGAGGGCAACCGACGCGCGATAGAAGTCGTCGATGGAGGCGATGAACTGCTCCTGCCGTTCCGACACCTGGGCCTTGGCCATGACCACGTCGGCGGGAATGCCCATGCCGGTGTCGAGGCGGAGCTGGTTGATCCGGAGCAATTCCTCCGCCTCCACAACGGCCTGGCGGGCGGCGGCGACATCGGCCTGGGCGAGAGCAAGGTCGTAATACTGGTTTGCCGCCAGCCGCAGCGTCTCCAGGATCACGTAGCGTTCCTGGTGCTTTGACGCCGACAGCGTCTTCCTGGCAGCGATGATGTCGTAGACCACGCGGCCGGGATTGGTGATGAGCTCGGCGGCGGCGGTGGCTCGGAAGGTGTTGAAGTTCGCACCGAACAGAGCTCCGTTCGCATGGCGGGTCGTGCCGTCAAGATGCTCGAAGCTCGTATTCGGCCCTACCACGGGGAAGACGGCCCCGACGGTGCTCTCCAGCCGGCCGCGTTGGGCCTTGACCTGCTGGCGTGCCAACTGAATGTCCAGATTGTTGGCCAGCGCCACCCGCGCCGTGGCGGGCAGGTCGATGGGCAGCAGTTCCTGGTGCATCGGTCGGATCAGCGATTTGTCCAGCTCGACGCTGTTGGCCGGGCTGGGCTGGGAGGTGGGCCTCACATCGGGGGCGGCAGCCGCAGGAGGCTCCTGCTTGAGCAGTGCGCATCCGCCAAGGGACCCGAACAAGCCCAGCAGGATGAGGGTCTCAGCAGCGACCAACCGCATGACCAGCTCTCCAAATCGATCCGTCAATCATCCTTGAGCACCGTCTCGACAGGAACATCCGGCGGCGGAGCCGCTTTGCCGTTCAACACCACCAGGGCATCCTCATTCAACCCCGCGACAATTGCAACCCGGTTGTCAGTGACCTCGCCGGTCTGTACCGGCGTGCGAACGACGTGTTGGCCCACGATGGCATACACGAAGCGGTCCTTGACGTCGCCGAGAACGGCGGCGGCGGGCAGGGCGAGATGGGCAGGATCCCCAGCCAGGTGGAACGTGACTTCGACGTAGCGGCCGTGCAGCAGATGCCCTTCTTTGTTCGGGAGGTCCACCTCCACGCGCATGGTCCGCGTCTCGAAGTGAATGGCGGACGCGGTTCGCGAAACCTGCCCCTCGAAGGTCCGGCCGTTCGGTCCGGAGAGCCTGATCGTGGCCGGCGTGCCGACACCGATGTATGCCACTTCGTACTCGGGGACGTACACCACGATCCGCATCAGGTCGGTCCGTTGAACCGTGTACAGCGGCGTGGCGGAGCCGGGCTGCGCCAGATTGCCGACGTCGACCCACCGTCGTGCCACAATCCCGTCAAATGGAGAGATGATCCGCTCGTAACCCACCAGCACGCGAAGCCTCTCGACGCGGGATTGTGCGACGGGGATCTGCGCGGCCGTCACGGCCTTGGCGGCTTCGGCCGACGCAACCTCGGCTTGGGCGGCGGCGATCTTGGCTTCGTCTGTCGCCGTATCGGCCTGGGCTACCTGCAGGTTCTTGCGAGCGATGTCCAACGCCTCGTCGGTGATGGCCTTGCCGGCGTGAAGCTCCTCTTCGCGATGGAAGGTGATTTCCTGAAGCTCCAACTGCGCTTTGGCCCGCTCGAGTTGGCGGCGGGCCACTTCCAGCATCGTGCGGGCCTGCACGACCCTGGCCTCAGCCGCCTTGTCCGCGGCGATGTCGGCTTCCACCTCAGATTGGGCCTCCTGGTATTGCTTGTCGAGCTCCGGCACGCTGATGACGGCCAGTTCCTGGCCGGCCTTGATCTGATCGCCGATGTCCACGTGATATGCCGAGACGTAGCCGGTCACCTTGGCGAAGAGATCGGCCTCATCGTACCCTTCGACCGTACCGGGGAACGTGGCTGCTCGTGGCGCGGCGGTGCGTTTCGGCTTGACTACCTCCACCCTGGCCGGTTGAGTTGTGGCTGTGGCTGATCGATCAGCGGCGGATGCTCCGCCCCCGGGAATTGTCACCGGCGATGAGCGCCCACGGCCCAGCCACAAGCCCGCGAGAATCACAACCACCAGCAGAGCGAGGGCCAGCACCCAGTACCTGTACCGGCGCACCATGCTCCCCCATTCCTCAATTCGTTGAAGGCTCGGCATACGGACTCTCCGGATCATCTGGATCGAGCGATGGCGACTGTCTGGTAGTTCGCTGTTGAATCATCGTGAATACGCAGGGCAACACGAGCAGCGCCGCCAGCGTGGCCGCGGCCAGACCACCGATCACCGCCCGGCCGAGGGGCGCCGTCTGCTCGCCGCCCTCGCCCAGGGCCAGCGCCATCGGCACCATGCCAGCGATCATCGCCAGGCTGGTCATCAGAATGGGACGGAGGCGGCTCTGAGCTCCTTCGACGCCGGCGGCCTCCGCGGACGCAC
>DATKKX010000120.1:0-6699 GCA_035542775.1 Phycisphaerae bacterium | reverse complement strand
GATACTGCCATTCCGGGGGCACGCCCACATCCGAGCCGTATTCAACCGCGGCGAGGATCTCGCTGATGAACGAGTTGAGCGTGACAGGCTGGCTCCCGTCATTCCTGACCGTCAGCCATTTGGACAAGACCGTGATGCCATCGTAAAGCTCATAGTGTACGTCGACGGACACGCCGGCCAGCTTCTCAGCGGGCGGCTTGAAGTGCAGGGTCAGCGACGCGCCGGGCGGCGGCCAGGGGCGGTCCTCCGAATAGCGATTATGCTTCCACGCGAAGCGCTCGACGGTCTTGCCGATCTCGAAGCCGGTGAACCGGAATGCTGCCGGGTCGCTGGTCATCGTATCGACCCATTTGGACAGGAGGTACGCGTACTCGACCTGCCCCTTTAACCCCCCCACTTCGTATTTCGCGCCGTCGAGTTCGACGATCGCCTCCGGCTTCACCCCGCGGATGATGGACGCCCCGGTCATCAGGTTGTCATACGCGACGGTGGCCAGATTGGGCGCAGTGCGGAAAGTCCGGGAGATGAGACCGTTGGAGAGTACGACCTCCTTGCCGTCCGGCGATGGTCGGGCTGCGGCCGGCTGCGTGAGCGGCGTGACCAGCCAGTCAGTTTCAGGCCCGCCGGCCACCCTCGGAGCCTGCGCTGCGGACGAAGCAACGACAAACAAGGGCGCGGTCAGCATGAAAGCAATTCTTCGCATGTTCAGGTCTCCTCGTTTACCTGTGCCTCCCAAGCTGGTCACGCTCCCCTACCGCTGCCCGTCCCGCTGAACCCTGTTCGTCCACTGTCCTTGGCTGTTATGGGATGCGTTTTGAGGGCAGTCTAACGGCGGTCTGCGGTCAACAGCTAAGAAGCGACCGCAAATACACGAGTCATAAGAGCTTGCAGACTGTCCACGGAAGAAACGGAGAGGGAGGGATTCGAACCCCCGCTGCAGTTTTACCCGCAGACCGCATTTCGAATGCGGCTCCTTCAGCCACTCGGACACCTCTCCATCGCGTCCCCGGAGCCAAACCCCCGGGAACTTTGAATCGGCGTATTACATCGTCTACGCTCAGACCCGGCAAGCCCATTTCCCAAACGTCCGCAGGCCTGATGGCACTTGCATGGCCGTTGCCGAACTCCATGCTGCCGCGATGTCACGCCTGACGCGACATCCGTGGCTCCGCAATCAACGCCGCCCCTAACGCCCCCACCATCTGCGGATCGTCAGGCACGCACACCTTGGTGCCCACGGCGTCCTCGAGCAGTGCGACGAGGCACGGATTCCGCGCCGCCCCGCCCGCAAAGACCATCGGCAGATGAACCGAAACCTGCCGGAGCATCCCAACGGTCCGGCGCATGATCGCCCGATGAACCGCGCCGGCAATGTCCTCGCGGCGAATGCCCCGAGTCATCAGCCCGATCACCTCCGACTCCGCGAAGACCGTGCACATGCTGTTCAGGGCGATATTCGCCGCCGACCGCAATGCCGCCGGACCGAACTCATTCAACTCGTACTTCAACGCCGCGGCCATGATCTCGATGAACCGCCCGGCCCCCGCCGCGCATCGGTCGTTCATCTCGAACTTGATCGGCCGCCCCTTTCCGTCCAACGCGATGGCCTTGGTGTCCTGCCCGCCGATGTCCAGAACCGTTCGGCAGCCCGGGCACACCGCTTCGGCACCGCGGGCGAACGCTTTAATTTCCGTGACGCTTGGGGCGTCGAACTCCACCTCCGCCAGTGACCGGCCGTACCCTGTCACAACGAGGGCGTCAAAGGACACGCCGCCGAGCAAACGCCGACAATCCGTGGTCACGTCGGGCGTGGTATCGAGGAGCGAGGACGACACAAGGCCACCCCCGTCGCCGATGACCACGAGCTTGATGGTCCTTGAACCGATGTCCAGACCGGCGGCCTTCATTGTCAGCCTCGATCACTTCCGCAGCAGTTCGAGAAACGCCTGAATCCTGGTCTCGAGCTGAGCCCGATCCTCCATGCTGTAGTCGGTCTCCAGCCGGAGCAGCGGAATATTCTCCCGCTGAAGGCGTTTTTCCACCTTGAAGGCCTCCATCGTATAAGGCCCGCAAAACTGGATGGCGTAATGCACGACTCCGTCGGCCTTGTACTTGCGGGCCATCTCCGGGATATGATCGAGCCGCTCGTTGTTCGGGGTGAAACAGGCGCAGTCGATCCGCAGGTACCGGTCGGCAATGTTGTCCAGCAACTGGTCGCGCGTCGTGCCCTTGGTGCTGACGAGATTCCGCGTGCCGCGCTCACCCACGCACGACTCCTCCCCCACGATGACCGCCCCGTTCTTCTCGATCAGATAGGGCAACTTCCAGTTCGGCGCCGCCATCGGGCACCCCGCGATCAGGATCCGCGGGGCGCCGGCCTGAACCGCGCCGACGTGACGGGCCACACGTTCGTCCAGTTCGTCGCACAAGGCATTGATCTTCTCGGTGAAGCGGACGGGATCATCGTAGAACTGGGTCTGATTGATGAGAATCGCGTCGCGGCCCGAGATCGGAGCCGGGTTGGCCGCCCGCAGGGCGTTGAGACGGTGCAGGGCGGCGCGTTTGGCGTTGACCGTCTCGATCCCCCGGCGCAGGTTCTCGACCGTGATCTTGCGGCCGCTGGAGGCCTCGATCTTCTCGACCAGCCGCCCGATCTCGGCCCGCCACAGGGCCTTGGCGTGCGGCGACTTGGTCTGCGGGACCTCCATGACGAACGTTTCCTTGAGCTCGTTGAACAGCTCGTAGGCCTTCTTCTTGCCGTCGCAGGTCGTCTCGCCGATCACGAAGTTGCAGGCCTCGACGTACGGGCACACCTTGTTCAGCTTGAACCCGACGAATGACTTGATCAGCGCGCACGTATTCCGAGGTAGAATCTGTTCCGCCGCCTCGCTGCCGATGTCCGCTCCGGCGCACAGGCCCACCGACACTCCGTCCACCGCGAGGATGATCTCCTCCGGTACGTACAGGCAGAACGTTCCGATGATCCTACGCCCTTTCCGCTTGGCCTCGAGAAGCTCCTGAATGCGCAGCCCATGGATTTCCGAAAGCACAAAGTCAAGGTACGCCATGCCCTCCGGACGGTGCTCCTGCGAGAGATAGATGTCCGCGTACGCCTGGCCCAGCACGCTCAATAGGTGCTCATGGGCCGCCAGGTCCAGTCCCAGTCCGCGCCACATCTCCGTGTGATCAGTGCTCGTCATCAGTTGATCCTTGTCGTTTGCCGGCCAGCGCGGGCGCAGGGTATGCCGCATCCCGCCTACCCGAGGCAATTGTGCCCGGAGGCCCCTGAACCGTACTGTACAAAAACTTCGCGCAGTCGGCAAGCCTGGACGAGCAGCAGCGGGGCGTACGGGATGCGTGAGGAACGCGATCCACGAAACGCACTTCCGCCCCGCCGACCGGTGCCCCATTCCTCATCACGCCGAGCGCATGGCACGCAGGCTTGACAGACTGACCACGAAACCACGGCGCAGTAAGATCGCCCCCCTTCCCTGGACAATTCTACCGACAGGCAGTTATTCGTCCGGCTCGATCGTCACCGTCAAGCCGCAGGACTGGAACTGTTCGACGTAGAGCTCCGCCCGCTCCTTGTGCGTCACCAGCAGGAGAGCGAAGCCCGTGTAATGGGCCTCGTCGGTGGCCTTGACGGCATCCTGACGGTTCAGCGGTGTGAGCAGGACGATGAGGTTGACCACATCCTCGATAAAGTTCTTGTCATCGTTGTGCAGGATGACCTTGAACATCGGCAACGGTCGCGGCTCAGCAACGGCCGGAGCCAAGGTTGGGGACTTCGACACCGTGGGGTCGGCCTTCGCGCTGTTTGCTTTATCCTTAGGCATGGCGTGCTCTCCCTCGCACTCGGAGCTTTACAGCAGTATACGGTCACCAACTCGGCTTCGGCAAGTGCGTGCCGCCCCACGACCCGACCATTGATAGCTACAACCGCCTCTCGCACGCTTGGCGCCGGCCGACCACCGCTACAGACCGCACGGTCGACCACCATGCGGCGGGCGATTCTCGACGACGACCATCGCCCACGCGGCTGCCACCGCAAACGCCGATCATCCTCCTTTCCCGCAGCCGGTTGCGAATGACGACATCGGACCGCTTTGCCCGGAGACGCCTCCCGCAGACGAGCCCTGCCGCTTCCGACCCCAACGGGAACCACCAGAACCTGGGGCACTGTTATCCCGACGGTGCAAGTAAAGGTAAAAGCTCGTGCGGGGACACCGGATCAGGTCTTTTGCGACACAGGCGCGTACGGCGCTAAAATACTCAGGATTCTGGATGGGGCGTGAAATACTCGGTCCGTCTTGCCCAACCGATATACAGGGGGAGGGCGAGTTCGCGCCCGGTTACGCCGCGCACCGGCTCACCGCCAAGGAGAACGAACCGTGCCGCCGAGCATTCCGCCGACCACCAGAACGACTTCCGACGATGCCCGCCCCCGCATCGAACTGCTGCCCGTGCCCGCGGTCGCCCGAGGCATATCACCGACGAGCGGCTCCACGACAGGTGCCGATTTGTACTTCGCCGCGCCCCGCAGTTCCCCGGCGGGCCGCGTACCGCTCAAAACGCTGGTCCTGATCCTGCTCGGAGGCGTCGCCCTGTTCGTGCTGAGCGCGCGGCGGGATTTCCTGCTCGGCCAACTCGCCGCGCCGGTCCTGACCATCGGTGCCCTGCACGGGCTGCTTCGCGGCGGCTTCCGCAAGATCATCATGCTCGCGGCCACCATCGGCGTTCTCTACGCCATGGCCACCGGCGCCGATGCGCTCAATGCTTATCTTCAGTCGCGGACCAGCCTCGTCAACCCGGTCTGGAGCTGGCTGTTGATCATTCTGGCGGCCGTGTTGGTGCTGGTCCTGATCAGCGCCATGGTGAAGTCGTTCCGCCGCCGGGTCATCATGAGGCGACCGTTCACGCGCGGTGCCGATCGCCTTCTGGGCGTGCTCGTCGGCTTGGCAGAGGGCGCACTGGTGATTCTGACCGTCTGCTGGATGGTTGTTGAGGTCAAGCCTTACACCCAACAGATCCGCGACCGACAAGATGTGGAGGCCGGCTCCTACCGGCAAGCACTGGCCACCCGGATGGTCCGCCTGGCCGACGAAGCCGGCACCGGCGACCTCGGCCGGCTGGTGGCGGCGACGAATCCGATCGACGACGTGCCGGAAATCCGAAAGGTCATCGACGAGCTGAATACCAAGGGTGAGATCAGCCTGGACAGCCTCGGCAACCTCGATCCGGAAACGATCCAGCGGCTGAACGACCTGCTCAAACAGACGACAGGCCAGGAGCAGGGCGGCTTGAACCAGTTGATCGAGACCCACCAGCAAGGCAGCGAGAGCCGCGATCAGGCACGCGGACAATTGCCGCCGCCCGGCCCCGCCGAGCGATGACCTCGGTGCCCGCCCGCGAGTGTCAGCATCTCTCGGTCAATCCGCAACGCGCCATGTTTGGGAAGCAATCACGACAGGCTCGAAACGCCGCCATTGCGACGGATCGTACTACTGACCTTCTCGGGCTCTCCAAATCTCCAGCCCGTCGTATGGGTTGGCCGTCCCCAGGTAAAGGTACCCATCCTGTGATTTCATCGTGCGGAAGCCGTAGTTCCCCACGTTGCCCAGGCCATCAAGCGTGACCGCATACCACGTCACGCCGTCGGGGCTCTTGTACAGATCCGCGCCGGCCCGAACCGCGCTTTCTCCCGCGCTGGCTACGCGGGCATTGCCGCCAGCCATGTTGGCGAGCGTCTCTGGCAGGTTGACCAAGTTGCCACCCTGGTCGAATGTGCCGGCGTAGAGCCAGCCTCCGTATTCACACATCGACCAGATGTAGGTATTCGGCCAATGGTTGAAGCCGGATCCGATGCCGGAGATCGAGTTCGGGCCGACGACCGTCTCCCATTGGTCGTTGGCATCGAGCCGGATAATGTCCGCCGCCTTTAACCCCTTGAGGACGTTGGTGTGCATGTAGATCATCGCGCCCCAGTACAGCCGATCCCGGAAGACGCAGGGCGTGATGGCGGATTCGTTCGTCGCCGAGGGGCCGCCCGCCCCGACAACCAGGGTCGGCCCGCCGCCGTTCGGCCCTTCCAGCTTCCAGATTTCGTAGCCCTGGGCCAAATTGCTGGTGCCGGCGTAGAGCCAACCGTTCCACGAGATCAGGCTCATCATGCCCAGATTGTTGGGATTGCCGAAGCCGTCTTCGACGACAGGCCAGAACTGCGCGCCGTCGGTGGCGTAGATCTTGGCAAGCTGTTCGCCGATCGGAGCATCGTTGGCCAGAGCGAGATAGAGCACGCCGTTATGCTCCTCCATGTAGCGGATCGAGCCGACCTCTCCGGACGACCACACTTTCGTCCAGGAACCGGGTTCCCCCGTCGCGGTCTGCCAAAGGGCGGCCTCCGTGCCGAAAGTCGCCGCGTAGAGGTAATTCTTCCCGTCCGAGCGGGCTCGATACGCCTTCACATAGCGGAAGCCGATGGTCGAGAAACTGCCTTCCTGCTCAATATCGCGGTAGTCGAGAACCCGCTCCCAGGTCAGCGGAGAGACGTCCTCACGAAAACGGCGGACTTCCGGCGGGTGAACGTTGACCTGGCTCAATTGCCCACTCCCAAGCATGCTCGACATGCCCTGTAACATCAGCCCGACCATGTCGTTGCCGCTGCCGACGTACAAGTAGCCCTGATCGGCACCATCG
>DATKKX010000119.1:0-10988 GCA_035542775.1 Phycisphaerae bacterium | reverse complement strand
CGCCAGGATATTGGATCGTAACGGACTACGATGGAATTCCTGAACGCTCAAGCCAAGTACATTGCACAGCAACTGCGGACCATGTCGACGTCGCAGCGCCTGGCGATTGCGCTGGCGGTGGTCGGGGTGGCCGTCGGCATGTGGGGATTCATCCGCTGGGGCAGCCAGTCGGAGTGGACGCCGTTGCTCGATCAATCTTTCACGGGCGAGCAGATCCAGCAGATTCAGGCGGAACTGGCGATGGCCGGCGTTCCGTCGAAGCTCGAGGGCGATCGCATTTTTATCAAGGGTGACGATGACACCCGCAGGCAATTGACCGCCCTTCTGGCTCAACGGGGGGCGCTGCCTCGCGACACCAGCCTGGGTTACGCGGCGTTGGCCAAAGATGACAACGTTTTCGAAAGCGCCGAGAAGACGCAGTGGAAGCAGAGCCGCGGCCTGGAGAGCGAGCTATCGCAGGTGCTGCGCAAGTTCCGCGGGATCAAGGATGCCCAGGTGTTCGTCGAGGTGCCCAAGACGCGGGGCTTCGGCGGAAAGGCCGCCACGTCCCGGGCCAGCATCCACGTGACGTTGCTGGAAGGTGAATCGCTCGACAAACAGCGGGTCGGCGCCATCGCTAATTTCGTCGTCGGCGCTGTTCGCGGTCTGGCAGTGGAGAACGTGAAGATCACCGACGGCACGCGGTTCTATCGGGCCCCGGATGCCTCCGACGCCATGCCCGCCGAGCACCTGGACCTGCAGCGCCAGCAGGAGCAGCATTACGCGACCAAGATCGCCAACCAGTTGCAGTACATTCCCGGCGTGCTGGTGAACGTGCATGCCATTCTGCGTTCCACCGACGAACAGACTCAGCAGCGGGTCTACGGCAAACCGGAAGTGGACAAGGAAAGCAGCGAGACGGAGGAAACAAACGGTCCTTCCAACGCCGCCGCGCCCGGCGTTCGTCCCAATACGGGCCGCGGGCTGGCCGATGCGGGTTCAGGGGCTTCCAGCACGCGAGAGAAGTCCGAGACCTCCATGAACGGTCTGCGCGATCAGAAGGACACGACGGTGGTCAAGCCCAAGGGCTATGTTGAGAAGATCATGGCTTCCGTGAACGTGCCGCGGAGCTACCTGCTGAAGGTGCTCGAGGCGCAGGGCACGAACGACACTTCGGCCGCCGCCGTCGAGAAGATCGCCGCCATCGAGATGCCCAAGATCAAGGACCTGGTCAAGCCGCTGATCAACGCGACGGAGGATGAGCAGGTCGTGGTCAAGTGGTTTCACGATGTCGCTCCGGAAGCTCAGCCGACGACGGAGTTGGCCCAGCAACCGGCCTTCATCGCCATGGCCAAGGACTACGGGCCGCAGGCGGGTCTGGCACTCCTGGCCGCCTTCAGCCTGTTCATGGTTTTCCGAATCGCCAAGAAGGGCCAGGCGACGTTCAGCGGGTCCGGTCCGCTCTCACCGGCGATGGCCGGGGCCGGCGGATGGTCAAGCGGCAGCCGGCCCACGCCGCTGGACATGATCAGCACCGGGCCCGAAACCGTCGGCGAGGTCGGCGAGGTGGACGGGATCATGGTCGGCCACGAAGTGGACGAGGGCATGGTCCGCACACAGCAGATCATCAACCAGATCAACCAACTGGTGAAGGAAGATCCGATTGCTCCGGCCAGCATCATCGAGAGCTGGATCCAGAACGAGTAGGAGACGAGGGCGGTGGTCGCAGCGGCGAAACAGAAACAGCAAGGCATCGCCAAAGAGGAGACCATCAGTGATCTCCGCAAGGCGGCCATCCTCCTGGTCAGCCTGGACAAGGGCTGCGCGGGCGAGCTCCTCAAGCATCTGGAAGAGTCCAAGGTGGAGACCGTCACCCGGGAGATCGCCCATCTGGCGGAGGTTTCCGAGGACCAGCGGCGGGCCGTGATTGAGGAGTTCCACTCGCTGGCCCTGGCCCGGACCTATTCCGAAGGCGGCGGCCTGGGATGCGCTCGGGCATTGCTGCAGCAGGCCCTGCCCAAGGAGGACGCGGATCGGATCATCAAGCAGATCGAGCATCAGTTTTACTCCAAGCCCTTCACGTTTCTGCAGAAGGCGGACACCGAAAACCTGTTGACGTTCATCCAGGATGAGCATCCGCAGACCATCGCGCTGATCCTGGCGCACCTGGTGCCCAACAAGGCCAGCGAGATTCTGGTCGGGCTGCCGGACGAGAAGCGTGTCGAGGTGGTCAACCGCATATCCAGGATGGAGCAGACCAGCCCCGAGGTCATCAAGGAGGTGGAGAAGGGGCTGGAGCATCGGCTCAGCGGGCTGATGGCCGACGGTCTGCAGCGGGTCGGCGGCATCGAGGCGGTGGCGGAGATCCTGAATCTCGTGGACCGCACCACCGAGAAGGGCATTCTCGAAGCCCTCGGAGAGGATGATCCCGATCTGGTCGAGCAGATCCGGCGGCTGATGTTCGTGTTCGAAGACATCCTGCTGGTCAACGACAAGGGTATCCAGACCGTTCTCAAGGAGGTCGAGACCAGTGACCTGGTGCTGGCACTCCGCACCGCCACCGAGGAGCTCAAGGAGAAGATCTTCTCCAACATGTCCGACCGCGCAGTGCAACTCATCAAGGAGGAGATGGAGTACATGGGCCCAGTCCGCCTGAGCGACGTGGAGATGGCTCAGCAGAAGA
Source organism: Phycisphaerae bacterium (assembly GCA_035542775.1). GTDB lineage: Bacteria > Planctomycetota > Phycisphaerae > UBA1845 > UTPLA1 > DATKKX01. The sequence continues at coordinate 8,326 of DATKKX010000119.1, read as the reverse complement.
TCGTGGACGTGGTCCGGCGGCTGGAGGATTCGGGAGAGATCATCATCAGCGGACGCGGCGGCGAGAAGGAGCTGATCATATGAGCCGGGCGGTGATCAAGGCCGACGAGGCGAGGTTCGCGTCAAGGGGCATGTACAGCCTCGATCTGCGCGACATCTCGCGACAGGCCGCTGACATGATCGCCACCGCTCGCGCCGAGGCTGAGCGTTTGGTCGTCGAGGCCCGCCGGCAGGCGGAGACCCTGCGGGAGTCGATTCAGCGCGCCGCCCACCGCGAAGGGTATGAGAAAGGGCTGACCGAGGGCCGCGAGAAGGGGCGGGCCGAGGCGCTGGCCCAGGCCCGCGAGCAGTTTGCGAAGGATCAGGCGTCGTTGGTCACGGCCCTGACAGGCTTGCTGGAGGCGTTCAAGGCCCAGCGGGAAAAACTGTACCTGGCCGCCCGGCGCGACGTCGTGGTGCTGGCGGTAACGCTGGCGCGGCGAATCGTGGCCAGACTGCCGGAGCTGGGAGACGCGGCCGACGACGCGGCCTGCAAGGCTTGTGAAGAGGCCCTGCAACTGGTCCGCGGAGCCACGGATGTCGTCATTCGCACGCATCCCGATGACCGGACCGCCCTTGAGCACCTGGTGGATGAGATCAAGAGCTCGATGCAGGCCTCGCGAGATATTCATTTGGTTGAAGATGCGTCGGTGGGCCGCGGAGGCGTGGTTCTCGAAAGCGCCGATTGCACGATTGATGCCAAGGCCTCGTCGCGAGTGGACCGGATCGCGGACGAGTTGGTGGCGGGTTGGCAGCGCCGGATGAAAGAGCTGTCCCTGGAATCATGAACGTATTGGCCGAACAGTTTGAGACCGCTCGCACGACGCCGACGTTGGGCATCACCGGTCGCGTATCCTCCGCCAGCGGCATGACCGTCCAGGCAGCGGGCTTGCCGGTGCCGATCGGCTCCATGTGCGAAATTGCGACGGGCTCCGATCGAATGATTCCCGCGGAAGTGATCGGCTTTCGGCAGGATGCCACCGTATTGATGCCGCTCTTTGAGGCCCACGGCGTGACCAAGGGACAGGCAGTTCGATTCGTGACCAGCTCGCAGAAAGTGGCCGTGGGGCCGGGCCTGCTGGGCCGGGTGGTGGATGGGATGGGCCAGCCCTGCGACGGCGGATCGGCCGTTGCCGCGGACACGCACTACCCCCTGCAGCGCAGCGCCCCCGACCCGGTCACGCGCCGGCGGATCGACAAGCCCATGTCGGTCGGCATTCGCTCGATCAACGCCCTGCTGACGCCCGGCTGCGGCCAGCGACTGGGCGTCTTCGCGGGGACCGGCGTCGGCAAGAGCATTCTCCTGGGCATGATGGCCCGGTATACAGCGGCGGACGTCGCGGTCGTGGCCCTGATCGGCGAGCGCGGTCGCGAAGTGGGCGATTTCCTCGCCAAAGACCTGGGACGGGAAGGTTTGAAGCGGTCGGTCGTGGTGGTCAGCACTTCCGATCAGTCGCCCCCGCTGAGAATGCGAGCATCGCATGTGGCTACCGCCATTGCCGAGTATTTCCGCGATCAGGGCGCGGACGTGCTGCTGCTGATGGATTCGGTGACGCGTATGGCCATGGCCGGACGCCAGATCGGTTTGGCTGCCGGTGAGCCGCCGGCCACCAAGGGATATCCGCCCAGCGTGTTCGCCATGCTGCCGAAATTCCTCGAACGCAGCGGCAGGACGCCGACGGGCTCGATCACCGGGCTATACACGGTGCTGGTCGAAGGCGACGACATGAATGAGCCGATCGCCGACGCAGCCCGCGGCATATTGGACGGTCACATCTGGCTGGCTCGGCGATTGGCCAATCGCGGGCAGTACCCGGCGGTCAGCGTGCTCGACAGTATCAGCCGCGTGATGCCGGATGTGGTGGACGCCCAGCACATGGCGGCGGCGGGCAGGCTGAAGCGGTTGATGGCCGTCTGGTCGGAGATCGAGGATCTGGTCAGCATCGGGGCCTATGCCATGGGCAGCAATCCCGAATTTGATCTGGCGATCCAGACGCGGCCGGACATTGAGGCCTTCATGAAGCAGAAAATCAACGAAGGCGTCAGCTTTGAGGCGGCGAGCGCGGCGTTGATCGAGCTGTGCGCCAAGATCGACAGGACGGAGGCCGCCATCAAACAGAATACGCGTCCGCCGGTACGGGCGGCATAGTCAGAGAGCAGAGGCATCATGGCGAAGCGATACGTATTTCGGCTCGAAACGCTCCTGCGACTGCGACAGCAGCGCGAGGATGAGCAGAAGCGTGTCGTCGCCTCGCGGCTGCGGAAGATCCGGGCGATTGAGCAGCAGAGGCAGGTTTTGGAAGTGCGGATCGCCGAGCAGGTTGACGCCATGCGAAATCTGCTTACCACCGATCGGATGGATGTCGACCAGTTGCGGGCCGGGCGGTCATGGACGTTGCGCCTTCGCCGCGGCGTGTTGGAGGCGGACGGCGCCATCGCCGCGAATCGAACCATACTGGCCCAGGAGCGGGCCAATCTGGCCAATGCCCGCAAGAACACGAAGATCCTGGAGCGACTGAAGGAGCGGCAGCGGGAGGCTTTCTTCGCGGAGATCGAACGGCAGGATCGGGCGGAATCGGATGACATGAACGTGACGCGGTTTGCCCATGCGATATTGAGCGAGGCTCCCGAACGAGTATGAAGCGATTGATCACTGTGATTGCGATCATGGCGATTCTCAACCTGGCGGCCCTGGCCGTTTTGGCGGGTTATGCCGGGAGCCACGGTTGGCTGGCCCGGGAGCGAGTTCAACGCGCCATTGCCGCCCTGAAGGGCGAGCAGGAAGCCACGGCGGTTGCTGCTGAGGAAGCCGTCATGGAGGCCGCCAAGCCGCAGTCGTCCGGCGAGCGCATCCGCCGCAATCAGGAGGTCGAGGAACGGTACCTCATCGAACTGGCTCGACGCGAGCGGGAAATCCAGGACGCCTGGAAGCTCCTGGAGACGCAGGGACTGGCCCTGGTTCGCGAGAAAGAGGCGTTCGAGGAGCAGAAGAAACGAGCGGCCGCCGAGGCCCAGGCTCGGGCGAAGGAAAGCGGAGACAGCGGCCTGCAGAAGGAGCTGGAGATTATTTCAGGAGTCAAGGCCAAGGAGGCCAAGGATCTGTTAAGGCAGAAGGACGACGCCGATGTGGTGCGAATCCTGATGGCTATGGAGGCCAGAAAGGCGCGTCAGATCGTCGCCGCCTGCAAAGCGAGTGAAGAGCGTCTGTGGATCGGACGCATCTTGGGAAAACTACATGACAGCAATGCAGCACAGGCGGAGGCCCTGGGTGCAGGCACATGACCCGATCAGGGAGCCTAATCCATGCGGCCTCAGCTCTATACGGCTGATGCTATCGCGCTGCTGACCGCGCAGCCGCCTGCGCGGCCGGGCGCGCGGAGCGACAAATCCGCGAGCGGCTTTGATTCGCTCCTCAAGGAGGCGCGTTCAGCCAGAGAAGCATCGCGCCGCAAGGCCGATCGAAGCGAGCCCACGTCCACCAAAGAAGCGGCCTCAGACGATCCACCAGTGAGCGACGAGAGTGGGGCGTCCACGGACCAGGGCGCCGCACCGTCGCAGACGGAGGCAAGAAACACCGACGGCCCTGCCTCCACCACGCCCCCTTCCGCGGCGTCCGAACAGCCGTCGGAGTCAAAACAGCAGAAGCCGACCGGTTCCGGAGATGCAGAGGCGACCGTCCGGACCACAACGCCCGCCCTGCAAGCAATCGCCACTGATGTCGGCAAAGCTGCCGCCGCCGCGTCGGAGGAGAAATCGCCCACAAATCCTGGGCAGGTCGCGACGGAGGGTTCGAAGGCAGAGAATGGCCCGGTGTTGCCCGCCACTGCGGCGGTGGTCCCTGTGCCGCAAGATGAAGCCCCGGCTGCACAGGTGGTCGGCACCGCTGCGACCACGGAGGCGGCTGGTAAGCAAGAAGATGCCGGCGCCGTTGGAGGTCCACAGGCGACCGCCGAAACGTCCGCCAAGGACGAGTCCTGTTCGCCGCGGCTCGAGGAAGTGCTCGCGAGTCCGCAGCCCCAGACTCAGAAGGAATCTCCTAAGCCGGCCTCCAAGAGCGGATCGGCCAAAGATGACGCACGACCGCGAATCGGCCGCGAATATGTCCGCCAGCTCAGGGTCGATGCTGCAAGGCAGGACCGGAGTGCCGACCTGACTGACGTGAAGACCGGCGACGCCAAGCCGGATGAGACGGCCGCCTCCAGATCCGGCGATAGTCGGTCCGTGGTCGATCGGTCCCGGTCTCCCGGGCAAACCACGGAGGCTATCGAGCCGGCCAAAGCCGTCGGCTTTCAAGTGCTCAATGGTGACAACACCGCGGCGTCGATTGCTCGATTCCTCATCAGCGCGCCGGCTGAATCAAGCGGATCGGCAACCGCGGCCTACGTCGCGGCACCTGCGGCAGGGCATTCGCAGTCATCCTCACCGTCGACCGCGGCCGCAGCACCCGTGGGTCAGGCCGCCGGCGGTGCCTCGACGAATCTCACCACCGGCGTTCTGTCGCCGGGGCTCGATGCAGCCGGCTCCTTGGACGCCACTGCTCGGGTGCTGAGCACGTCCGGCGGAGAGGGGCGATTTCACGTCACCATGCAGCTTGATCCTCCGGAGCTGGGTCAGTTGCGGCTGCAAATCCATATGGAGTCGCACGCCGTGACCATGCGGGTCGATGCGGACACGCCGGCCTCGGCCCGGCTGATCGAGTCGCGCCTGTCGGACCTCCGTGATGCCCTGGCGGCGCACGGGATCAGCCTGGACCGCAACGATGTGGTGATCCGATCGCCGGCTTCGTCGCACACCGCGCCGCAAAACCAGGAGGGCGGGCAGAACTCAGCCGGCCAGCACGGCCGGGGAGAGGCCGAGAGTTCCGGCGGCTGGCTTACAGACGGCGGGCAGACCCCTGGCTCGCAGGAGCAGGCTTTTTCCGGTCAGGGGATGGCGGACGAATATGGTCAGGCAGTGGATGCGGGTGCCGGTGCCGCCGCGGCGGACGACAACCGCGTGACTGTCGAGTTGATGCCGACAACGGAGTTGTCGTTGGATTTGGTGGCATAGTCCGGATCTGCGGAGCAGTCCTGCGGCCAAGAGAGTCTAGAGGGAACGACGATGGAGACGTCAGGAGTCAGTGCCACGACCACAGCGGCGACGCAGACAAAGGCAACCACGCACGGGTTTGACGACCTGGGCAGCGAGGATTTCTTCAAGTTGCTGATCACGGAACTGCAGTCGCAGGATCCGATGAAGCCCACCGACAACCAGCAATTGATGAGCGAGCTGTCGAGCATCCGCCAGATGCAGCAGACGTCGACGCTGAACACCACGCTGCAGACCCTTGCCGCCCAGGAGCGCTTCGGTTCCACGGCCGGCCTGATCGGGCATTATGTGTCCGGCACAGTGACCAACGACGCCGGTGCCTCGGCGACGGTACAAGGAGTGGTCATCGGGGTGCAGTTTGACAGCAAGGGCGAGGCGGTCCTCGAACTGCACAACGGACATAACTTGCCGGCGTCCAAGGTCGAGCAGGTGACCCTGGTGGAGAACCTGCCCGCAAGCGTACAGCAGCAGTTGCAGCAGGAGCTGTCGCAGATGGCCAACGGATCCGGCAGCAACTCCAGCGCCCGTCTGGTGACGCCGGGCGCCACGTCCGCCGGGAAGCTGAATTCGGTCATCGCGGCCAACAGCCGGCTCCGCGGAGTCACTCAGAATGCCAATAGCCCCGTGAGCGTGCTGGATGCATTGTTGTCGCGGGATATCGGCGTCTAGCGATGTTCACGGCTCGGGAGGCCAGCCGGCGAGGTGTTCGGCGGCGGGCCTGATTCCCGGTGCTCAGAGCTTCAAGTGGTACGGTCGGACATGGGAGGTTGGTTCGTAATATGCACAGCGGCCTCGCGGAGCCCCTTTCCAGGAGGTGAGAGCCGCTTACCAGCAATCAGCAAATTCGCCATTGGAGAATAGGTGCCATGGGTTTGACATCCGCTCTATACACGGGTTTGTCGGGTTTGAACAGCAGCCAGTTCCGGTTGGACGTCATTGGCGACAACATCGCCAACATCAACACGACCGGCTTCAAGGGGTCGAGAACGCTGTTCGAGACTCAGTTCGCTCGAACCGTTTCCGCCGGGACCAAACCCAGCGGCAACCAGGGCGGCACCAACCCGATGCAGATCGGCATGGGCTCGACCGTGGGCGCGGTTCAGCGGTCGTTCACGCCCGGCGCGGTCGAGACGACGGGAGTCCCCAGCGACCTGGCGATCGAGGGCGACGGATTCTTTGTCTTGCGCACCCCGGAGAACGAGCAGGTTTTCACGCGCGACGGTTCCTTCACGCTCAGCGCGGACAGCCGGTTGATTTCCGCCACCGGCTTCTTCGTGCAGGGATACTCGGTCAATAAGGACTTCGAAATCCAACCCGGGGCGTTGACGGACATCACCATTCCGCTCGGCACCTTGACGACGGCGAGGGCCACTTCGTCGATTGACCTGGAGGGAACGCTTAACTCCACCGGCACGGTGGCGACGCAGGGCACGATCCTGCGTTCGCAGGTTCTAAACGACGCCGCGAACAATCCGATAACGGGGGCCACGGCGCTGACTGCGGTGAAGAATCCCGGCGGCTCAGCTTTGCTGGCCAACGGCGATGTGATCACCGTGAACGGCATCACGCGCGGCGGACGGGCGGTGCCTTCCGAGTCGTTCACCGTGGGCACGACCGGGACGACGGTGAGCGACCTGCTGGCCTGGCTTGACGACGTGACCGGCATCGACACGACAGCCGGCGTGGCCGGCAGCCCCGGGACAGGGGTCACCGCGGACGGCCGGCTCGAGCTCCGCGGCAACGCGGGCACGCAAAACGCACTCAGCATTGCCTCGGGCACGTTGACCAGCAGCGGCACGACGGCGGTTCCATTCACGTTCTCCGAAGCGCAGGCTGCCAACGGAGAAAGCGCGCACACCTCGTTTGTGGTCTATGACTCCATCGGGACACCTTTGAATATTGACGTGACCATGGTTCTGGAAGATCGGACCACCGCCAGCAGCACGTGGCGTTTTTACGCGACCTCTGCTGAGGACTCCGATGTCAAGTTCGACATCGGCACCGGCACGGTGACCTTCGATGCCAACGGGCAATACGTGGAATCGCCGGACGACAGCGTGGTGATCGACCGCGTCGGGACGGGCGCCACCAATCCGTTGCCGATCACCCTGGACATGACCCGCCTCAGCGGCTTGAACGTAGACCAGTCAACGATGGTGATGAGCTTCCAGGACGGTTTCGGCACCGGAACGCTGATCGACTACAGCATCGGTCAGGACGGCATCATCACCGGCACATTTACCAACGGCTTGAACCAGACCATCGGGCAGATCGCCCTGGCCACATTCTCCAACCCGGCCGGCCTGCTCGCTCGCTCGAACAGCATCTACTTCATCGGGCCCAACAGCGGCGAGGCCAGGATCACCACGCCGCTGACCATGGGGGCAGGAAAGGTGACCGCCGGCGCGCTGGAACTGAGCAATGTGGATCTGTCGCGGGAGTTCGTGAACCTGATCACCTCGTCCACGGCGTTCTCCGCCGCGAGCCGGGTGATCTCGACGTCGGATCAGTTGTTGCAGGAGCTGTTGCTGATTGCCAGGAGATAGGCTGGGTCGAGAATGGCCCTGAAGTAGAGACGCCCCGAGGGATATCCGAATTTGGGGCGATATCTGGCGCCCGGTATTAGAACATAACATCCTGTATATAATCAGGTTGTGAATTCGAGCCGGGGCCGGCCCCGCCGGCCCCAATTGCTTGATTGAAATAGTACTACTCTAGTGCTATATTGCCGAAGAGGAGCATGGCGGCCGGAAAAGGACCGCGAGGCAGGAGAGTATGCTTCAACTCACAAAGAAGACGGACTACTCGATTCTGGCGTTGAGCTATATGGCTCAGCGCCCGGCGACGATCTGTACGGCACGTGAGATTGCCGAACAGTTCCACGTGCCGTCGGCACTGCTGATGAACGTTCTGAAGATCCTCTGCCAGGGCGAGCTGGTCCGATCCCTTCGCGGTGCCAAGGGGGGATACACCCTGGCCCGTTCCGCTGATTCCATAACACTGGCGGACATCATCATGACAATCGAAGGACCGGTTCGATTTGTCCAATGTGCCGCCAAGCCGGCTGAGGGCAAGGACGCCTGCAGGATGATGGGCACCTGTCCCGTGTCCCGGCCGGTGCGGAAAGTCCACAATCAGCTCAATGATTTTCTGAAGCAAGTGACCCTCGCTCAGATCGCCTTCGACGAGGATTACGGAGG
>DATKKX010000118.1:0-2607 GCA_035542775.1 Phycisphaerae bacterium | reverse complement strand
ACAATCCGTTTCCCACCGCGGCCTTTACGCCGCCCCGGTTTGACACCATTTCAAGGCTCATTCAAGGAACGGCGGCGGAGTCTGGCAGTCCGGGCGTCCGCCGCCTCACGGAGTACGCATCATGATCGAACGGAGGCCCTTCAACTCGCTCGGCGGCGCCAACCACGGCTGGCTCAACGCCAAGCATCACTTCTCCTTCGCCGACTATTACGACCCCAAGCGGATGGGCTGGGGTGCGCTCAGGGTCTGGAACGACGACACCATCGCGGCGGACAGCGGGTTCCCGCCGCATCCCCATGCCGACATGGAGATCATCACCTATGTCCGCGAGGGTGCCATCACCCACGAGGACAACCAGGGCAACCGCGGCCGCACCGAGGCGGGCGACGTCCAGGTGATGAGCGCGGGCACCGGGATCCGCCATTCGGAATACAACCTCGAGCCGGAGGCGACCCGGATCTTCCAGATCTGGATCATCCCGAACGAGCGGGGCGGCAAGCCCTCCTGGGGCTCGAAGCCCTTCCCGAAGGATGACCGCTCGGGCCGGTTCGTCACCCTGGCGAGCGGAATCGCCGGGGATGCGGATGCCCTGCCGATCCGCACCGATGCGCGCGTGCTCGGCGCCAACCTGAAGGCGGGCGAGACCGCCGAGTATCGGCTCGGCGACCGGCGCCATGCCTATCTGGTCCCGGCCAAGGGCAGGGTGGAAGTGAACGGCGTCGCGCTCGATGCCCGCGACGGCGCCGCGATCGCCGAAGTGCCGTCGATCAAAGTGACGGCGGTCGAGGACGCGGAGGTGGTTCTGGTGGACGCGGCTTAGCGGGCGCGTCGCATCCGGAGCCAGGCCAGCACGCTGGCCCAGCGGGAGAGGGGGACGGAGCGCCAGATCAGCATCCGTCCCTCACTTCGCGACATCGGCGTGAGTGCTCATACCCGAATCCTAACGTCAGTTAGGAATGATTGTCAATTGCATCCGGTGCCAAGCATCCCCTCCCCCTCAATGGGGGAGGGCCGGGGTGGGGGCGTCGTTCTCTCTCCATCCACGGCCCCGCCCTTCTCCGCCGGGAACTCCTCTCCGGATCGCGGCAACCCGCAAGTGACCCTCACTCAGCACATCCGACGTGACGGATTCGTGATCCCCCGCACCGAACCCGGACCGCCGGCTTGACCGACTCCCTGCCGCCCGGTCAATTGGACGAAGAGCGGCGTAGGGGACGGGATTTCGATGCAGGATCGCAGCTATCTCCGGCTGATCCGGGACAAGGGCTTCGGCTGGATGCTGGCGACCCAGTTCCTGGGGGCGCTCAACGACAACGTCTATCGTTTCATCGTCACCTTCTACGTGATCCGGCACACGCCCGATCAGGGCCTGGTTAATGAATACGTCAGCCTGATCGCCGCCTTGTTCGTCATCCCCTACCTCATCTTCTCCGGCTATGCCGGGCAGCTCGCCGACAACTTCTCCAAGCGCTCCGTGCTCATCGCCACCAAGAGCATCGAGGTCGTGGCGATGGTGCTGGCGCTGGTCGCCTTCATGCTCGGCAGCGTGCCGCTGATGCTGGTGATCATCTTCCTGATGGCGACCCATTCCGCGTTCTTCTCGCCGGCCAAGTACAGCTCGCTCCCCGAACTGCTGCCCGACCAGGACCTCTCCCGCGGCAACGCGCTCATCGAGATGAGCACCTTCCTCGCCATCATCATCGGCACGGCGCTGGCCGGCTTCCTGTTCCAGCATATGGGCGACCAGCCGGTGCTTCTGGGCTCGATCGAGATCGCGATCGCCGTGGTCGGCACGCTCTGCAGCTTCGGCATCGGCCGCACCCCGGCACCGCGGCGCCGGATGCCGTTTCGTCTCAACCCGATCAGCGACAACGTGGCCGCGGTCCGTGACCTGATGAAGAACCGCCGCCTCTGGCTGACGGTGCTCGGCAATTCCTGGTTCTGGTTCCTGGGCGCCCTGCTGCAGCTCGCGATCCCGCTCTACGGGACGCGGGTGCTGGGATTGGACGAGACCCATACCGGCTGGCTCTGGGCCGCGGTCGCGATCGGGATCGGCATCGGCAGCGTGATTGCCGGAAGGCTGTCCGGCCCCAAGGTCGAGCTCGGCCTGGTGCCGATCGGCTCGGTCGGCATCGGCATCACCTCGCTCTTCCTGGTGGCTGCCCATTCCTACGGCGGCGCCATGGTCTGCCTTGCGGTCCTCGGCTTCTTCGCCGGTTTCTACTCGGTGCCCTTGAACGCGATGCTGCAGCAGAAGTCCGCCGCCGACAGCCGGGGGAGAGTGATCGCCGCCAACAATGTCTTGAACTTCATCGGCATCCTGGCGGCGGCGGGGGTCAATTCCGGGCTCGGCAGCAAGCTGCACCTGGCGCCCGACGAGATCGTGTTCGTCTCGGGCATCGCCACCTTCCTGGTCACCGGATATCTCTTCTATCTCCTGCCGGATTTCCTGATCCGCTTCTCGCTCTGGCTCGTCACCCACACGATCTACAAGATCCGGATCGTGAAGCCGGAGAACGTGCCGCTGACCGGCCCGGCGCTGCTGGTCTGCAACCATCTCTCTTTCGTCGATGGCCTCCTGGTCGGCGCCTCGATCCAGCGTTTCGT
>DATKKX010000117.1:0-10541 GCA_035542775.1 Phycisphaerae bacterium | reverse complement strand
GGGTGCACGGGGAAGGTCAGGTTCTGGTTGACACCGGCGCTGCTCCACCATACCCGCTGCGTGTCGGGATCATCGCTCTTCCAGGGCTTGACGCCGTGGACCTGCCGCAGTTTCCACTTGCCGGGCTCCGTCTCGCGGAGATCGACCAGGGCGCAGGCATAGCGCTCGATGCCGACCTGCTCCTGTGTTCGCCAGCGGCCCAGGTGATGCGAGCAGGCGATGACGCCGGGCTTCAAACCTTCCGTGACCCAGGCGCACAGCACGAAATAGCCGATCTCCGTATGCACCTTCATCAGATCGCCGGTCGCCACGTTGCCCAGCCGCTCGGCGTCCTGGGTCGAGATCCACAGCGGGTTCCGGTGGGAGATCTCGAACAGGAACTTGGCGTTGTTGGTTCTGGTGTGGATCAGCGTGGGCAGACGGAAGATCGGTAGCAGGCAGAAGACCTCGCCGCGGGCGTGATCGGGCCATTCGATCCCCGGCGTGGCGGCCGGATCGAACGCACCGGCGGATGCTTTGCCCGCCGCAGCGGCCAGCGCCGCCGGCCCCACGTGGCTGTTCATGTATTCCGGCAGGGCCTGCTCGGGCCACTTCCAATCGGCCATAGTGCGGGAATAGAGCTCGAGCTTGCGGGAGGGCGTGTTGTAGCCGACGACGCTTTTTTCGCCGACCTGTACGCCGATCGTCTTGTCGTCTCGCCGCAGCGTGCCGCCGGGCCCCGGTGTCGTGCCCGCGCGATCGGTTTCCGAAAGCGGCGTCTCGTTCACTCGGTAAACGTCGTGAGCCACCTCGAAGCACCCGTACTTGCGCATGTAGGCCAGCGGCGTCAGCTTCTCCTTCGCCGCCGCCTCCGGCAGGCCGGGCACCGAGTTCTCGAAGATGTACTGGTAGTACTCATCGACCGTGACGCGCTGGCCGGGCCGGTAGGGCGACTCGAACCACTGCCGCACGCCGAGCGAGCCGTCGGGATCGATGGCCCACGACAGGTTGATCCAGAACTCATCCTCTTCCCAGACCTCGCCCGGATTGGCCTGATAGGAGAACTCCACCGGCTGGCCCCGCTTCTCCTTGAAGACCCGCAGCACCGGCTGGCGGAAACCGATCCACCTGGAGGCATGGGTTTCCTGGCTCATCACGTCGTGGCGCTCGGAGCTCATGCCCATCGGCAGGACGTAGTCCGCGTACCACGCGGTTTCGCTCCAGACGGGCGTGAGCGCGGCGTGCAGGCCGACCAGCTTTTCGTCCCTCAGCACCTCGACCCATGAAAGGCCGTCGGGATAAGTCCAGACCGGGTTGAACACGCGAGTGAAGTAGGCGTCGAGCCGCCCGCGCCCTTCCTTGAGCAGGTGCGGCAAGAGCTCCGACAATTCGTGGTGTGCCAACGGCCACTCCGGCGGGTAGAGCAGCTCGTTCCACCGACGTTGCGGCGGGGGAACCTTGAACGGCCTCGGAACGAATTTGTTCCAGCCATTCGGGCTCATGCCGCCGGGGGTGCCGACGGAACCGGTCAGGGCGTGCAGCAGCATCAACGCCCGCACAGCCTGCCAGCCTCCGCAATTACCCGAGGCGGCGCCGCGCCAGGCGTGCGACGCGAAGCGGCTTCCAGCGGCGGCTATCTCACGGGCCACCTGCACGATGACCTTCGCTGAAACCCCGCTTTCTTTCTCGGCGTACTCCGGCGTGTACCGGGCGTAGTGGCGGCGCAAGGCCGCGATGAACTCGTCGAACGGAAGGCCCTGGCCGTGGAAATCTGCGGTCTCGAGTTCCTCCCAGTTCACCCATTCGCGGAGGTATTGAGCATCGAACAGGTTTTCATCGAGGATTACCTTGGCCATGGCCAGCAGGACAGCGGCCTCGGTGCCGGGATGAGTCGGCAGCCAATAGTCGGCCATGCTCGCGGTGTTGGACAGTCGCGGGTCCATCACCGCCAGACGGGCCCCTTTCATCTTGCCGTCGATGATCCGCTGGGCGTGAGGGTTGAAGTAGTGGCCCGTCTCCAGGTGCGAGCTGAGCAGCAGGATGAAATGGGAATTGGCGTGATCGGGCGATGGCCGGTCCATGCCGGTCCATAGCACGTAGCCTAATCTGGCCGAGGCCGAGCAGATGTTGGTGTGAGAGTTGTGCCCGTCAATGCCCCAGCCCTGGAGCACGCGCTCCATGTAGCCGTCGTGGCCCGGGCGGCCGACGTGGTACATCACTTCCTCGCCGCGCCCCTCGCGAATGGCCTGGGCGATCCTCTTGCCGAACGTCTCCAGTACCTCGTTCCAACTGACCCGTTGCCACTTGCCCTCGCCGCGATTGCCCACTCGCTTGAGCGGATAGAGGATGCGGTCGGGGTCCTTGATCTGGTTGATGACGGCCGGGCCTTTGGCGCAGAGCCTGCCGCGACTGGCCGGATGGACAGGGTTGCCTTCAAACTTGTCGATCTGCCCGGTTTCCTTGTTGACGTAGGCCAATAGCCCGCAGGCCGATTCGCAGTTGAAACAGATCGTGGGAATGAGCTGATAGTGCCGCAGCACTCGTTGTGGCCAGACTTGTGGATCGTACTCGGCCCAATCGTCCCACTTTTCCACCGGCGGGCATGAGGCCAGGTGACTACCGGCGCGAGAAAAATCCTTCATCGACGCACCTCCACAGACTTAGCAGTCAATGGCAAAAGGGGACAGGCACCTCGCGGCAGCCCTTTCTTGACTGCACCAAGCGCACTCGGCTCGGAGCCAGTCCCCTTTTGCCATCAACTGTTCGGCACGCCCTGGCCGGCCATGACGAAACACCATTCGTAGACCAGCATCCCGACCAGCGCCGATGCGGCGGCCCATCCGATCAGTCCGGCCTGTCCCCAGCCGACGGCGAGAAGCACGGCCGGAATGAGCACGCCGAGCACAATGGCCCCGGCCCAAAAGGCAAAACGGAACGGACCACGGGTCAACAAGCGGGCCGCGTATTGAGCGGAATCCGTCGCCGGAGGCATCAGGAATTCCGCGATCATTGTCAGCAAGTGGAAAGCGAGCCCAAGGGCCAGTGCCCCGCCCGCTACACGGAGCGTCTGGGACGCATCGGCGCACGCCGGCGCCAGCAAAGCCAGGACCGCGGCGCTGGCCAGCCAACCCTGCACCAGCATGTGCAGCGGCAACAACGGCGTCTGCCACAAATCGCGGCCTTCGCATTGGCCAAACAGCCACGCGGTATAGATCGCCGCCAGACCGCCTCCGGCCACGGTCAGCCACAGGAGCACACTACTCAACGAGCTGATCCCAATCAGCACGGCGAGCCCATAGAGCACGCACAGAACGCTGTAGGCAATCAGGATGTAGGCTCCGCGGGCGATCCAGGATTTTCCCTGGGCCCGGTTTAGGACGAACATGAATCGCTCGCGGCGAGAGAGATCAGAGACCAGCAGCAAAGCGGTAAGCCCTGTGAATACCAGAGCCAGCAGCACCAGGAAGAGGTTCAGGGCCTTGCTCGTCTGAAGCCACCCCAGCGCCGCCGCGACGGCGGGTACCGCCAGTACGGCCGCGCCGATGGACTTCGTCCAGGCATAAGCCGGCACGCGCCAGTCCCAAGGCCGCTCATGCTCGACGTCGTAGGCCGCTCTCACGGGGGCCGGAATGGCACGATTCGGGGGCATGCGAATGGCGCCGCCGCCGGCGATGCGATCGTTCCGGTCGGCCCACATGTAGGCGTTTTCGTACGACGCCGCGGTTGGCGAGATGGTCGCCTCATCGGCGGCCAGGTAGAACACATGCGGCAGCGTATTCTGCTCGGGCTTGCGAACGCGGAACTGCTCCCGTGAAACGAGTTGGGCGATCTCGCTCCCGGGCTGGTCCAGGTCGCCCGCCACGATGGCGTGCTCCGGGCAGACGGTGACGCAGGCCGGCTCGATGGCCACCTCCACGCGGTGGGCGCAGTAGGTACACTTGGCGGCGGTGTGGGTCACCGGATCGATGTAAATGGCGTCATAGGGACAGGCCTGCAGGCAGCCCTTGCAGCCGATGCACCGGGTCTGGTCGAAATCGACGATGCCGTCTTTTCGCTGATACATCGCCTTGACGGGGCAGATCGCAACGCAGGGAGGGTTAGCGCAGTGGTTGCATCGCGTGACCTGAAAAAAGCGGCGGCTGTCGGGGAAGCGGCCTTTCTCGACGTACTTGACCCATGTGCGATGTACACCCAGGGATACGTGGTTCTCCGCCTTGCAAGCTACGGAGCAGGCGTGGCAGCCGATGCACTTGCGCTGGTCGATGACGAAGCCGTATCGCATCCCTGTACTCCTCGTCCCTTGCCCAGAACGACGGCGACGCGGGCAGCCACGGCCCCGGCGTCGATCAGGCAATTCCGGATCGGTTTCATGCCCATGGCGCAGCCGGCGACAAAGATCCCCGGTCTGGTCGTGTCATGCGGATAACGGAACCAATCCTGGCAGACGAAGAAGCCGTCGGGCCCCCGGCCGACACCCAAAATCTGCGAGAGCTGTTCGGCATCCGCACAAGGCCGCATCCCGGTGGAAAGCGAAACCATGTCGAACTCACCCCAGAAGGGGCGTTGGATCAAGGTGTTCTCCGCCTTGACGCCGATACTGCCATCCGGCAGTTCCTTGCAGGTCGAGACGCGACCGCGGACATACTTTACCCCGCGATCCTGGGCCAGGGAATACATCTCTTCGAAACCGCGATCATAAGTCCGCACATCAATGTAGAAGCACACCACCAGGCTGTTGGGATTGCGTTCCCGCACCGTGATGGCCTGCTTGGTGCTGAACGAGCAGCAGATTCGCGAGCAAAACGGCGCGCCGATCCGGCGGTTGCGGGAGCCCACGCAAAAGACCAGGGCCAGCCGATCGACCAATTTGCGGTCGCTGGGCCGCAGCAATTGCCCGCCCGTCGGACCCCGAGGATTGAGCATCCATTCGAGTTCCGGGGCGGTTACGACATTGGGGTAACGGCCGTAGCCGTACTCCTCCAGCGAGGTCGGGTCGAACGGCTCGAAGCCCGTCGTCAGGACGATTGCACTGGCCTGCTCCTGTCTGCCATTGCTGAAGCCGATCGTGAAGTTGGGGAAATTTCCCTTGACGCTGGTCACGGTCGTTTCCAGGCGGACGTCGGCGAGGCGGCAGGCCCGCAGGTCCTCCTCGATCTCCGCGACGAAGTCGGCACCATCCGTGAAACCGGCCTTGTCGAAAAACGGGAAGGTCCGTGACAAGCGCCGCACGCGCCCGCCCAGCCGATCGGCCTTCTCCAACAGGATGGAGGGAATACCCATCTGCCCCAGCGTCGTGGCGGCCTGCATCCCGGTGATCCCGCCGCCCACAATAAGTACTTTGTCAGCCATTACGACACCCTCGTTGTCCGCTCCGACGCGCCGTGCAGCCAGGCCTTGGAGCTGTCATAGGGAATCCCGATCCGCTCCAGGAGCGGCTCCACGGGCACGGTGTGCGTCTGAATGCCGACCACGTCATAGGGATCCCAACCGAGCAGCAGGCCGGCGAGCTCTGTATAAGACAGCACCGGAATCTGGAACGCCTTGCCGGTGAGTTCCTGGACCGCCCATTGCTCCTTGTCGAGGAACACGTTGCAGCCCGGGCAGTTGGTTAAAATCGCGTCGGGTTGAAACGGCTCCATGCTGGTCAGCTTCTTGAGCACGCAGGCCATGGTGTAGCCGCGATTGGGCTGGATCATGCACTGGCGGAAGCCCATCCCGCAGCAGTGCCGCCGCTCGGGATAGTCCACCGTCTGGCCGCCCCAGGCGCGAATCATCCCGGTCAGGACGTCGCAGTAGTCCGCGCCGCCGACCGCCCTCTCGGGGAAGACCTTGGCATAGTGGCAGCCGACGTGGTCGACGATCCGCAGCGGGCGCCCGGTGCGGTGATCAACCAGGCGATACTTCAGGAAGGCCTCCGCGAGCCGCTCGCGATGCCGATAGATAACATCACTGCCATGCACCACGTGGGTGGGGAGTTGCAGCTTCCGCCCGCAGGCCTGCTGGAGCCAGCGGTCTACCCGCTCAGCCAGGCCCGGCTCTTCGTGATACATCTCCAGACATTCGCTGTGGATGCAGAACGAAGTGACGCAGGCCGTGCTGATGTGCTGAAAGCCCAGTTCCGCGGCCACGGACCACAGTCGGGCCACCACCAGCAGCGTGCTCTCGAACGTCACGACGTCTCCGTGCGAGGAGATGCCGGTGCAACAGGTACATTGTGAGTCGGGCGTCTCCGGCGTGATACCCCAGTGCAGGCCAAGCAGGTCGTAAAGCCGCGTGATCAGGACTTCGGTGCCGGGATTGAGCGTTCCCAGGACGCAACTGGTCGTCAGGTAATAGTCATCCGCGGGGATGTCCTTGATCCCCTTGACCGGCCTGGCAGTTTCGACGGCCGAAGCCGCCACAAAGGGCACCATACTCTCACCCTTCTGAACGGACTTTCTCGTAGTATTCATCGATGGTCAGCCCCCACTCCGCTGCCTGGGCCGCGGCGTATTCCTCAAGGGCCTGCCAGAGGACCAGAGTTCCGCCCCATTGCAGGCATCGCCTCACTTGAGCCAGCGTTTCGGGCTCGACTTTCTTTCCGGCCAGATCGCCGCGGGCATCGGGGCTGGCGCCCAGGCGCCGCATTTGCTCGACGGCTTCCTCCCAGTATTGCTCGTAACGCGGGCCGAAATCCTGGTGGGTCTGTGGCTTTGCATTACGGAAGTACAGACTGAGGGCTCGATTCCACAGATTCGCACCCCACAGATGCCGGGCGGCGTATTGCTGCCGGCCGCGGACGCTGGCCAGGTGATAGCCCTTCAACTGGCTCAGAAACCGCAGGGAGGAAACCAGGCCCATGACGTTGTTCTCGCGGGGGCACTTGGCCCGGCACGAGCCGCATTGTCCGCAATACCACAGTACATCCGACTTCAGCAGATCGATCAGCCGGTCTTCATCGCGGGCCAGGGCCACGTCCACGACGATCCGCGGGTTGTACTCTTCGAAGTATTGCGCCGCCGGGCATTGCGAGGTGCATACGCCGCAATAGAGGCAGCTCTTGAGCGAGTGCCGGGCCACGAGGTGGTTATCCAGCCACCAGACGCACGGCCGCTGCCGGGCCTCCTCGTACCAGGCCTGCATCTCCGGCGGCGCGTCCTGCTTGACCAGATCCTGAACCTCTCGCCGATCCTTCTCGCGCTCGAAGGCCGTTCCGACAAGCGATTCCAGATTGGGGTAATAGGTGCCGGCCTCGGTCTGCCTGGTCTCGTCGCGCAGCTTATAGTAGGCCGCGCCGAGGTCGGCGTCCGGAACGCCGCTCAGTTCTTCATACCCCTGTTCCGGGTAGTCGTGCAGGTCCATAGACGTCATTCTCCAGGCCCGCTGCGGCGCGTCGAGGCCGCGCGAGTCGCAGAGCGATCAAACCGGTTCCCCCCGTCTCGAGGAGAAACGCTCGACCAACCGGAGGGCTGCCTGCCGGCGAGTCTAGGGAAATCGGCGGCGGGCGCCTTAGCCCGCAACAGCGCTTCGTACTCCTGGCTGGTCAACGCCACCGTGCGGTAGCACAAGTGGGCCAGCTTGGAATAGGGAAGAAATACCAGGAGCACGAAGCCGGAAACCAGATGCAGGAAATACGTGGGATAGGCCACAACGGCGATGCCCTGAAATCGGAACACTTCGCACAGCACACCGGTAAGTCCGGCGATCAGCAGGTTGCCCAGCAGGACCCAGTCGAAATAGGTGCTGGGATCGTCCAGCTTCGTCGCTGTCCACCGTTCCCAGACGAAATATCCGCCGCCCAGAATCAAGAGCGCCGCCGCGAGGTTGCCGAGGATCTTGAGAGGATGGCCGGCCGTGAACGGATAGTCACCTCCCACGGCGATCATGATGGCGGCAACGCCGGCCAAGCCGGCCAGGACCACAAACCCGTAAAACACGGCGAGATGGGCGTACCTGTGCCAGCGATGCTCTTCGCAATCCGAGAGCCTTTGCTGGGCCACAACGTCGACCATCGCCCTGCGGAATGCCCGCAGAAAGAGGCGCGGTCTCGCCCGCCTCCAGGATTCGCCTTCATACGCCCGCCAGGCTCGCGCTGCACCCACGGCAAGGCATATCAGGGCCAGCCCCGTGAAGAACAGGAAGAACACCTGTACCGTCCGGTGCGGCAGCATGCTGGCATAACGCACAGGATCGCTCGCGGGTGAAAACGAGCCGCCGCATGCAATCGCCCCCAGCACGAGCATCGCGACCACCGCGAGGACGATCCACCAATACTGCGGCCGGTTCACAAACCGGGCCAGGAAACCCGGGAAAGCAAAGTGCTCCACGGCCATCTGGCGAATCGCCGCCATGAGCTTGCCGGGCTTCGCCCCCGCGGGGCAACGCTTTGAGCAATCGTCGCAGTTGTAGCAGTACCAGATGGTGGGATCGTCCGCTAGGCGTGCCTGCTCGCCCATCTGGAACAGGTTCATCTGCCGGCGGGGAAAGAGGCCGCTCTCCCCGGCCAACGCGCAATTCGCAGTGCAGGCCCCGCATTGCAGGCAGGCCTGCAACGCCGTCAGGTTGCTGCAATAGGGGTCCAGGACTCCGTCAGAAGTGTGTTCGCCGGGGACAAACCTGAACGAACGATCGGGCGTGACCCCCACGAACTTGCCGTGGAGTCGCCAGCCGAAGTCCGAATGCTGTGCGTCGAGAGGTGCTGATCCGCCGGCGCCGCTGCCTTCCTTCGCGGAGGCAGCCTCCCTGTCCCCCCCTCCCCAGAGATGCCGCACGAATCGCCCTATCATCGCAGCCCCTTGGTTTCGCGCATCCTGATCCCACTGCGAGCTTTGCCGCAAAACCGCCGGAGTCGGATGGGCCAGCGACGGATAGGCGCATCAGTAATTGTACCCGCGCCGGCAGCCTGGCGGCAAGCTCCTGGGCCTCTGTGGAGCAGGGCTTCACGCCTCAAATGGACCGACCGGACGTATCATGCGTTGGGCGGTACCTGATCGATATGTGTCCGGATTTATGTTACACTTGCTGAAAGGGCAGCATGAGCACCGCCATTTACGAGTCCATCCGTACCCTGCTCAACCAGCACAATGTGGCCTTCCGCGAGGTGCACCACGAGCCCACTTACACCTCGCAGCAGTCGGCGCGGGCCCGGGGCGAGGATGTACGCATCGGCGGCAAGGCCTTGCTGGTTCGGACGGGCGAGGTGTTCCGGCTGTTCGTGATGAGTGCGGCCCTGCGGTTGGACAACGCCGCGATGAGACAACGATTCGGCACCCGGCGGGCGAGGTTCGCGACCGCAGAGGAGCTGATGCAGCTGACTGGGCTCGTGTCCGGCTCGGTACCGCCATTTGGTCCGCCGATCCTGCCCTTCGAGCTGTATGTGGATGAGTCGATTCTGGCCAACGATCGGATCGCGTTCAACGCGGGCAGCCTGACGGATTCGATCATCATGTCGGTCGCCGACTATCTGCGGATCGCCCAACCGACGGCAGTGTTTCGATTTGCCGGACCCGCTGGTGCCGGTCCTCATGAGTAGGTTGACCTGAGTCCAGCGCGGGAGCCCGGCAGGGCGAAGTTCGGTGTGCACGATCAGTCGCTTGATTCCGTGCCAATGGCCTGGCCCCCATTCGCGACGTTTTCTTTGGTGAAGATTCGTGAGCCCAGCGTGATTTCCTTGGGCACCTTCTCGCCGGAAAGGATTTTCAAGGCGACATCGATCGCCTCTTGCCCGCCCGTGGGATAGAGGAAGGTGGCGTCGAGGATGCCCTGCTTAACGTACATGACGCCCTCATGCGGCAGAGCATCGATCCCGACAAACATCGTACCCTTGGCCCGGTCCGCCGCGGCCGCTGCCAGGTAGGCCCCATGGGCGCCGGGATCGTTGTGTGCGTATACGCAGTCGATCTGGCTGAAGCGGGCCAATGCCGACTCCATCTCCTTGCGGGCGTCCGGCTCCAGCCACTTCATGTCGGCCTCGAAGATGACCTCAAGATTGCTGTCCTTGATTCCTTCGCGAAAGCCGGAGTGACGATCCTGCCCCGGCGTCGAGGTCATCAGCCCCTTCAGCTCGACGACCTTGCCTTTGCCGCCCAGCTTGCCGGCGATCCACTTCCCGGCCGCCTTGCCGATCAACTTGTTGTCCGCGCCGATGAAACAAGTGAACTTGTCGCCGAGCACTCGCCGATCGAGCACGATGACCGGAATGCCCGCCTCGACCGCCTTGGCCACCGGCTCGGTCAGGGGCTGTGCTTCCTTCGGGCTGATGATGATCGCGTTGACGCCGGCGCTGACCAGTTCCTCGACGTGGGCCCGCTGCTTGAGGGCGTCGTTCTGGGCGTCCTTGAAGATCATCTTGATCTCGGGATGTTTCTCGGCGGCGGCACGGATGTCCGCGTTCATCTGGACCCGCCACGGCTCGCCGAGATTGCACTGGCTCATGCCGATGGTGTATTGTCGCGCCCCCGTCTTCTGAGCAGCTGGCTGGTCCTTGCAGCCAATGCCGCACAGCATCGCCATCGCCACAGCCGCGTATCCTATAATTGGTATCATGCCTCGCATCACCGTACCTCCAAAGGGCCTGTTCATCG
>DATKKX010000116.1:0-2448 GCA_035542775.1 Phycisphaerae bacterium | reverse complement strand
CAGGTCTCGATCGTGCGCGCGGCTTCCTACTCGCAGGACCTGCTGGACATGATCCGCCGTCTGTTGGCAGAGCACAAGGTGGATGTTCGCGGAAAGCGCGTTGTGCTCAAGCCGAACCTGGTGGAGTTCGATCCCGGCACGACGATCAACACTCATCCGGCGGTAGTGGCCGCGGCGCTCGAAGCGTTCCGTTCGCTGGGCGCCGCCGAGGTGCGCATCGCCGAGGGACCGGGGCATCGCCGCAACACGTTGGAATTGGCGGAGGCGGCCGGGTTCTTCCAGGCCATCCCCAAGTTCGAAGAGCTGTTCACGGACCTGAACCTGGACGAAGTCAAGCGCGTCCGCGTGGCCGGCGCGCACTCGCGGATCAAGTCATACTACCTGCCGCAAACCGCTTTGGGCGCGGACCTCCTGGTGTCCATGCCGAAGATGAAGTGCCACCACTGGGTGGGCGCCACGCTCAGCATGAAGAACCTGTTCGGACTGGTTCCGGGCGGAGTTTACGGTTGGCCGAAAAACGTGCTGCACTGGGCCGGAATCATGGAGTGCATCGCCGATTTGCACAGCCTGTTCCCCCGCACGTTCGCCATCGTGGACGGCATCGTGGGGATGGAGGGGAACGGCCCCATACAGGGCACGCCGAAGCAGGTGGGCGTGCTCGTAGCGGGCCCGGATCGCGTCGCCGTGGATGCCACCTGCTGCCGGATCATGCGCATCAATCCCGCTGTTCTCCCCTACCTGCAAATGGCGGAAGACAAGGGGCAGACCGACGCGGCCAAGGTGCAGCAGATCGGCGAGTCCATAGCCGCGGTTCAGACGGAGTTCAAACTCATTTCGGAATTCGCGCCGATTCGGTTACGGGGGTAAGTTAATCGACAGATCCGCCGTCCCACTCGTGGTCGGGGTCGGGGATGAACGTCAGATTGTCGTGCGGGCGTACGGCGACGAGCCAGCCGCCGGGAATTCTGGCCCGATAAATGGTGAAATTAGCGGAAGTCGTCGAGATTCGGTTCGGAACCAGATCGAAATTGAGAATTTTCTTTTCGAGGGCCGCTTCCCGCAGCCGATGCCAGGTGGTTGAGTCCCGCTCCAGAAGATCCAGCATGTACGCTCTCCCTTTCCCTGCTTCCGTGAACCTTTGAAACTATAGTTCCGCATGATTATTCTTTCTTGTCAATGACTTGGAGTACCGTGAGAGTCCCGGTACCCCTTCCCCTGCAAAGGTGGTTAGTACCCGGTGCGCCGCCAGTTATAGAACTATTCCTGAGACAATAGGAATGGCGGAAATTACGCTATGATCTCAGTACTAGCCGACCTGTTATTCCGTTGCCCGCATCGCCGGCTTACACGGCCGATCACCCCGGTCAGCAAGCCCGGTGAGCCCGGGGGCGAAACTTACGTCGTGTGTTTGGAATGCGGGAAGCAGTTCTACTACGACTGGGAGAAAATGCGCCTGGGAGGACCGGTCGAGCAGGACCCAGCCAAAGGGGTGTTACCCCCGGGACTGCCCGAGCCCAAAACAGGCAAACTG
Source organism: Phycisphaerae bacterium (assembly GCA_035542775.1). Lineage (GTDB taxonomy): Bacteria > Planctomycetota > Phycisphaerae > UBA1845 > UTPLA1 > DATKKX01. The sequence continues at coordinate 917 of DATKKX010000116.1, read as the reverse complement.
AAGTACGCCCTGCTAGGCTCCGCCATACCTCTGGCGATGCTGCTGGGAGAGGCGCTCCTGGCCAAACCGCGGCGCAAGAAACAGGGAACGCAGTCTGCTGGACCCGAACACCCCGCAAAAAACCGCAAGTAAACCCGCGCCGCCGCCTCGGGGCACCGCCGCGTTCGGCAGTTCGAGCGGGGCCGATGCCCCGCTGCTGCCCAGAAGGGCTGCCCCACATTAACGCCACGCGAGTCGCTAGCCGAGCCGTTGGGCCCGCTGCCGCGTTCGGCGGTTGGAGCGGGGTCCATGCCCCGCTGCCGCCCTGAAGGGCTGCCCCACATTAACGCCACGCGGGTCGCAAGCCGAGCCGTTGGGCCCGCTGCCGCGTTCGGCGGTTGGAGCGGGGTCCATGCCCCGCTGCCGCCCAAAGGGCTGCCCCACATTAACGCCACAGCGACTACGCGCGTCTTCTGCGTGCGAGCCGCAGCGCGCCGGCAAGCGCCAGCGAGATCACGCCGAGCAATCCGATGAGCGGCATGTCGCTCGCGGTCTGCGGCAGTTCCTGCTGCGGCTGAGACGCCTGGTGCGCGGGCTTCTGCGCGTTCTGGGCCTGCGGCTGTTGAGCTTCGGGGTGAGGTTCGGGCGGCGTCACGGGGTGTGTGGTGGTCTGGGCCAGTTGCTGCGGCTGAGGAGTGGGCTGCTGCTGCGATTGGGGCTCCGGCCTCGTCTGTTCGTCGCCCGGCTGCTGGATCATCAACGGAGTGTTCCTCAACTCACTCAACTCGTTCTTTGCTTCCCCGGACATGGACGGAACCGGCTGGTTGTTGGCTCGGGCCAATGCCGCCGCCTGCCGTTGCGGGTAGACGAAGGCGTTGCCGTAGTTGTCGCCGGGGTAGAACCATGCCCGGACGGCCTGAGGCGCATCGGCGGCGCGC
>DATKKX010000115.1:0-7993 GCA_035542775.1 Phycisphaerae bacterium | reverse complement strand
GCGGCCTATGCCATGAGGCGCGATGCGGCGGGGACGGAGAACGTTTCATGAGGTTGCCGATTTACATGGACAACAACGCCACCACGCCGGTCGATCCGCGCGTCCTGGAGGCCATGCTGCCTTACTTCAAGGACCGTTTCGGGAACGCGGCCAGTCGAAGCCACTCGTTTGGCTGGGAGGCCGAGGAGGCGGTGGAGCATGCCCGAGCGCAGATCGCGGCGGCGATCGGCGCTTCACCCAAGGAGATTGTCTGGACCAGCGGGGCCACCGAGTCCAACAACATCGCGGTGAAGGGCGTTGCCGCGATGTATCACGACAAGGGCAACCACATCATCACGCAGGAGACCGAGCACAAGGCGATCCTCGATCCGTGCAAGTATCTTCAGCAGCAGGGCTTCGACGTGACGTTCCTGAAGCCCGACAAGTACGGCCTGGTCTCCCCCGAGCAGGTCCGCGAGGCCATCACCGAGAAGACCATCCTGGTCACCGTCATGCACGGCAACAACGAGATCGGCACGGTCCAGCCGATCAAGGCGATCGGCCGGATCTGCAAGGAGAAAGGCGTCCTGTTTCACACTGACACCTGTCAGACCTTCGCCAAGATGCCGATCGACGTGGAGGACATGGGCATCGACCTGCTGAGCTGCTCGGGCCACAAGATTTACGGCCCCAAGGGCGTCGGCGCGCTGTACGTGCGGCGCAAGGGGCCGCGGGTCCGCTGCGAGCCGGTGATTCACGGCGGAGGGCACGAGCGCGGCATGCGCAGCGGCACGCTGAACGTGCCCGCCATCGTCGGCATGGGCAAGGCCGCGGAACTCTGCGTGCAGGCGCAGGCCGAGGAGATGATCCGGGTGGGGGCGCTTCGCGACCGGCTCAAGGACGGGCTGTTCAACCGGCTTGATGAAATCTATCTGAACGGGCATCCCACGCAGCGGATTCCGAACAACCTGAACGTGAGCTTTCTGTACGTCGAGGGCGAGTCGCTGATGATGGGCTTCAACGATATTGCCGTGAGTTCCGGTTCAGCCTGCACCAGCGCGTCGCTGGAGCCCAGTTATGTGCTCAAGGCGCTGGGTGTGGGTGACGACCTGGCCCACAGCTCGATCCGGTTCTCGCTGGGGCGGTTTTCCACCGAGGAGGAAGTGGATTACGCCATCGAGCGGGTCTGCACGGCAGTGGAGAGACTGCGGGCGATGAGCCCGCTGTACGAGATGGCGAAGGAGGGCGTGGATCTCAAGAAGGTCCAGTGGGCGTCGCACTGAGCGATGGCCGCGCGGCGCGTGACGAGATAAAGGAACCGGGAGCGGAACCTATGGCTTATAGCGGAAAAGTCATTGATCACTACCAGAATCCTCGCAACGTGGGCTCGTTAGACAAGAACGATCCCAACGTGGGCACCGGGATCGTGGGGGCCCCCGAATGCGGCGACGTGATGAAGCTGCAGATCAAGTGCGACGAGGAGGGCCGCATCATCGACGCCAAGTTCAAGACTTTCGGGTGCGGCTCGGCGATCGCGTCCAGCTCGCTGGCCACCGAATGGGTCAAGGGCAAGACCGTCGATGAGGCGCTGGAGATCAAGAACACCGAAATTGTGAAGGAGTTGTCACTGCCACCGGTGAAGATCCATTGCAGCGTGCTGGCCGAGGATGCCATCCGCGCCGCAATCGCCGATTTCAAGAAAAAGCAGGGCGGGGGGCTTGCTGCGGCAGACGTGGCGGCTGCGGCGGCCGAGGGCTAGCGATGGCGGGAAGTCAGCGCGATGGCGCTGACGGGAGGTTCGATGGCATGGCAATAGAGTTGAGTGAACGAGCTGCGAAAGAAGTCAAGACGATCATCGACCAACAGAAGCTCGATGCCGAGAAGACCTACCTTCGCGTCGGCGTCAAGGGCGGCGGGTGCAGCGGTTTCTCCTACACGCTGGATCTCACCGAGAGCAAGGGCGAGAACGACGAGGAATGGACCATCCACGGCGTGAAGATCATCTGCGATCCCAAGAGCTTCATCTATCTCGAAGGTACTGCGGTGGATTTCAAGGACGAGATCATGGGCCGCGGTTTTGTCTTCAGTAATCCCAATGCCACCCATACCTGCGGGTGCGGCAGTAGCTTTAGCGCGTAGGCAATCGACGAAGAGAGTGTTGCCGCCGGCCTGACGGCGGCCCGTACAAGGAGCCTATCCCAACGGGTTGCGACATGCCGCTGCCTGCAAGAGTCCCGGCACACCGGGGCGGGCGGATGCCTGTACAACCTGGTTGATCGAGGGGGTAGGCTCTCGTCGCAGACGAACATAGGAACCGCGGGCCACCGCGGGCCGCTTTTCGAGGATCCCATGGACCCGGTCCCGACTGCCGCGAATGCCGAAAGAACAGCCGCTCCCGTGAAGTGCGGGACGTGCGAAGCCCTGACGCAGGTGCCGTTCGCCTGCGAGGATTGCCATCAACTACTGGCTCACGTGCAGGGAGCGAACTATTTCGAGCTCTTCGGCCTGCCGCGAAGTTATGAGGTCGATGTTGCCCTGCTGGAAGAGAGGTATCTCGCCATCAGCCGCAATATACATCCCGACAAGTACGCCACGGCCGGAGAAGAGATGCAGGCGTTTGCCCTTCGGGCCAGCGCTTCGGTGAACAGCGCGTACGATGTTCTGCGTGATCCGCTTCATCGGGCCGAGTACCTGCTCGAATCCGCCGGCGGAAAGTCCGCGACGCAGGACAAGCGCGTCCCGCAGGATCTGCTGGCCCAGGTGCTGACGCTTCGCGAGGAATTGGAGGAGGCGAAGGCGTCGAACAACCGGCCGATGCTGGAGGACCTGCGTGAGCGGGTGGTGCGGCGGAAGCAGGCGACTGAGCAAGACATCGTCGCCCTGTGCTGCGAGCTTAGCGCCGTCTCGGACCAGGCCAAGAATGAGCTGCGACTGCAGCTGAACGCCATGAAGTACCTGAACAATCTGCTGGCACAGATGTGAACAACCGCCAGCCGACCGACGGATTGTCTGATGGACCACACCATGAACGGCGATGTGCAGAACGGGGATATAATCGTCGGCATCGATCTGGGCACGACGTTCAGCCTGGTCGCCCATGCCGACCAGCGCGGTCCCCATGTCATCCGTGACGCCGACGAGGAGGGGCGCCTGCCTTCGGTGCTGGGCTTCTCGGCCGATGGGCATGTGACCATCGGCTGGCAGGCCCGCCGGCACGCGGTCGAAAATCCCGAGCATACGGTCTACTCGATCAAGCGATTGATGGGGCTGGGCGTTGAAGACCTGAAGAACGAGTTGCCGCACCTGGCCTATCACGTCGTTCGGGGCGAACGCGATACCGTCAAGGTCGACATCAACGGCAAGCTGCTCACTCCGCAGGAGGTATCGGCCTTGATTCTGGCCGAGCTCAAGAGCCGGGCGGAGCGGCACTTCGGCCACCCGATCCGCAGGGCAGTCATCACCGTGCCGGCGTATTTCGACGACGCCCAGCGGCAGGCGACACGGGATGCCGGTCAGATCGCGGGTCTGGAGGTCGTCCGCATCATCAACGAGCCCACCGCGGCGGCGTTGGCTTACGGTTTCGGCATCCGGCAGGCGGTCGCGGACAAGGCTGCCGCCTCGAAAGCTTCGGGAATGCTGTCCCTGACGATCGGTGACCGGTCAAAGTGCTCCAGCGGTGACGAACCTGCGGCGCGATCCGTGGCGCGCGGCGGCAAGGAAGCCATAGCCGTCTACGACCTGGGCGGCGGCACGTTCGACATCAGCATTCTCCGGCTGGCCTCCGGCCTGTTCGAGGTCATCTCCACACACGGTGACACGCACCTGGGCGGCGACGATTTCGACCGCACGATCATCACGTTGGTTCAGCGGGAAGTCGCCGACCGGTTCGGCATCAATATCGATTCGCCCGCCACCAAGCAGGCTTTGCGGTTGTTTGCGGAACAGGTCAAGATCCGCCTGAGCGACGCGCAGTCGGCCGATATCGAGCTCGACCTGGGCGGCGGCCGGTCGTATCGCCGGACGATCACGCGAGGCGAGTTCGAGGCGATGATCACTCCCTTGCTGGAGCGGACCATCGACGCTTCGCGGCGTGCTCTGGCCGATGCCAAGATGCAGCCGCAGGACGTCGCCCGAGTAGTGATGGTGGGTGGGTCCACCCGCATTCCGCTGGTTCGCAAGCGGGTCGAGGAGGTTTTCGGCACCAAGCCATACACGGCGCTGAATCCTGATGAAGTCGTGGCCCTCGGCGCCGCCGTGCAGGGGCAGATTCTGGCCGGGCAGCGCAGCGACATGCTGCTGCTGGATGTTACTCCTCTATCGCTGGGCATCGAGACCATGGGCGGGGCAGTCGGCAAGCTCATCATGCGGAACACGCGAATCCCATGCCAGGCAACGGAGCAGTTCACGACTTTCGTCGATGGACAGACCAGCGTGAAGATCAATGTGCTGCAAGGCGAGCGTGAATTGGCCAAGGATTGTCGAAGCCTGGCCACCTTCGACCTGCGGGGCATCCCCCCGATGCCCGCCGGCATACCTAAGATCGCAGTGCAGTTCCTCATCGATGCCAACGGCATTTTGAACGTGAACGCCAGCGAGCAGCGGTCCGGCACCGAAGCCAGCATTCAGGTGATTCCGTCGCACGGCCTGACTCGCGACGAGGTCAAGAAGATCGAACTGGAGTCGATCAAGTTCGCCCGGGAGGACATGACCGCCCATCGTTTCGTTGATCTGCGAAACCAAGTGGAGTTCGACATCGTCCGAACCGAGCAGACACTGGCCAAGCACGGGCGCCTGCTGCCGGCCGAGGAGCGCGCCGCTCTGGAGGAAGCGATGCGCAAGTTACGAGAATTCGCCGCGTCGACGGACGACGCCGAAAAGCTCTATGTCGAGTTGAACCATTTTGGCAAGATGACTGAGACGCTGGCGAACCTGGCGATCACCGAGGCGTTGCGGGAGGATCAGGGGCGAATCCACGAGAAATCGCCCGCCGCGAAATGACCTGCCGGGCCGAGAGGGCCCGTGTCGAGCGGTCGTGTTTCGGCTCGCGGCGTTTGTCCCCGGGGCGAATGACACGCAGGCGGAGAAGCTTTGATGGGCGGCCAGAATCCGTATCTCCACGAGCAAGAGGTCGAGTTGCCCAGGCAGGGCTATACCCTGATCGTGATCGGCGAAGAGGGCCAGGAGCACTCGATCGCTGTGGATCCGGCCAGGATGCCGTACGGTGAACACGGCCGGCCCGGCTCAATACTCGACATTTGCCTGGGTAATGGGCTTGAGCTGGATCACGCCTGCGGGGGCGTCTGCGCCTGCGCGACCTGTCACGTACACGTGCTGGAGGGCGCGGAGGCGTGCAGCGAATCCACCGAGGAGGAAGAGGACCAGCTCGAGGAGGCCTACGATCTCAAGCCCAACAGCCGCCTGGCTTGCCAGTGCGTGCCGAACGGCTCGCGGACTGTTAAGGTTCGCATCCCCAGTTGGAATCGCAATCTGGCCCGCGAGTCGCATAGCGCCGAGACCATGAAAACCAAGAAGGACGGATGACACGTGTCGGCGCGAGCTCTCAGTCGACAGAGTTTTTCAGCAGCGCGAGGAGTTGACCATGCCCCGGAAGCTGAAGTGGACGGACACCGAGGACCTTGCCATTCTGCTGCACGAGAAGATGCCCCAGACCGATCCCCTGACGGTTCGATTCACCGATCTGCACAAGTGGGTCCTGGGGCTGGAGGACTTCGGGGATGACCCCAAGGCCTCGAACGAGGCCAAGCTCGAGGCGATTCAGTCAGCGTGGAACGATGAATATCGTGAATCGAAAGAGGAGGAGTAGCAGCATCCCAGGCCGCGAGCCTGGACAGTCATGACGCCTTGACGACGGCCCTGGCCTCGATTCGTTGCCCGGTCACCTCGGCGGACTCGTCATCCGCCAGCCAGACAAACGTCTCCGTCCAGTCGCTGGGCTGTTGGCGGGTCCGCGATGGCGGGGCGAGTTGAGCGATGTCTACGGCATTGATGCGAACGCCCGTGCCCTTCGCTTCGGCGGCCAGCAGCCTGGTCAGGTGGTCGACGGTTTGCATGCTGACGAGATATGCCGCGGACTTTCCGTCACGTGGACCAGCGTGGCTGTCGGTGACATTGATGATCGAACCGGATTGTTGCCGGATCATCCATGGAAGCACCTCGCGGCAAACCAGGAACGTGCCGTTTACGTTCGTGGCGATCACTTCCCGCCACGGGTCCATGGGGTAATTCAGCGCCGACAGACGAGGACCGGCGGTGATGGCGGCATTGATCACGACGTCGATCTTCCCGAACCGTTGGCTCAGGCGATGTACCGCGCGAACGACGTCTTCCTCGTATAGCAGGTCGCAGGGCAGGACGGCGGCGGTGATGCCACGCTGCTGCAGGTCCTGCTCCAGCTTGCTGGAAGCCGCCTGGCGCCGCGTCGTGATTGCCAGCGTTGCGCCGGCGCGGGCGCAGGCTTCCACCAAAGGCTGACCGATGCGGCCGGTCGCCCCGGTGATGACCACAGTTTTGCCATGCAAAGACAAATCAGGTCCTCGTTTCGACGCTGGCCCGCATCCGCATCGCCGCGTCCGTAGTGACGTGGAGGGACACGGCGATTCCACCAGGATCAATCATACCATTGCCGTGGGCCCGGACCAAGCCGGCCAGGCAGCGTTGAGCAGATTATCCGCCCGCGCTATACTGGCTCCGCGAATTGAAGGGAAAGGACTTGGATTCATGGCGAACGTGAATATCCTTGAAGCCGACCTTGCCGCTCTGGTGGTCATCGACGTCCAGGAAAAGATGCTGACGGCCATCACCACCAGCCCGACCGATATCATCCTCGACAAGATCCGCCGTCTGATCGGCGTGGCCCAGGTTCTGGGTCTGCCGATTGTCTACACCGAGCAGTATCCGCAAGGGTTGGGGCCGACGAGCCCGCGCCTGAAGGATTGGCTGCCGCCCGGGGTTCGACCCGTTGTCAAGACGACGTGTAGCTGCTGGCGAGACCATAACTTCCGCAACACCCTCCAAGCCACCAATCGCGAGCACATCATCCTGGCGGGGCTGGAGACGCACGTGTGCGTACAGCAGACCGCGCTGGACTTGTTGCGAGTGGATTACAGCGTATTTGTGCCGGTCGACGCCATCGGCTCGCGATTCCCGCTGGACATGAACACCTCCCTGGACCGGATGCGGCACGCCGGCGTCGAGATTTCCACCACCGAGGCCCTGATCTTCGACCTGGTCGAGCGATGCGATCATCCGAAATTCAAGGACGTTCTCCAACTGGTCAAATAGATGGCCCCGCGCTACGAGCCCGACGAGTACTTCAACGACAAGGACCTGCCGTTGGAGGAGGACATGGACGACAAGGACTCGCCGTTGGCTGGGGACCTCGACGAAGAGGACGAGGCCCTTGGGGAGATGATTTGCCCGTCGTGCCGCGGCATAGTTACCGAGGACACGCAGAAGTGCCCGCACTGCGGCGATTGGATCACGCCGGAGCACGCATCGCGGCATGGCTGGCGGCGGTGGGTGTTTGTGGCGGCGGTGTTGTTGACGTTGTGGGCCCTGCTGCGTTGGATGGGTGTGCTGTAAGGATCGGCGCCAGCGAACCCAGGATACGAGCGGAGCCGGCACAGCTGTTGAGCGGAAAAACCGGGCGTATCGCCGATGGCCGTCTCCGGCCTTGTTTATCGAACCGCGGCTTGATGGTGCTGCGTCGGCGCTTCGCGTGCGGATTCCAGCCCCGACGGTCTGACCGCCCGGAATCGGGGCCGATCTGGAACGGCGGCAGCGACTTGGCGTTACAATTCGGGCGCTGCTTGCTTTGGGCGACAGTGGTGTAAAAATGAGAGTGGGCCTTATCGGACGCCGGGATCCCGTCGCTGTGTCAGTCGACGTCCTGCAGTGAAGACAACTGGCGGCCCGGAAGTTCCGATTCAATAACTTGCGACTGGAAGGGATGGGTAGCTCTGCAGAGTCCGTCCAATTCCGAGGAGCAAAGGGT
>DATKKX010000114.1:0-2013 GCA_035542775.1 Phycisphaerae bacterium | reverse complement strand
CCTCCACGGTGTAGCCGTTGAAGCCGCGATACATGTCGCTGCGCATCCGTGCGCCCCAGTGGTTCACTTCGAAGGCGCGAACCTCGGCGGGACCCACGCGGAAACGCTGGTCCCAGCCAAGCTCCTTTACTGCCGCCCACTTCTTAGGCCGCAGCAGGTCGGACGTCTTGGGCGCGGTCACGACCGTCGTGCCGCGATCTTCGAGCGCACGGAGCGACGGCACATCGAAATGGTCGAAGTGTGCATGCGAAAGCAGGATCAGGTCCGGCTTCGGCAGCAACTCCAGCGGCATGGCCGGATCCACCAGCCGCTTGATCCCCAGGGTGAATAATCCGAGGTCGATTCCGATTCGCCGGCTGAACACCGGGTCGGTAAGGATCGAGAAGCCGTCAATCTGAAGAAGCACAGTCGTATGCCCCATCCATGCCGCGTGAATGCCGCGACGGCTCCACAGCCTCGGGTCAGGTTCGATCGGCGGCGCCGCGACGTTCCTTTTCAAGTCTTCTGCGTACATTTTCCAGAAAGCCGGAGCCGTGAGGTACGCCCACGCTCCAATCCCTGCCACGCCGGCCAAACCGGCGGCTCCCAACAGCGTTCCCCGGTGCATCTGTTACATAGGATGCCGCGGCTTACCTCGAGGTTGCTATGATGCCAGTTGAATGCGCCGCGATCCGCTCCGGGTTGCCATCCACGTAGCCCTTTATATTGTGTTGTTTATCCTCAGCACCACGCTCTTTGGCTGGGTGCTGATCGAAACCGGCTACCTGGTTGGAATTACCGCCACACATCTGGCCGCCGCGGTCTTTACGAACTGGCTGGTGTTGCGGATTTACGAAAATCGCCGGTTGCTAGATCTGGGGTTATGGCTGGAACGCGACTCTTGGCACAACCTGCTCGCGGGGCTGGCCGGCGGAGCCGGGGCGGCCATGGTGGTGCTGCTGCCGCCGCTCGCCACCGGAGCGTCGCGACTCGTTGCGACGCCGAACGATCAGCCCGGCGCCGGCACCCTGGTCTTCGTCCTGGTGCTGCTGGCGGCCGGAGCAGTGGGCGAAGAACTGGTCTTCCGAGGCTACGGCTTCCAGTTGCTTCTGGCACAGCTCGGACCGTATGCCACCATTCTGCCGGTAGGCGTCATTTTTGCGCTCCTTCACGGGGCCAATCCGCACGCCGTGCGGCTCGGTATCGTCAATACCGCGGGCTTCGGCATCCTGTTCGGATATGCGTACTGGCGCAGTCGCGACCTCTGGCTTCCCTTCGGCCTTCACGTGGGCTGGAATTTCACACTACCCCTCTTTGGCGTTCCACTCAGCGGGCTTACAATGAATGTGACGGGCCACGAGATGTCGTGGACTGCCGGTGCGCTGTGGAGCGGCGGGGAATATGGACCCGAGGCAAGCATTTTGACCTCGTTCGTATTGATTCTGCTGGGCTTCTATCTGTGGAAGGCGCCCATTCGCCGGCAGTTCTCACCGCTCACGGATCCGCCGACAGGGAGTCCGAAATGCGAGCCGCCGCAGCGATTGGCGTCGTAATTCTATTGTCACCGTTCGCCTTTGCGGGCGAGAAACTCACCGAAGAAGACCGCATCGAATTGACGCGCGGCTTGAGCTCCGAATACGCCACCGTAAGGGTCCTGCTGCCGCGTTCGAAAAAGGCCCTCGAGTTCAACTCCGACGGCACCTACGACAAGAAGGAATGGACCGCTATCGCCCGCGAGAGCGGCCCCGCCGCGCGCTCGGGCGACCTCGTGCAGATCACCAAGATCGAGATCGAGGGCGACCGCATCGTGATGCAGATCAACGGCGGCTTCAAGGGCGGACGCCACTGGTATTCGGGCGTCAACATCGGGGTGAACGGCGGACAGCCGACCCAGGTCGACCAGAACAGCGACAGCAACGCTCCCGGCGGCACCTCCATCGTGCTGCTCTTCCATAAGCCGCTCGAGCCCATCAAATCGGCGCAGATCAAGAAAATTCTGGCGCCCGTGCTCGACTTCGAAAAGCGCAGCGCGAC
>DATKKX010000113.1:0-5711 GCA_035542775.1 Phycisphaerae bacterium | reverse complement strand
AAGATCGCCGTAGACAACTCGCCACCGGCCGTCTTCCAGCTTCCAGCGGAGCAGCAGCCCATCGGCCTCGCTCGGCGTCACGGTCTTGCCGTGGTACTCGGGCGAGCACCCGTCTTTGACGAGCTTCTGATAGAAACCGATGCCCGATCCGATCTCCACCGACTTCTGGAGCACGACCTTCTGGTCCGGCGCCCCTTGACCGCGGATCGCCCGGGAAACGGCCCGCGAAGCAATTGCAGACGCCAGGTCGCTGACGACGACCGACGAGTCCAGCGTCGGCGGATACTTGCCGGTTAGCTCCGCGTAGTTGCCAAGCGCTTTGATTAGGGTATTCTCGTCCGGCACAGGCATCGTGGCGTCCACTCTGGTGTAGCCTTCGGGGATGTCGGGCGTGAAGGCCGCCGGATCGACTGGCCGATCCCACTCGAACCGGTCGAAGACCAGCTGGTACTTGTCGCCGGTCGGTCCGGGCATCTCGGTGAGATAACGAACGGGCAGAGAGTCTTTGGGTTCAATCCAGAGTTCGGACCGGACGTCCTCACCGGAGCCCAGCCCCAGCGCCTGGCCGGTGATCTCGTAGCCGATCGTCTCCACTCCATCGATCGCCATCCAGCCAAGTTCGCGGCTGGCTTGGACCTTGAGGGATGCGAGGGCGCGGATGAATTCGTCCGGCGTGGCGCTTGCCTGCGAACCCTTGCCGGCCGCCCGGGCGTCAATGACCATGTAGCTGCGAGCCAGGGATGACACGGTGGTGATCGGCCCCCGCGGCGGCATGTACTGGGTCATCATCACACTGCCGTTGGCCAGCATCTCGAAGCGGCTGCCGAACTCGGAGGAAACGTACAGCGTGCCGCTCTGCTGGAAGCTCATCGGGCCCACGGTGATCGGCGTGGGCGAGGACACGCGGCACACGATGGTCCTGGCCTTCTGGAACCGCTCGATGGCGGCGGCGAACGCATTGTGCCCCCCGGTGAAGGTGGTGATCGTAACGATGAACGCGATGCAGGCGGCCGCAGGCAGCATCAGTAGCGCAGCCCGGGCGCGGCGGTGCCGAAGCAACATGGTCAATCCTCCCATGCCGCGCCGGCTTTGGTCGTGTCCGACCGTCGTCGAAGACGGGGACGCGCCCGCCGGCAGCGCGGCAAGCAGTTTTTCACGTTGCGACTCGTGGTCGCGGTCCAGGGTCTCGTAGGCTCGCAGCAGCAAGGTGTGGTCGCGCCGGGCCTGGCCGTAGATCGCGCGGCATTCGCCGCAGTGCTCGGCGTGCTCCCGCATCTCCGCGGAGGCCGCTTCATCCACCAGGCCCATACTGAAAAGGTCCCATTGCTCGGGAGTCCGGCACTTCATCGCTGCACCTCCTGACGCGCGAGGATTCGACGCAGGCGCTGCCGCGCACTCGTCAGCACGTGATAGAAACCTGATCTCGACAGGCCCAACACCGTGCGGGCCTGCTCGGCGTCCAGCTCCTGCAGGTAAAACGCATGCAGGCTCAGGCGCTCCTGTTCGGGCAGCTCCGCGAGCGCGCCGCAAAGCAGGTCCAGACGTTCGTCCGGTGGTTCTTCTGCTGCCGCGGAGGCTTGCGCCCGGGCAAGACCGGCGTAACCGCTCCGGTCGCGCAACTTGCCCCGGCGCCACTCGCGGCACACTTGGCGGGCAATCCCAGCCAGCCAGGCTGTGAAAAGCTGCGGATCGCGTAGGTCTTTCAACCCGCTGTAGGCCCGAAGGAAAACCTCCTGCGTCAGGTCCGCCGCCGCATGGAGATCGCGCGTGGCGTCCAGACAGGTCACCCGGACTAGGCGTGCCCGCCGATCATAGAGCTCGGCAAAGGCGGACCGGTCGCCGTTCAACACGCCCAGCACAAGCGTGGCATCTGTCGCGGGCATCACGGTTCCTCCAGCGGGCAAAGCGATGGCCATCACTTACATGTGATACAAGGGACCGGTTTTTCCAGTAGATTCTGCACTATCCCTGCGAGGATTCTGACATGATTCCTGACTCCGGATAGCTCGTCTCATGGGACAGCCTCAAGGGTCATCGGGGAGAAGCCCGCCTCCTTGGCCTCAGCGTTCAGGTCGTCGCATTGCGGCTTTACTCGGCCGCACAGATAGGAGAAGGAAAGGAAAATCATGACAAGGAGGACCCTATCGATAGGCCTCTTGCTGATCTGCGTACGCGTCTTGAGCAAGCGGGCGATGGCCAGACTCGTCACGACCACCGTTCTGTCACCGTTCAAACTGCCAATCACGAGATTCCCCCCTGCATATTCATGCGAGGTTTCCCATCGATAAGCGGGATGGACCAGCCATACGACGCGTGATCGAAGTCGGAGAGACATCCGGCCCACGGCGGGATTTGATCGCCCAGAAAAACATGAGGGCTCGCCGGGCAATGCCAACGGTAACTATATCGGACTCTAGAACTAGCGTCTTGGTCACTACGCTCTTGTGCAATCGAGAGCAATTGGCTCGCCACCGCTTGGTTCCGATAACTATCTGTTGCTGCCATTGAAGATATAGTTCGGAATTAAAGGATTCTTAACCAGTGCCGCGTTGATCGCCACATGCACGGCTGGTATGACGGTGCGTGAACACCATCGATGAATGGGCAGCACAGGCCTAGCAGAGGCGCGGAGTGCGAATACCGCGGGCAATAGCTCTGTTGCTCCAAGAGGGAGCCGATAGCGGAGGTCTCTTCTAGACGGTTGGGAGCCGCTGCGGTGCCCAAGTCTGTGCGCGAGTCCGGGAGTGGATCGCGAACTCACGAATGAGCCGCAGGCCGCTCGCGGCCGAGGGATTTGACCATGCTGAGTATCACACCCCGGGACACGAGCTTCTTCGGTTTCATCGAGGATGCAGCGGGGCTGCTCGTCCGCGCTGCCGAAGCGTACACGAAAGTGACCGGGGATCGCGACCATCGCAGCGATCATGTAGCCGCTATCCGTCGGCTGAGGCACGACGGCAGTCACCTCACCCGCCGTACTCTCAACCACCTGGGTACGACACTCATTACACCTTTCGACCGAGAGGACATTTACAGCTTGGTCATGCAGATCGAGGGGGTGGTCGATGAGATCAACGCCGCTGCCAGGAAGCTGGATTCCCACCAGTTAAACGACCCGACCGCCTGGCTGAAAAAGCAGGCGGAGGTGTTTCTCAGCGCCTGCTATGGCCTTGGCGCCGCGGTTCCGCTGCTTCGCAACCTCAGAGAATCGAACGGCCTCCGCTCCCGCCTCGCCGAGATGCACTCGCTGGAGAAGGCCGGAGACGACATCAACAATGAGGCCATGGCGGAACTTTACCGTACGGCCACCGATCCGATTGTCGTCGCCAAGTGGAAGGAGGTTTACGACATGACCGAACGAGCCATTGATCGCTGCGAGGTCGTGGCCAATACTCTGGAGAGGATCGTCATCAAGAACGCCTGTTGGACGGGTGGACGGAACGGACTCGTGGAGGCGCGCACGACAAGCCTCGCCCACCAGGGCCGACCACGAGAGGCCAGTCTGGATGGATAAGGACCGGACCTTCAGCAGGGCAAAGAGGTATGCAACTCTGTTGGGCGCCATGTGCTCAACGGCATTGATGATCGGCATCGCCGTGAGGTCCCTGGGCGCCGATTCTTCTGTCGCGGCGAAGGCGAACACGCGCGTGTTCGTGGATGTAGAAACGGGGCGCCAATTCAGCCACACCCTTCAGCCGGGAGACAAGGAACCGATCGAATCTCCCTTTACCGGGAAGCGCACGGCCTACGCCGCAGAGGCTTGCTACTGGAAGAAGTGCCCAGACGGCGTCTGGAAGGCCAAGAAGCAGCCCACCTGGGTCGTGTTGAAAGAAAAGCTGGGATTGCACGAGGAAACGCATTGCCCCGATTGCGGCCGGGAAGTGGTCGGTCACAACCCGTTGCCCCCACCCAATCTCATGGCGGAGGCGCACTAGATGGGACCGGCCCACCTGTGTTTCAGTTGTGTTGTCGCGATTTGCGCGCTGGTCCAGTCCGATGGTCCTCCGACCACTCGGCCCGCAGCCCAAACGCCGCCGGCCCTCTCCGCGCACGTCGACCCGCGAGTCGAACTGATGAGCATCGTCTTCCGGCTGGCCGGCAGTTCCGAATACAACATGGATAACTCCGAGTCACCTTATGCGGATGACGTGGAGAAAAGTGGTTCGGCAAGTTCCGACAGCATCCAGTCATTCGAAAAGCACGGGACATGCGGCGGGATCACGGCGTCGGCTACGATGCGGTGATGGCCATGGCCATCCGCGTGGACGGCATCGCCGGTTTGAAGGAGGCAGTGCCCCTCGACCGCCCTGACAGCGGTCTCGATTCCCGCTGGCCGGTGGAGGATGCGAGGGATTTCCTGGAGAAGGCCCGGTCGTTCGTCAAGGACACCGATTTCGCCGCGTTTATCGCAGAGCATCAGCCGCTGTACGCAGCGGCCGCCGAGCGAATGAACGATGTGTTGGAGAAACAGCGGATTCAGGAATGGTTCGACTCGTTCTTTGGGGCGAAGCCTGACTCGAGGTTCGACCCGATCCTGGGCCTGCTGAACGGGGGCGGCAACTACGGGCCCAGCATACGCTACCCCGACGGCCGAGAAGCGTTCTGTGCAATCATCGGCTGCTGGCGGTTCGACAAAGATGGTGTGCCGGTTTTCAGTGACGAGGTCGTTCCGACGATCGTGCATGAGTTCTGTCACTCCTATACCAATCCGCTCACCGACAAGTTTCTCGACCGGCTCAAGCCGGCAGGGGAGCGGCTGTTCGTCAGGTGCGGGGTTCAGATGCGGCAGCAGGCATACTCCACGTGGGACACCATGATGCGCGAATCGATGGTGCGGGCGTGCGTGGTGCGTTATGTGAGGGCGAGGAACGGCCGCATCGCGGCGTGGTCGGAGACGCGACAGCAGGCTGGTCGCGGCTTTGAGTGGGTCGGCGGGTTGGCCGACCGGCTGGGGGAGTACGAGAGCCACCGCGATCGCTATCCGACGCTCGAGGCGTTCATGCCGAACATCGTCGAGTTCTTCAACGAATACGCGGCCAAGGCCATATCGTCCGTGGCCGAGAAACCTGCCGGCCCCGACCGGGCCCTTGTGACGCCTGATCCGCCCACACCAGGCAGGGACGTCAAGATCACCTACTTCGCCTTGTTCGGGCCGTTGGCGGGTTCCAAGCAAATCACGCTTCACTACGGCTTTGACGATTGGCAGCAGGTGAAGGACCTGCCAATGAAGAAGCCCGCCGAAGAAACCTGGGAAGTGACCTTGCAGGTTCCGCCGGACGCCAAGCAGATCGATTTTGTCTTCACGGACGGCGATAAGTGGGACAACAACTCGGGTTCAGATTGGCACACGAGTACTACTCAGGCTCCGCCCAGCAAGTGACCCGCCCAAGGATGATGCTTATGGATAAGCGAGGGGGTGATGGTGCGGAGCACGCGACACAGCCCGAGCCGATTACATCGACAGCGGTCGATGCGCCCCCGGAATCAGGACAACCCGCCAGCCTCCTGCGAGGTCTGTTGGCACTGCTCGCGGTTTTCGTGATTGTCCAGATCGTGCCGCAAGTCGCGGGCCTCCGGGTTATGAGAACGATTGAGAGGTCGCGCCCAAATCGAACACCTTCCGCAAGTTACTGACTTCACAGCTCCTTAGGAACAAAACGATCGCTCTGCATGTTGAGCATGCGGAGCATGTGTTGCGCGAGTTTAGTTAC
>DATKKX010000112.1:0-13475 GCA_035542775.1 Phycisphaerae bacterium | reverse complement strand
GATCGACTGCTCGACCGCTTGCTCACTGTGCTCGTCGTTCGCGAAGCGCGGCGGCGTTGGGTCAAGGCTCTGGTTGTCATTGCCATCGGTGGGGTTTTGAGCGGCCTGACCATCCGGCGCAATGCCCAATACCAGGACGCGATCGGGATGCAGAGGGACATCATTGCACGGCGGCCGAACAACGCCCGGGCCTATGGCAATCTTGGCGTGACCTTGAGCGTGGCGGGCCGCCATGAAGAGGCTGTGGAACTGCTGCAGCACGCTTTGAGACTGGATCCGCTTCAGCACGGCGCACAAGCCAATCTGGGCAAGGCGCTGGCCAGGATGGGGCGCTACGAGGAGGCTATTGTCGAGTACAAGAAAGCACTCGCGTTGAACGGGAATGACGGGCACGTGTGGTGCGGCCTGGGCGACGCATTGAAATCCCTGCGCAGATTCGACCTGGCGCTGGAATGCTACCGGGAGGTATCGCGGTCTGATCGGGACTATCTATCGGCCCAGTCCGGCATCGGGGTGTGCTTGCAGCACGAAGGCGAACTGCAGGGGGCCGTGGAGGCCTATCGCAACGTGCTGGCGAAGGATGCGGCGGAGCTGGAGGCCCGGTGCAATCTGGCCAATTGTCTGGCCCAGCTCGGCAGGACAGACGAGGCGATTGCGGAGTGCCGCAGTGCCCTGGAAATGGACCGTCGGCACACCCCGGCGTGGTACAGCCTCGGCAACGCCCTGTTGGCGAAAGGCCAATGGCAAGAGGCGTTGGATGCTTTTGCGACCGTGGTGAGCATTGATCCGGCGGACGCGGACGCTCGCTGTAATATGGGCGTCGCCCTCGAACGGCTCGGGCGGCGCGACGAGGCGATCGCCACTTACCGCGGGGCGCTGCAGGCTTCCCCGCGGCATGTAATGTCTCGATTGAATCTGGCCGGTCTGCTGGAACAGCAGGGCGATCTCGGCGGCGCTGAGGCGGAGTATGCTGAAGTCCTGCGGATTGCTCCGGGGAATGCCGCCGCGCAGGCCGCGCTGGATAAGCTCTCGACGCGGTCCAGGCCTGACGGGTCCTAGTTACCCCCTCGGATGAATCGTGGGGCCGGAGCGTTGATGCGGTTCCGGAGCCATGAGTGGTCCGCGAGTAATGCCGGCGTCAGGGCGGCCGCCGGTGGCGAGCCGATGAGACAGGAAGATGTCGCGAAAGAACAGACCACGGCGATTGCCACCCGAGCCGACGGCGGCTTCGCCCTCGCGGTTCCCGTCGTGGCTCGTTCAGGCGGCAGCCCTCCTGCTCCTGGTGGCCGCCTCCTCGCTGGCGTACGTTAATGCCGGTCATAAGTCGCTGTTCTTCGACGATTGGGCCGACAACCTGATCACCAACCCTGAGGCCCGCGATGTCCGCGGGATTTTGTGGAATTTTTTTCGGCATCCGTTCAGCGCTGATGAGCAACTGGCCCGCCTGACGTTCGCGTTGAACTGCGCTTTCAACCGGGCGATGGGCATCCAGGCCGTGGACCTCACGACGTATCTTGTGTTCAACGTGGCCGTCCACGCCCTCAATTCATGTCTGGTGTTTTTCCTCCTCCGCGCGATGCTGTCGATCGCGGGCTCAAAGGCGCCCGCGCCGATAGGCCTGCCGTTGGCCGTCGCCCTGCTGTTCGCGGTCCATCCCATTCATGGGAGCAGCGTTGCCTATATCGCGCAGCGACGAGGGGCGATGGCCACGACGTTCTACCTGCTCGCTGTATTGATGTACCTCCGGCTGCGGGCGGGTCGAGGTGCCGTATCCGCGTGGTCCTGGAAGCGCCTGGCCTCTTGGGCGGCTATTGTCCTCTGCTATTGGCTTGGCTTTCGCTCCAAGAGCATGGCAGTGACACTGCCGGTGACGCTCCTCATGATCGAATTCTGCCTGCGGGCCCCGGATCGCGTAGCCCTGCGCCGGTACGTGCGCTACCTGCTCCCCGGTCTTCTGCTGTGCATGATCGCGGGGCTGCTGTTCCTCCTGTCCCAGGGCCTGGTTGACCTTGCTGGGCTGCACATCCTCCCGCAGGGGTCGACAGTTCTGCATGGCCCGGGGACGCAGTTGCTCACCGAATGCCGGGTCTTCGTGCACTATTGGAAGCTGCTGCTGCTGCCGTTGCCGCGATGGATGTGCGTCGATCACGCTTTCGACCTGGCCGAGAGCGTGACGGAAGTGCCGACCCTGGCGTCGATAGTCTTTCACGTCGGCCTGCTGGGGCTAGCGGTGTTCGCTGCCTTTCGGCGCTGGACCCTGGCCGCGGTGGGGATATTCTGGTTTTACATCACCTTGCTGCCCTACGCTGTGATCCCACAGTCCGAGCTGTTCGTCGAGTACAAGATCTATCTTCCCAGCGTCGGATTGATGCTGATCTTGGCCGAAGTCTTTGGCCGGGCGGGGGCGGGCGCGCCGTCGTGGGTGAAATGCGCAATCGTGGGAGTGCTCATCGTGCCCCTGATCGTGACCACCGTCCGCCGGAATGCGGTTTATCAGAGCTCCCTCAGTGTGTGGACCGACGCCGTCGAGAAGTACCCCCACGAATCCAGGCCTCACGCGAACCTCGGCGTCGAACTGGGTCGGTTGGGACGAAACGAGGAGGCCATAAAGGAGTACCGCACGGCGCTCGAATTGGATCCCCAGCAACGGAGCGCGCAAGCCAATCTGGGCAAGTCCCTGGCCAAACTGGGACGTTATGACCAGGCCATCGTCGAGTACCAAAAGGCTTTGGCGATGGATGCGAGTGATCTGCAAGTGCGGTACAGCCTGGGCA
This sequence comes from Phycisphaerae bacterium, assembly GCA_035542775.1. GTDB lineage: Bacteria > Planctomycetota > Phycisphaerae > UBA1845 > UTPLA1 > DATKKX01. The sequence goes on along the minus strand of DATKKX010000112.1, from coordinate 10,701 downwards.
TCGCTATGGAGGCGATGGGCAGGTTCGACGAGGCCCTGGAGTGCTACCGCGAAGTGCTGCGGGTCAGTCGGGACAATCATCTGGCCGAGATCGGTGTGGGCGTGTGCCTGCAGCACAAGGGCGACCTGTCGGGAGCGGTGGAGGCGTATCGTCGGGCGCTGGCCGGGGGCGCCGTGAACCTGGAAGCCCGGTGCAATCTCGCTGACTGCCTGGCGCAGCTTGGCCGGGGCGAGGAGGCGATCGCCGTTTACCGGCAGATCATTCAGGCATCTCCCCGGCATGTGATGAGCCGGTTGAATCTCGCCAAGTTACTGAAACAGCAGGGCCGGCTGGGCGACGCCGCGGCGGAGTATTCGGAAGTGCTCAAGATCGAGCCCGGGAATGCCGTCGCCCGCGCGGCACTAGACCAGATGGCGCCGCCGCCGGGCAGCACGGGGCGTTAGCCTACGGCGGCGCGGTGAGCGAGCGATCGCAGATCCGTCGGGAGGAGACGCTTTTGTCCGACGGCACGGCGGAGGAACACCATGAAGAGCTATCGGAAGGAGTTGTGGTTTCAGACCAAGAGCCGGCGGGACTTCGTCAACATAACGCCGCAGGTGGAGCAGGCGCTGGTGGAGAGCGGCATCATGGAGGGGCTTTGCCTGGTGAATCCGATGCACATCACCGCGAGCGTCTTCATCAACGACGACGAGCGGGGGCTGCACAGTGATTTCGACCGCTGGCTGGAGGGCCTAGCCCCGCATGAGCCCGTTGACCATTACCGTCACAATGACACCGGCGAGGACAACGCCGACGCCCATCTCAAACGGACCATCATGGGTCGCGAAGTGGTTGTCGCCGTGACCGATGGGAAGCTCGACTTTGGCCCGTGGGAGCAGATCTTCTACGGCGAGTTTGACGGCCGGCGAAGGAAGCGGGTGCTGGTCAAGATCATCGGGGAGTAGCATCGCACAGGCGGTCGCACGCGCGGCGCCGGCGCAATCGCGGTCGCGTCAATTCACGTTCGGTGAGGCAGGCGTGACCGATCGAATCTCCGTGTGCCGGATCTGCCCGCCCAGGTTGGCGGTCCATACCAGCCATACGCCGGTGAAGACGGAAAGCACCAGGGAGACGACGAGCAGGCGGCTAGCGGCGCCGGGGGCCTGTTGAAACAGGACCAGCGCTGCTGCCGCGAGCGCGCCCAACACCTCGACCGCCACGAGCGATACCAGAGCCGCGTCGGCATGCCGCTCGATCGCGGCTTTCGTCACGCCGGGCAGGTTCTCGACGAGTTTTTCCGCCGACTCTCCGGTGAAATACACCGGCAGCGTGATCAGGGCCACCAGGGCGAACGCTGCCAGGGCGGCATTCCTCAGAACCTCACTGCGCGCCGCCAGGCCGATGAGCAACAAGAGGAGCGCGAAGATCGTCCCGATGACCGGAAAGTGGTTGAGCATCAAGTGAACGTGTGCCGCGTTCATGGTCAGGTCTCCCATCGCTTTGCAGGCATTGGCTGAAGATCTGCCAGGCCCGCTCTGCCTGCTTGGTTACGTCGAATTCGCCGTTGCTGACATGCCACAACAGGGCCGCAGGTTGGATAAGCCCCAGGAACATCACGGCCAGCACGTCGGGATCGCCGCTTGCCGGCAGCCGGTGGCGTCGCTGGCCGTCCCGGATCAAATCGGCCACGCGGGCGACGTAGCCGCCGACGATGGCATGGATCCTCGCCCGCCGTTCCGGGTGCCCGGCATAGAGCTCGTCGGAGAAGAGCACGCGCGGGATGCCGTGGTGGTCGCGCACCAGTTGGGCGTGCCGCATCAGGAGTCGCCGGAGTTGCTCAAGCGGATCGGCATCCTCGTCGCGGACCGCCGCAACATTGCCGTGCAGCCGGGCCTGAATGAGATCAAGGACGGCATCGAGGACCTGGTCCTTGCCGGCGAAGTGCCGGTAAATAGCCGAAGGAACAAGGCCGACCCGCGCCGCGACGCGGGCGATGCTCAAGCCTCGCAGACCATCGCGGCCGATGACATCGAGAGCCACCTGAGCGATCTGGTCTTTGCGAACTTCGGTTTGGAGTTTCTTGGCCGGCATTGCCCGATCTCCAGGTGAATCCTAGTTCACATGATTGACGTGGGCGCTGAAGAATCAGGACAACCGAGCATCGCCTATCGATAAGCCACTCATAAAAAAGGTGTTATATCTCACGACATATGATGTTATGTTATACAAAAAAGAATCTGATGTGCCGCGTGGTTTGGCTGAGGCGGGCATGGCATTGAAATAGTTACCGGGCGACTGCGTTTAGAGGGTAGAGTAAGAGTGCGCGCACAGAGGATAGCCGTGGGCAGCGCTGGGCGCTAACGCCTGATCCAGGAAGGAATAGAGAGGTGACCATCGTGCGGTCACGATGTGCCTTTACACTTATCGAGTTGCTGGTTGTCCTGGCGATCATCTCCCTTTTGATCGCGATTGTGGCGCCGACGGTGGGTGCCGCTCGCAGGAATGCCGAGCGAACAGGCTGCGCTGCGAACCTGCGGGAGGTGGGTCTCGCATTGCGGTCCTACCTCGACAACAATGATGACAAGTTGCCGTGGGCCTCTTGGATGCCGTCTTACAGCCCGTTTCCCATAGGTGGGGGAAACCCATGGAGTCCTGGATCGCCGAGCCCCATTGGGACTCCTATCTACATCGCGGACGTGCTTAAGAAAGACACCGCCGGCCAGAATCAGGTTTTCAAGTGCCCGGGCGACAAGGCAGACAACGACCGGCCCGAGCCCAATCGCGGGAAGAGCTACTTTCAGACTGAAAAGTCGAGCTACGAGTTCCGCTGGCGGATGGGCGGGCAGACGATGAAAGAGTATGCCGAGGACATGGAGCACCGCTTCGGCAAGGTGCCGCTGAATTCGATCTGGGTCTTTCGGGATTTTGACAATTTCCACGGCCCGGGCGGCAAGCCTGGGGCACGGCGTTATCTTTACATTGACGGCCACGTGACTGACTTTGAACTACACTAGGAGGTCCACCTCATGACGGTTCCACGCACAATATCGAAGAAGGTCGCGATCATGGCCGGTGGAGGGGTTCTGGTCCTCGCCGTCGCGGCCTGGGGCGTATCGTCTCATTACCTCGCCGCCCCCGCCAAGTCGGCGGCCGTCGATCCGGAGAAGCTGTGGGAGGACATGCAGAAGCCGGGCATCACTGAGAAAGAGCGCGACGAGATCCGGCATAAGATGTTCGAAGCCCGGGAGGCGGAGCTGGATACCCGGGTGCAGGAGTACTACCGGGTGCCGGAGAGCCAGAGAGAGGCGCTGCTTGACAAGCAGATCGACGAGTTCGAGAAGCAGCGGCAGGAATGGGAAAAACGCCGCCAGCAGGAGGAGGAACGCCGCGCCCAGTCCGGCCAACAAAACGATGGGCCGACGAGCAGACCCTTCCGGGACTGGCGAGACAATTCAACGCCGGAGGAACGGAAGACGCGGTCCGAGACGAGAAGCGCGGACAAGATGGCTCAACGGATGGCTTACTTTCAGGCGGTGCGAGAACGGATGGCTGCTCGGGGCATTCAGATGCCGTGGGGCCCCGGCCCCGGTCGCGGCGGCCCTGGTCGTGGCGGCCCCGGTGGTCCTGGCGGTGGGCATCGTGGTGGAGGACCGCACTAAGCCGGGCGAACGAGTTGCCCGCTTGTCTGTCTGCCGGCCGGCCGTATCCGGCTATGTCGCTGAACGACAACTGATGGATTTACGCACCCGCTTGGCTGCTCCCATGCGGGTGCTTTTCTAGGAGGCCTGGTCGTCTCTCTGGCACTCCCGCGACGGTATCGCTAATCTGCGGGCATGATGAGGTACCGTCTGATCTTCGGGACGATACTGATCCTCGGGCTGATCGGTCTCATCTATGCCGATGACCGTCTGGCCCACTATGCGGCTTTCTGGAGGCCGGCGACCGGTTCGAGTCTCGGGCTGAGCCGTTGCGACGGTTTTCTCATCACCGTAGTGATGGCCGCCATCGTGGTGCTGGGGACGCGCGAGATGCACAATCTTCTCGTCGCGGCTGGACATCATCCCGTTCCGATCTGGCCAGCCCTGATGAATGTGGCTCTGGTCCTGATTCCCTTTCTGGCGGCCAGCGTCTCGGTTGGAGAAGCCGGTGTTCGCGACGCCGTGGAGTCCGTCAGCACCGGGACGTGGCTGACCGTCGCCTTCCTGGGCAGTGCGTTCCTGATTGCCCGGCGACGCACGGTCGCCGGGGCGATGGGCGATCTCGCCGCAACCCTACTCATCGTTCTATACCTCGGTGTCCTCTCGCAGTACATCCTCCGAGTGCGGTTGGCGCGGCCTGATGGCGGAGCGTGGTTGTTGCTCTACTTTCTGGCCACGGTGAAGGTCTGCGATATGGGGGCCTTCTTTACCGGCCGGCTGATCGGCAGGCGCAAGTTGATCGAGTGGCTGAGCCCCAAGAAGACCGTCGAGGGCCTGGCAGGCGGCATCATCGCCTCGGTCGTCGCGGCCGCCGTTATACCGATGGCGGTCCGACGCTGGGCTCCCGCCTCGGCAGCGGCCGTTTTGTTGCCGCAAGCGTGGGAGGCCGCGCTATTCGGACTGCTCATGGCTTTGGTCGGTCAGGCAGGCGATCTGTTCGAGTCCCTTATCAAAAGGGAGGCTCATGCGAAAGATTCCGCCGACGCCATTCCCGCGTTCGGCGGCGTGCTGGATGTTCTGGATTCGCCTCTCCTGGCAGCGCCAATCGCGTACTGGCTGTTGCAGGTATGAGAGTGTTGACTGCCTGGCGCGGGCTGGTTCCGATAGCGCTGCCAGATTGCTGATTCCGGGGTTCAAGTGGACAGGCCGCATAGGCGATAAGGATGGCGATGCCGAGCCCCGCACGTCGCTGTAGGCCGCGGCGACCTTGTCAGCAGAGCGTCCGGTCCGTCAAGCCCCGCCAGGGGGGAGACGCAGACGGTCGAATGTGCCTAGAATAGTGCGGAAGGCGTACCTCTCGGAGCCGATCAGAGCTTGGAACTGGTCATCACATTGAATCTCGCGGATGAGGAACGGATGGAGCTTTATGGCCCCGCCGACATGAACCTGCGCACGCTGCGGGAGGCGCTGGGCGTGCGGATCTATGCCCGCGATTCGACGCTCAAGGTGGTGGGGGACTCCGACTCCGTCAGCAAAGCGGCGGCCGTCATCGAGGTCCTCCAGAACCGCCTGCAACAGCGCTCCCATCTGACCAAAGAGGACATTGCCGACGCCGTCGGCGAGCTGGCTCTCGCATCGCGCGACGAGCCCGGCACGATCCAGGTGTATCGCCGGTCCACGAAGATCCGCCCCAAGACGCCGGGCCAGGAAACCTACGTCCAGGGGATCGAGAAACACGATCTGTGCTTCTGCCTCGGACCGGCCGGCACGGGCAAGACCTACCTGGCCGTGGCGGTGGCCCTGTCGCTGCTCAAGGCGGGCAAGCTGAAGCGGATCGTTCTGGCGCGGCCGGCGGTCGAGGCCGGCGAGAAGCTCGGCTATCTGCCGGGCGATATGCAGGCCAAGGTCAATCCGTATCTGCGTCCGCTGTTCGACGCCATGCACGACATGATGGAGTTCGAGCAGATCAAGCGGTTCATGCTCAACGACGTGATCGAGGTGATTCCGCTGGCCTTCATGCGCGGGCGGACGTTGAACAACGCGGCCATCATTCTCGACGAGGCCCAGAACGCCACGCCGCAGCAGATGCTCATGTTCCTTACCCGGCTGGGGCACCACAGCAAGATGATCGTCACCGGTGACGACAGCCAGTCGGACCTCGGCGACCGGGAGAAGAGCGGACTGGTGGACGCCGTCCGGAAGCTGCAGGGGATCGATGGCATCGCTGTCGTGCGGCTGACCCAGGCGGACATCGTGCGGCACCGGCTGGTGACCAAGATCGTCAGCGCTTACGGGAACGGCGGCAGCCAGGCTCCCACGCCAGGAAAGTGGGCTGGCCGCAAGCAGGGCTGAGAAAACCGCTACAGTCGTCGGGTGATCCGCCCTCGGCTCAGGTCGTAGGGACTGAGCTCGACGCGGACCATGTCGCCGGGAAGAATGCGAATGAAGTTCTTGCGCAGCCGTCCGGAGATGTGCCCGAGGACGGTGTGCTTCTTTCCGCCCAGGTCAAACTCCAGCCGAAACATGGTGTTCGGCAGGGCCTGAACCACCTGAGCCTCCACTTCTATGACCTCTGTCTTTGCCATCTATCCGTACACCACGGCGGGGCGAACACCGCCGTGCCGATCATCCTATCGGCAAAACTCGCGGTGGGCACAATCTGGAATCCGCCCCGCCGAACGACGGAGCCCCACGAGCAGCCTGAAAACGCGGTCAGAGAGCCGCACCGGGGCCCCTCCTCCCGCCAAACTTCGAATGCTGCATCCTACCTTCGAGGGTCTGAGGACACAAGAGCCGCCCCGAACGGGCGGTTGACAGGCGCAGGCCGCCTGTGTACGTTCTCGAACCCAGGAAAGCGTTCGCCGTCCAAAGTACCCTATTCGCGAGGACTTACAATGAAGACACGATGCCGTTCCCTTACCGCAACAGTCTCGATTTTGTTCGTTTTCGCCCTGCTGACCGCCGGCTGCGGCGGCGCACTGGTCGGTACCTGGAAGGCCGACCCGGAGCCCAAGGACATGTCCGCCTACATCAGCTCCGTCACCTTCAAGAGCGACAACACCTACTCGGCGGTGGAGAAGAAGGGCGATGCCATGGACAAGTTCGCCGGCACCTATGAATTTAACGGGGCCAACCTGAAGCTCAAGAGTCCTGGCAAGCCGGACCGGACCTATAAGGCGTTGTACGAGATGATGGGCCCCAAGCTTGATCTGACCGTCGGCGACAAGAAACAGACGCTGAAGAAGCAGTAACCGCTCTGCTCGCTCACTCTCATCGAGCTGCCCCAGGATGTTTCCTGGCCTCAGTTCTAGGCGAGCTTCTCAACATCACCGGCGCACCGTCGTCGCCAGGCCCCTCGGCCTGCCGCGTCGATGTGTGCCTGCCCGTCAGGGGGGCGATTCGGTCATGCGCCGTCGCGCCCCACAGCGCCGGACTGTGCGCGACAGCGTTCCGTACGCCCGGCGCGCGAGCACGGCCGACCAGGAGGTCGGCCGCTACCGCTGCGTGTAATTGTCAAAGGGCCTAGACGCTATTAGTGTTCTTCTTCTTCTTCCGAGTAGGTGGCCTGTGTCCGGATGCGATGTTCCCGCACTCCTTCGCACGACAGGCAGCGGCGGGCGAAGGGCAGGACCTCCAGCCGTTTTCGTGGAATCGGTTTTTCGCAGTCTACGCACAGCCCGTAGGTACCATGATCGATGCGGCTGATCGCGGCCTCGATGTCCTCCAACTGGGCGGCCTCGATTGCCATCAGGCCGACCGCCAGCTCATCGCCGTAGCCCTCGGATGCCTGATCGCTCACGTCCGGCAAGTCCTTGGTCTTCTCGGCCATCTGGGCCTGCGTTGACTGCACAACGGAGAGGAGCATCTGGCGCTGATGAACCAAGGCCTCACGGATCTGCTTCAGGAACTCCGGATCGATGGAGAGCTTCTTGGGCGCGGCCTTGGCGGCAACGCTCTTCTTACTTTCGCGCTCGGTCAGGGCGGACCTGACCACGGACTTGGTCGACGCGACAGGATGCCCTTCGCCGGAAGAGACGGTCTTCGGTTTGGTTTTCACTTTCTTCTTCACGATCGCCTTTGCCTTGGCGCGCTGCTGGGCATCCTGCGGCGGGCGTTTGGCTCCCCCGGCCCTCGTTCCGCCTTTGGTCCCAGAAGCCTCCCCCGAAGGCGTGGCTTTCTTAGGCTGTGTCTTGCGCGGCGTGGCCATGCTCGCTCCGTGACCCTTCTGATTAGGCCGGAACCCTGCTCGGGCTCCCGTCCCCCATTTTAGCGCCGCAACAGGATCGTATTCTCCGCACCTCAAGTCAAGCATTCGTTGGCCGACAGGGAAGATATTTGCATCTCCGGCCTGCCAGCGGAAACGCCGCCCATTTGCATCGTCGTCTGGGGATTTCGGGAGCGGGGCCCATGACTCGGTATGCCGCCAAGTCCGCCCCTCGGCGCAGCAAGCGACGTGTCGGTCGTAGCCTCTCCCGCTCCAGAGCGATTATGGGAACAGACCACCACCGGCCGTCCGGCGCGGGGGCAACTCAAGCAAGCTGATCCTCACCCCGCGCGCCTGTTTCTCGATCTCACCAGTGTGGGATCGACGGACGCAGGAAACTTACTTCTTTGCGGAACCCGTGCCCAACACCGCATCCTTGCAGGCTTTGGCGACGCGGAACTTGACCACTTTCTTGGCCGGGATCTTGATTGCTTCGCCAGTCGCCGGATTTCTGCCCATGCGGGCCTTGCGCTGAACCAGCACGAGTTTGCCCAAGCCAGGCATCACGAAGCCGTTCTTGGCGTTCTTGTAAGCGGTCACCACGAGCGACTCCAGCAGACCGTTCACCTGACCTCGTGTCATCGCGTTCTTTTCCGCCAAGTGTCGAATCAGGGCGGACTTGCTCATTGCATTGGCCATGGTACCTCCCATGAAGACAATCCGATTTGACTTACTGTTTCACTTTGCATGCCGGTTCGCCCACTGGTGTCTCTCACCGCAGTGGCGGACCGCATGCGGACGATTCACGCCTGACCGCGGATAACCGGTTACGCCTGCCTCTCGCAGGCGGCCCTCGCATCCGTGCTGGCGAGCAACAGGTTGGGTAAGGTAGCAACTGCACGGGCCGGAATCAATGGCGTTCCACCTCGAAAATCCCGAAAAATGGCTGAAAACCGGCAAATTCGCGCGTCGGCGGCTCATGCTTGCAGATCCGCGGCGTCTTCTGCTCTCGGGTTGGCCCGTGAGGACCGCCTTGGACCTGCGAAAGCCGGCCGGCTTCCGCCTCGCGGAATAGCGGCGATCCCGGAAAACCGGTCGTTGCCGGCAGTGCCGGCCGGCGCCAGCCAGGCGGACTTGACGCATGGGCCAAACGCCATTAAGGCTTGATCGGGTCGGCAGCGTGTGCTCGCCGCGGTTCCGTTCACCGTCCTCAACACCTGCGAGAACAACCATGGAACTCGATGTGGTTTGTCAGACCGATGTGGCCGGCTTCAACTTGAGGCGAGGCAAGGTCCGCGATGTCTACAGCCTGGGCGAACAGGTCCTGCTGGTGGCCACAGATCGCATCAGCGCCTTCGATTGCGTCCTTCCCGACCCTATCCCCTCGAAGGGTCGTGTGCTGACCATGATGTCGAAGTTCTGGTTCGACCGCTTCGCCTCGCTCTGTCCGCACCATCTGATCTCCGTCGTGGACGACCAGGTCCCGGCGGGCTTCGAGCGGGTCGCCGACCAGTTGCGCCGCCGCGCCATGTTGTGCTGCAAGGCGCAGGTCGTCCCCATTGAATGTGTCGTCCGCGGATATCTGGCGGGCAGCGGGTGGGCGGAGTACCTGGCGTCGGGCAAGATCTGTGGTACTTCGCTGCCGCGGGGGTTGCGGCAGTGTGGCCGGCTGCCCGAACCGATCTTCACCCCCGCGACCAAAGCCCAGACCGGCCACGACGAAAACATCCCATTCGAGCGGGCCTGCGATATGGTCGGTCAGGCGGTGATGGAGGAGCTCCGTGACAAGAGCTTGAAATTGTACAGCCTTGCCGCTGAGTACGCCCGGAGCCGGGGGATTATCATCGCGGACACGAAGTTCGAGTTTGGCTTCCGCGACGAGCGGTTGATCCTGGTCGATGAGGTCCTGACGCCTGATTCCAGCCGGTTCTGGCCCGCCGACAACTATCAGGAAGGCCGCGAACAGGAGAGCTTCGACAAACAGTTCGTGCGCAATTACTTGCAGGAGCTGTGCGACCAGGGCAAGTGGGACAAGACCGAACCGGCCCCCCATCTGCCGCCGGACGTCATCACGGCGACAAGCAGGCGTTATGTGGAAGCCTATGAACGCTTGACGGGGCTGCGGTGGGGCGAGCCTCATCACCGAGCGTGAGCCGAGGATTGGGGCGCGGACGCCGGGCACGGGATGCCGGAGAGAAAAACACCCCGCAGCCGCCGTCACATGAACGTGCGGAGTGCGGGGTGGAGCATTCATACAGGCAATCGCCGGTCGATCACTTCTTCTCGCCGGTGGGAGCGGGCTGAGCCGGCTTGGCCGGGGCGGGAGCCGGAGCCGGGGCCGGCGCTGGTTGAGCTGCGCCAGCTTCTTTAGCGGCCGCCTTCGGGCACGGCTGCTCACCCTTCTTCTCAGGGCAAGGCTTCTTGCAGGTGCTGGGGTCGCACTTCTTGTCCTTCGCGCCCTGCTGGTTCTCCGCACAGCCCAGGCCGGACATCGTCAGACCGACGACAAACAAGGCCACAAACAAGCACGTCAGCAGCTTCTTCATACGACCGTTTCCTTTCTCTCTTCTTCGTTCTTGTCATGCAGGCGCTCGCGCGTCGCAGTCAAGGTCCAGACGCGAGAGCCAGACCGACATGGTCGAAAAGTCTTCGCCCGCTTCACACCGCTGGAAGCTCTCTTCATCAAGGCGGAGATTGTGTGAGATTATAAGTGGATTTCCTGCAATGCCAAGGGTCTGGGCCGCCGTTTCCATCCTGTCCCGGTGCCCGTTTCGAGACATCTGGCAGGGCTACGGGGGGCTGTCCGGCTCATGGCTTGTCGGCGGGGGCCTCCGTTGACCCCTCCGCGGTTACCTCCTTGTAGTGCTGTTTGTCAATAAT
>DATKKX010000111.1:0-10324 GCA_035542775.1 Phycisphaerae bacterium | reverse complement strand
TTACCGCGGCACGAAGTGCCTTGATGATTTCGCCGGACAAGCGGATAGGCCAGGTCCCCGCCGCTCTATGTCCTGTGTTGCTGAGACCCCCGTGGTGCGCCCAGGTCCTCGAACGATCCGGCTCGATCGGAGGTGCGCGGTTTGACTCGGGGCCTCTTCGAGTCCATTGTATATCATCATGCTTTTCGAAGCTCCCGGTCCGTTGACCGGGTGACCACAGCAGGTGAGCATGATCGGGAACGTCTTCCAGGAGAAAAATCGCATGACGCTCAGACAGTGCTTATCCGTACGATCCGTTTGCGCCGCCATGGCGCTCGTTGGGGCGACAATCTCAGCGGGATGCAGCGACACGGAGCCGATCACAGCCTCTTCACGATATGGGCCGGGGGTCAAACTCTCCGGTCTTGGGCCGACGTACGCGTGGTCGCCATCCCCATCAATCGACCCGGCGAATCCTCCGTTCGGCAACGTGGAATTCGTGCAAATGCTCCACCGGCTCGTCGAGAAGGAGCTCGCCGCCAAGGGCTTTGCCCCCGCCTCCCCCCAGTCCGCCAACTTCTGGGTGGATTGTCGAATTGGCAAGCGCGAGAAGACGGATTCCGGCGTGAACCCGCATGGAGAGGTGTTCAACGAAGGCTCGCTGGTGCTCGACGTCCTCGAGCCGCAAAGCGGGAAGCTCATCTGGCGCGCCGTGGCCCAGGCACGCATCCTTCCCGACGCAACAACGGAGGTCAGGAATAAGCGACTCAACACGGCCGTCCAACGACTGATGAAAGACTTCCCGCCCAAATGAGTGCCCAGGAGCAGGCCATGCCAGATCCGTCACCCATCGAGGTCGAGTGCCAGCCGGACAGGGTCGTGATTCGCGTCCTGCGGGACCATCTGGACGACTCGAATATGGACGCTGTTCGTAAGAGCATCGAAACGGCCGGCAAGCAATCTCCGCAACTTCCCTTGTTTCTCGACATGTCCATGGTCTATTTCATGGTCAGCCTGTCGCTCGGCGAGTTCGTGGAGCTGTCGCAGCAGTTCAAGGGACGGGGGCAGCGGCTGGTGCTCATGAACCTCCAGGCGCCGGTGCGTCAGGTCATTGCCATCACTCGACTCGACAAGCTGTTCGAGATACAGGAGGACCGACCGCAGGCTGAAACCTGAACACCCCCGGCCGGACAGCCCAGCCGCGTCAATCCTTCACCAATGCCCAGGTTTCGTCGGGGTCGTATTCCGTCATGTCCCGAGCGATCTCGGCGGTTTTTTCTCCCAGGTCTTTCTGATAGAGCTTGCCGTTCGTGTTCAGGATAAAGGTCATCACCCCGGACGAATCATAATCGACGGGCCAAGCCACGAGCGCGAAGCCCGCCACCATGTGACCGTTGATCACGTAGTCAAACTTGCCGCCCGGGGCGTGCGGGCCCTGCCGCGTGAGCACCTTGTAGCAGTATCCGTGGTACGGCCGCGGCCCGGTCGAGGGCTGCGTCGTCAGTCGCGACGTCGCCTTGCCATAGCCTTCCGCCTGGGCCTCCGCGACCATGGGGCCCAACGGGCTGGGTGGTTCGTCCTCCGACGTTTCCCAGTACAGCCCGTCTTTCTTGCCAGGCGTGCTGGCCAGCCGCTGGGCGTACTCGACAACGCCGTCGCCATTCCAGTCCTGCGAATGGTATTCGCGCTGCGCCGCGGCGTACCCACGGCAGACCGCCATGGCCTTGATCTCGTTCTCGCCGATCCGACGGTTCAGTATTTCTTCCTTGCCGGCCGGCGTGTCGAAGTACCACTTTCCGTCCTTGCGAACCAGCGGCACGGGGAAAGGATAGGCCTCCGGCCCGACTTGAAGAATGACCCGATCGTCACCTTCCTTGACGAGCTTGGCCGCTGCCGCAAGGTGCTTCGCAAACTGGTCGAGATCGGCCTGATCCTGGACCTCGTCGCCCGAGGCGAGCTCACCAGGCTCCACGCCGAAGATCTTGCGCATTTGCGGGCGATCCTTGGCCTTAGTGGCCTCGAGCAGCGCCTTCATCGCATCCTCCGGCGTATCAAAGCGGAGTTGGTCCGAAGCCTGCGCTCGGACAGCGGATGCACCCGCGCACAGCAGCACCCCGCCGGCAAAACACGTCAGGAGTGTGAACAAAGAACGATTACGCATGGTTTAGCTCTCCGCACATTCGGGATCAAATCCAGTTTCCCACAACTCCGGTTTATCGCCGCCCTCCGCCGCGGCGTCCGCCCCCGCCGCCGAAGCCCCGGCTGGCCGCGCCGCGACTGCTGTACTGACGCGTCTGTCCACCGCTCCGCCCGCTGCTGAATGCGCTCGAACGCGACGAAACGGACGACCCGCTGGACATGCTCCGCGGCGTATACGACGAAGGCTGCCGCGACGATGAGCGGCTCGGCTGAACCCGCGGTGCAGGGGACGACGGCCTCGGCGAACCGCCGCCGCTCCGGGCTGTGCTTCTACTCTGCTGGCCCCGCTGGCCATATGCGCCGAGCTGCGACCCACCGCCGCGCGAGTCAAACGCGCTGGATCTTCCGGCGGATCGGCCGGCGTCAGAGCCGAGACCCGACGCCCTGGAGCCACCCGCGGGAAGTTGCTGCGCGCTGCCTCCGCCGATGCGGTCTGCTCTTTGGCCGGCACCCGCGCTGGCCCTGTCGCCTCCGGTAATGCTTGTCCGGTCGCCGCGACTAACGCTGGTCCGATCGCCACCACTGATGCTTGTCCGATTACCGCGGTCGATGCTCGTGTTATTGATAGTACGGTTGAGATTGACTTGGTTGTTGGAGCCATATCGACCGCCGTAGCGGGCGCCGTATCCGGCGTAGCGGCCGCTAAAGGCCGGCATCGGCGTGGCCACGGCGGGCCGGTGCCAGACTGCTCCGCCGTTAGGCCCCCAAGCGGCCCCGCCTCGCGGGCCGGCGACGACTCCCCGATCTTCTCCGACAGCAAAGGCGCGACGCGGTCCAACGCCTGCCGCCCAGCCCTCGCCCCAGGCCACCGTGCCTCTGTGGGCCCAGCCGCCCCAGTAGCCGGGCTGGCAATAGTACACGTTGCTCCCGTGCCAGTTGCAATCCATGTTCAGCCAGGCGCCCAACGCCATGCCTGTACCGAAGCTGATGGCCGATGCCGCCGCCACCGCGCCGGTGCTGACGCCGCTGTCGACGTAGATAACCTCCGGGTTGTATTGCGGCACATAGACGACATCCGCCTGAGTCGGCACGATGCGAACGGCATCCTCTTCAACGACGACGGTCTGTTGCTCGTTTGTTTTCAGAAGGCCGTCAGCTTGGGCCTTTTCGCGGCCCCGCTGGATGGCGTTCATGACGTCGTCCTGCTGGGCCAGAAACGCCGCCCCCAGGGCGTTAGTCCAGTCCAGGTCTTCATCCATTTTGAACAGCACGTTGGGATAGTGGCACAACACTTTGACGGATTCGTCCCACGGCTTTTCGTCCAGTCCGGCCATGGCCGGGTTGAATCGCAGCCAGCGGGCGGCCAGCACCACGTCCGTCGGGAACGTCGCCGCCGGCAGAATCTGGGCGATGAGCACGTCCGGGTACAATGCGATGGGAGCGACGAGTTGCTCGATCTCTGCCGCGGAGAGTTTGGCCTCCGGCGGCGGGGTCGGATTGTCGCCCGGCGACTCCGTCACCGTTTGCGCCCGAACGCATACCTGTCCGACCACGAGAACCAGCGCCAGCATTACCGTGTTTGCTATCCTTTGGCAGCTCATGTCCCGCCCTCTTTCGGATGATCGCGTCTCGCCGGCTCATGCCGGCGAGCATTCGCCGTTAGAGGGGATAATACGACGCCAACAATAACATGGAAATAGGGAAAGCCCATGGCCGAGCTCGTGCCCGAGGGCAGCAGCAGCGCTTCCGCCCTCGTGATGGCGTAACCAATATCGCTCGCGGGAGCGTCACTGGAGACAGATCGGTGTCCATATCGATCAGCGCCTTGATTTTCATGTGTGTTTTCGGGGGCGCGATGCCCGGGGTGTTTATGCGCATCGCCGCACCTGATCATCGTTTGAGCGCAGAATCCAAGGACGTGCTAAAGCTGGGAGCGGGCCTGATCGGGACGACGACCGGGCCGGTCTTAGGCCTCCTGGAATGCGAGTCCGACCGCGGCGGTTTCGGTCAGCCGACAGTGTGAATCTTGATAAAGTTGGTCCCTCGCGGCTGTCCAGCGGGGACGCCTCCAAGTACGAGAATGGCGTCACCACTGCTCACGATCCGGCGCCGCCGCAACGTCGTTTCGGCCATTTTGACCAGTTCCTCAAACGTAGCCGCTTTGCCGTCCACCAGCAGCGGCTTGAGCCCCCACACCAGGTTCAATCCGTGGTAAACACGTGGTTCGGGGGTCAGAGCAACGACGGGCGAGCGCGGGCGGCTGGCCGCGACGCTGGTAGCCGTAAAGCCGCTGGAAGTGAGCACCACGATGCAACGTGGCTTTAGTACGGCCTCGATCGTGCGCAGTGCCTCGCTGATGGCTTGTGTCCGAGTGCAATCCTCCGGAGGGTAGCTCTTGAATTCGATGCGTTCCTCCACCTCCTCAGAGATGCGTGCCATCATCTCGACCGCCTTCACCGGATACGCGCCCACGGCAGTCTCCCCCGAAAGCATCACCGCATCCGTGCCGTCTACGATGGCGTTGGCTACGTCGCTGGTTTCGGCGCGCGTGGGCCGCGACTCGTGGACCATGCTCTCCAGCATCTGGGTCGCCGTAATCACGGGCCGCCGTTTGCGGTTGCACATTTCGATAATCCGCTTCTGCAGCATGGGCACCTTTTCGGGGCTCATCTCCACGCCGAGATCGCCGCGGGCCACCATGATGCCGTAAGCCTCGTGAACGATCTCCTCGAGGTGTTCGATGGCCTGCGGCTTCTCGATCTTGGCCACTACGGGCTTGACGGCCTTCTTCTCTGCGAGCAGCGCCTTCAAAGCCCGCACGTCGTCCGCGCTGCGAACGAAGCTCAGCGAGACGATATCGACATCCTGTGAGAGGCCGAACTCGAGGTCCAGTTTATCCTTCTCAGTCAGAGAGGGCAGGCGCAAACGCAAGCTGGGGAAGTTCACCCCTTTGCGGCTCTTGAGGCTCCCTCCCTCCACTACCCGGCAGCGAACTGCAAGGCCTTCCACCTTGACGGTCTCCAGCTCGAAGGCTCCGTCGGCGAGCAGCACCTGCATACCTGGTTGAACTTCCTCGGCCAGGTTCGGATAGTCGATGGGGATTGTGTCGGGCCGACCGGTGAACTGGGCTTCTGCGATCAGCGAGACCTCCCTGCCGGGACTCAGCGCGATCTCCCCGCCGGGCAACTGCCCGACACGAATCTTGGGTCCTTGCAGATCCTGCAGGATGGTAACGGAGGTGTCGAGCTGGTCCGCGATCGTTCGCAAGGTGGCCACCGTGCGGGCGTGATCCTCGTAGTTGCCGTGTGAGAAGTTCAAGCGGGCCACGTCCATCCCGGCTTGAATCAACTGGCGGATGGTCTCGGGCGCCCGGCTGGCGGGACCAAGCGTGGCGACGATTTTCGTGCGACGCAGGACTGGCTTCATGCTGCACCCTCAAGCCGGGGGAAACCCTGGCCCAATCTCCGGTCACCGCTAAGCAACGCCTCGGCCGCCGACTTCTACACTGCGCACTGGGGCCTAACCTCCGGGGGACCCACGGCGCAGAGGTGACAATATCGGACGATAACGGAACCCACAGAGCGGTTCAAGCCGTCGCGACCTCAACAGTCTGTTCACGCCCACCTCGCTCCGAGGCGGGCATGGCGAGATGACCAGCGACGGCCCAATGGAAACCTAACGGGCGGAAGTGCCGGACCCGGACGGGCACACCGAGCTACGAGTCCCCGGCGGCATTGGTACCTTCAACACGCTCTGCGAGGCTGCGATGCTGATCCAGCTCCCGAGACGGCACTCTTCCCGGTAATTCCCTATGGGAAGGAAGTTCTGGGCAGCCTGAGGATACTCACCCCAGGCCAGATACTCGAGGGCACGGTAGCCAGGGAGGAGTCCGGGTTCGTGCGTGCGGCGGGTTCGCCGAAGGAGGCCGTAGACCTGACCCTGCGCAGCCGGCCTCCTGCCGTGCTTGCCCGGTTGAAACGACAGGCTCCCGCGAATAGAATGCCGGCCCGGCAGCGGAGTGCGGAGGCCGATGGCCATTGGGCATCGACAAGGAAACACTGCCATGCTGATCGGCCGGAAGCACTTCACGGGTCCCAACGTTGCCCCGGCTGTATCTAAGTGAGGCGAGTAGGTGGGAGACAAGTTCTATGGCGACGCGAAGTACGACGAATACGTGCATGCCTCGTGGTGATGCGAGGTCAAGTCTGCGCAAGAGAATGGGTCAGAGCGGGCGAGTTGGCGCATTCATCCTGCTGCTGGCAGTGAGCCTGGCAGGGTGCGGGACACCGTTCACCGATCTGCTCACGCGCGGCAGCGCGTTTATCACCCAGGGCACGGCCCAGACCCGAGACGCGTTTGCCTTTGGGCCGTGTCTGGCATGGGTCGACACCACCGGCGCGGTTTATCAGCTCTTTCAGGGAGAAAACGTTTCGAACGCGGACTTCGATCGCGTGACGACGCCGGGGGTGACATCCCGCTTGAAGCTGACCGTTCGCACCGACCTTATCGTGGGCTGCAGGGTGGGGACAACGGCGGTGGTCGACGAGGTGCTGCAGTAAGCCTCGAAGCCCAACGGCGCGGCAACGCCGCACCAGGCGTAGCGGCGGCCACCCGTGGCTGACGTGGAACGCCGAAGAACCTTCGCAGCGCACAAAAAAACCAGACCTTAGGGCTGCAATGCCGGTCACGGGGAGGGCAGTCCATGCGCGGAGACTCTCCCCAAACGCGCCCGCTGTCGAACTCCAGAACGAACACCTGAGCGCGCCCCAGCCGCGAGCAAAAAGTGGGGCCGACGCCCTCGCCGGCACTTTCTCCGCCGTGGCCTCGGCCCCAAACTTGCTTGCCTCGCCCGGGGGCACCGGCAAGGAGTGCAGCGAGCGCCGGGCTTCCAGGGCGATCGAAGCAGTTGAACAGTCTCGCTCGCACACCCTCTCACAGGATGACGTTGATTATCACGATCAACTCAAAGACGAAGATCAACGTCGCCACGATCCCGGCAGGCACGAACACAAAAGCCAACAGCGCCGCGGGCACCCAGAAGAGCGAACTCTGCTCCGTCTTGGCTGAATCGTCGCCCGTGCCGTTCTGCTGATCCACCTGGCGGGCGAGCTCCAGCAACTGGGCGTTGGCCTGGAGATACGCATCGGCGCCAGTGCTCACTGTCCGGGCCGCCGACGGAGCTACCGGTGCACGTGGGGCCGCCGGCGCGCTCGGCGCAGTCGCGGCAGTTGAGCCTTGTGTATTCCACTCTCCAGGCCGATCCCAGGCCGAGCCCTGGTTGCTGGCGATTTGCGTCACGTGCTTACTGCTGTCGACCTGGATCGTCGCTGACTTCGTTGCCGTGGTTAGAGTCAGAGTGGTAAGTTCGGGCTGGCCATTCGATAAAGCATACGAACCGGAGATGTCTCGCTGCCCGTCAGGAAATGTCAACCGAAACTGATGCGTCGAAGGATTCACCACGACGGCGGTGGCTCCTTCGAAGTCGCTACCTTTGAGCAGGGCGGTCAGTTGGTGATCCGGAGTCAACGGAACGGTGATCTCGCCGAACAGGGAGAAGCCTGCCTGCCCGCAGCCCAGCGTCCAGATGCTCAGATTGAGCGTCAGGACCAGACACAACACCGCCTTCGCCTGGAAAAGGATGCCATCAAAACTGCGCTTCATAGCCTGTCTCCTACCATATAATGATGATCACGATCCACTCCACGAGGCCCCGTACACGCCTGGCCTCGCAAAACTCTCAAGTGGTCATCCCGCCCCTCGACAAGTCCAGCCTCCAGCCCCGCTCCTTGCGACTCCCACCTCCCTCCGGTGGATGCGGGCCTCGAGCCTGTCTGAAGCTCAATCGAATTGCAGGCTCAGCATATCACTTTATGGCCTAGAAGTCAAGGAAAGGCAGGTCTTCTCTTGCGGTCGGTCCTGCTCGCCGCCGGCATTAACTTCTGCCCCGCCGAGGCTCTCCCAAAGGTTGCCATCGCTCAGTCTCCCCCGTCGTGACTGGCAGCTGGGCGCATCCGTCCATGCGGCAGTTGCCACGCAGGTTCGGCAGGGGCTGCACCTTCCAGCGTGCACTCGCACTGGCTTCATCGTTCCATTCGCCGCAGACGCCACTGATCGATGGCCACCGCCACGATGATGATGTGGCCCACGATCATCTCCTGGACGAAATTCGGCCACCTCAGGGCGGTGCAGCGGTTGCGCAGGTAGGCCATCAGGAACGCTCCCGCCAAGGTGCTGACCACTGCACCTTGCCCTCCGGCCAGGGACCCGCCGCCGATCACGACCGCCGCGATGACGTCCAGTTCCAGGCCGATGGCGACGACCGGGTCGCCTTGGGTAAGCCGGGCGAACTGCATCAGTCCTGCCAGACCGGTGAGCAGGCCGGCCAGGACGTAGATGCGGATCTTTACCAGCGGCACGCGGATGCCGCACAACCATGCAGTGGCCTCGTTGGACCCGATCGCAAAGGTGTGCCGCCCCAGCACCGTATAGCGGAGCACGACGGCCAGCAGTACGGCGACCGCCAGCATCAGCCACACGGCCGGGGCCAGGAGCAGCCATTCGCGTGTCGGCACGGGATAGACCCAGGTCGCCAGGGCATCCAACGAGGCTCGGGCGGGAGCGTCGGCCGGAATGTTGACCGGTATGCTGGCGGACAGCCACTTGGCCACGCCGCGGAAGAAGCCGAGCGTGCCCAGCGTAGCAATGAACGGCGGGAGCCGCAGAAGCGTGATCAACAGGGCGTTGTACAGGCCACACACGGCGCCGGTGGCCAGGGCGACCAGGATCGCCAGCCAAAGCGGCCCACTGTGCTTGAGAACAAGCGCCGTCGCGACGCTGGAAAGCGCGATGACCGAGCCGACGGACAGATCGATCCCGCCGCTGATGATGACAAACGTCATGCCCATCGCGGCCAGGCCGACGATCACCGTATGGACGGCTACCGTGCGCACGTCGAGCAAAGTGACCGGGGGAGAATGAGGGATCACGTAGAACAAAACGATCACGACGGCCAGGCTGAGGAAGGGAGCGATGGCGGACAGAGCTCTCTCGCGCACGGCCAATGGCAAGGATCGAGAATATCCGGTGCTCGTGACAACAGGTGAATCGCTCATGCCACTTGTTCCCTGCCGCTCGCAGCCACGGCAATCAGATCGGCTTCCGTCCACTCTCCCGCGGGCCGGACAGCGACGAGGCGGCCGCGATGCATGACGGCGATGCGATCGCAGAGGCCCAGGAGTTCGGGAAGGTAACTGCTGACCATCAGAACGGCCTTGCCCCGTGCGGCGAGGGCGCCGATCAACTCGTAGATCTGGGCCTTGCTGGCCACATCGATACCGCGGGTCGGCTCATCCAACAGCAGAATATCCACATCGTGATGAAGCAGCCGGGCCAGGGCTGTTTTCTGTTGGTTGCCGCCGGAAAGGTCTCGGATCCGCTGCCCGGCCCCGCGGGCGCGGATGTCGAGGCGACCGATCCATTCCGCCGTCGTACGACGCATCGCTCCCCAGTTCAGATGACCCCAACGAACGAACGGCCCCAGCCTGCTGAGCAGCAGATTGTCCATGATCGAACGCGAGAGCGCCAATCCTTCGCCAGCGCGGTCTTCACTCAACAAGCCGATTCCCTGAGCGAGCCGCATCGCCGGCGTGGCACGAGGCCTCCTCCGCGGCGCGGTCGTTCTCGGCGAAGGCCGGTCTTTTCCCTCGCGGATCACGCGGACGCGCCCCGACCGTGCGCCCTCCAGGCCGAAGATGCAGCGGAGCAGCTCGGTCCGGCCCGCGCCGATCAGCCCGGCCAGACCCAGAATCTCCCCGCGATGGAGCGTCAGATCCACGTCGAGCGGCAGGCGACGGCCGGACAATCCGGCGATCTCCAATACAGGGCCGCCAACCTGATGCGGCCTTCGCGGGCACATCTCGATCAGGCGGCGACCGATCATCATCTCAACCAGCCCCGCCATGGTCACCTCGCTCATGGCACCAGTGCCGACAACGCGGCCATCACGCAGCACCGTGTAGCGGTCGGCCACACGACGCACTTCTTCCAGGAAGTGGGAAATGTAGACGACGCCGACGCCGTGCGCCCGCAGGCGGGCGATCATCTCAAACAGTCGCTCGATATCGGCCAGGCCGAGACTGCTGGTCGGTTCGTCCAGGACCAGGACGCGGGCGTCGATCAGCAGCGCCCGGGCGATTTCCACGATTTG
>DATKKX010000110.1:0-18174 GCA_035542775.1 Phycisphaerae bacterium | reverse complement strand
ACGGCGAAGCCGAAGCCCTCTCCACCGCCATCCTGCCCCCCCGCCGCGGTCATGATGCCGACGACGCGGCCATGGATGTCGAGCAGCGGCCCGCCGGAATCGCCCGGCCCGGCGCGGACAGTCGTCTGGATCATGTCGCCGTAATAGCGATCCTCGCGGCGGCCCAGCGTATCGGGCAGCGGCCGGCCGATGGCGGAAACGACCCCCTGGTTGACGGCCACCTGCCCATCGACCGCCAGACCCAGCGGGTTGCCCAGGGCCAGCACCAGATGGCCGCGGCGGAGGGTCTCCGCGTCGCCCAACTCGGCGACGGTCAGTTTCTCGGCCTGGATGCGAATCACCGCCAGATCGGCCCGGGCATCGGCCGCGACAAGCCGGGCCCGAAGCCGCCGGCCGTCATGCAGCGTCACATGGATCAAACCGGCGCCTTCGATGACGTGCTGGCTGGTCAGGATCGTGCCGTCGTCGCGGATGATCACGCCGGCACCGGTGTTCACACACGGTTCCGGGCCGGAGCCGCCGCCGGCCTCCCGCTCGTCGGGACTCGCCTGGGCCTGGATGGTCACGGCTGACGGGCTGACGCAATCGACAATCGTTTCGAAGGCCTGCTGCACGCGTTCGAGGAGCGTCGCCCGCTCGCCGCGCTCGTCCAGGGAGCCCGGTTTGTCATCAAAGGCCAGGGTCGGTGCGGTGGCGATCGAGGCGACAAACAGTATCGCTGCGGCAGCCTGACTGCGGCAGGAACGAAACCGCCGAAGGGCCCTTGCGAGCAACGTTGAATCCGATGGGACGTCGGTGATCTGACGCATCAGTGTCGGCTCCATCCGAACACTACGTCGGCGCGGGCTACCCGGGCACCGCGATCTTCAGTGTCTGGCCCTCGCCTTTTCCGCCCGCGGTGAAGCTCGCGATCTCCACGCCAGGATCGACAAGGAAGATGTAGCCGAACTTCCGCTCGTCGGGCTTGGCCGCCTTCATCACATTTGCGGTGACCTTCTTGGGCTCCTTGAGGCATCGCTCGGGGGTCTCGGCCTCAGGCCAGTATTGAACTTCAAACGTCATCTTGCCGTTGACCTTCGCGGCCGAGTAGACACCGATGGCGAAATAAGCGGTCCCGTCGGTCGTGGTGATCCTGGGTTGCGAGGTTACCTTGGCGGCGTAGTTCAATGCGGTGGCCAGGAGGTTTACGGGAATGTTCTGCTCGGCGCCGACCTGGACCATCCGTTTGTCCTTGGGGACGTCGAATTTCTTGATTTGCTGGTCCTCGGGAATTTCCTTGTCCGGCATTTCCACGTAGAACTGGCCGGCCGCCAGCTTGTCGCCCCGAAGGAATTTCTTGGCGTATGAATCCTTGGCCAGGATCATGGGCAGTTCATCGGTGACTCCGGTGCGTTCCTGGATCGCATCCGCCACGTGCGTTCTGCCGGCGGGGGCCGCGCCGACCTCGACTTTCTTCTCCTCCTCGGCGGCCTTCTCCTCGCCCTCGGCCTTTCCCTGTTTCGCGCCCTTCGCCGGCTTCTCCGCCGTCGCGCCGGCGCCGGCAATGGAGCCGGGCGCCTCTTTCAACTGGAGGTTCTTGGTCAGTTCCGCCCGGGCGCCGCGCTTGAACTCGACGTACCAGGGCTCAAAGTCCTCCGGCACTTCGAAGACCACGTCGAACTGGTACCTGCCGCCGTCCTTCTGGATCACTTTCGCTGCGGTGGCGCTCAGCAGGAAATCCGTTCGCGGGCTGAACCGAACCAGCCTATCCGGCTGATCCGGCTTGATCTCGGTCCACTTGTAGTCCTTGTGGGTATACAGATCGCTCATCCCGCAGGCCATGAACTCCTCGCCGGTCCCGGCCGTCCGGCCTTCAACAGCCCGAGCTCCCACGATCCGGAACTGCGAAACGCGGAAACGGATCTCGCCCTTTTCAGTCGGCCAGGCCGCGGAGCCATCCAATTGCACCCGACAGGCCAGGAACTTCTCTGACGGGCCGGGTTCCTGCGGCGCGAAGGACCTCTTCAACTCCGGCCCGACCGCGCTCTGTTCCAGGCGGTTGATCTTGTCGGCGCGCCAGTAGCCCTTGACGCTCAGGCAATTCGCGGGCACGTCCCGGCCGGCCTCGCGCGGACCTGATCGAGCCGCCCAGAGATCCAGCAGAAAGTCAGGCTTGGCCTCGCCCAAGGGATTGCCACCCCCGAAGCGACCGTTGGAGAGAAAGCTCGCCAGCCCCACCGTGAATCCGTCCGGATTGAGCAACAGGCTCTTGCGGCTGAATACTCCGTCACGATCGACCTGCACGCGCTCGAATCCCAGGACCGACGTCTCGAACGGAAGCATCTGCACCGCGACCAGCGCCGTACCCACGAGGATCATGCCGGTGAAGAAGCCGCAGACACCCGCGCCCGCCCGGTCCAACTGCAGCGGGAACACCACCGCGTCGGGAACGAGCTTGTCGGTGGCCACACGCATCGCCACCAGACTGATCAGGAAAATCAGCATCATGCTCAGCCCCGGACCGATGTCTCGCATGGTCTCGGACGAGCCCCACAGGGACTGCACGGCCTCGTGAAACCCGAATGCCAGCATGCAGGCCGTGATCGTTTCGAACAGCATGATCATGGCGCTGAACAGGCCCTGGTAAACCCAGAAGGCCGTCACCAGGACCACCATGAGCAGCGAGATGATTGAAAGAACCATCGAACCATCCTTCGCAAGTCGCCGTTCACGCGGCTGCCCCGCGTGAATGCGGTACGAACGTCGCTATCAGACACGCGCCCCAGCAAGGCCAGGCTCCGTCACCATCGCCGTTTTCCGGCCCACTGCCCGCCTCGCACGCTGATCCACCGTCGGCCTGAATACCGGCGGTGGGAAACGGTCACTCCGCCTTGGTCTTCGCCACGGGCGCGGGAGTGTCCTCTTTGGTGATGCGCAGCACCTCGTTGATGCTGGTCAAACCTTCATACACCTTCCGCAATGCCACTTCCTGGAGATACAACATGCCCTTCTTGCGGGCCTCGGCCTTGATCGTCGGCAACGGCGTCGACTTGGCAATGAGAGCCCGGATATCCTTGTCGACCGCCAGCAGCTCGAATACGCCTGTGCGGCCCACATAGCCTGTGCCCTGGCATACCGGGCACAGGATCTGGTTGCCTTGCTTGTCGACCTCGATTTCATTGGGATTGGGCGGTCTGTAGAACGGACGGTTCTCGTCCATCGGCAGGTTGCCCTTCTTGAGCAGCTTGGGATCAGGCTTGTAAGCACGGCGGCATTGCGTGCACAGAATGCGCGCCAGCCGCTGGTTGGTGACGGCGATAAGGCCTGATGCCGCCACGGCCTGGTCCCCCACGCCCTCCAGATAGCGCCGCAGGGCGCTGAAGCAGTCCCTGGCCTGCATGCCCAGGTACAACTTCTTGCCCTGTCGGACCGCCGCCGCGGCGCTCGTCGCCGTATCCGCATCGGGCATATCGCAGGCCATGCACACATCGGGTTCGGCGCGGAGGATGGACCTGAACTTCTTGCCGAAACTCACCCCGCTGGCCTGGCCTTCGTAAACATGTTGGGTGATGTTCTCCAGATCCATGTCCTTGGCGATTTCCAGGGTATGGATGTGCTGCATGAAGGCGTCATGCGAGCGGAGAATCGCGTACAACGTGCTGGTCAGGCCGTTACCCCGTGGGGAGCTGCAGATCAGCACCCCTTTTTGCTCGTGGACAAACTTCTCAAAGGCCGCGAGCTGCTCCTTGGTGAGCCCGAGACCCGAGAGGCGGAACTTGCTTTCCTCGGAGATCAGTCGCATGATCATTCGCTGACCCGCGGTGCTCCCCGAGGCCCTCGCGTCCAGATCGATCTTCTTTTCCAGCTCACCGGCGCCGATTGCGGTCTTGAATCGTCCCTGCTGCGGGCGGCGATGCTCCTCCGGGTCCATGCCGGCGATCACCTTGAGTTGTCTGAAGGCCAGCGGCCCCTGTTCGGCGCTGATGGGCTCGCGAGCCCGCTCGAAGCCGTCCACCTTGTAGATGATCTTCAAAGGCTGTTGAGGGATGAGATCCAGGCGGACTTCGCTGGCCCGACGCCAGATGGCGTCAAACAGCAGGTCCTGCAATGCCTGATAGGCGGCTCTCTCCTCGGGCACGGTCGGCCATGGCGGCGTCTTGCCGGCGGAGTTCTTGATCCTGGTCCGCTCGGTCAGGTCCGCGGCCGCGGCGACCACGGCGCCCGGTTTCTTGGCGGGCCCGCCGCCGCCTTTGCCGAGGCGCTTCAGGTGGGCCATCGTCAGGATGGCCTGGGCCGGCGGCACGCGCTTGTTGTAAACCGTCGAGTAGCCGACCGAGGCGGCCCCGAACAGAGCGGCGAAGACGGCCAGACCGATCCAGAACCACGGCACCAGCAGCCACGCCAATACACCCAGGGTCCCGGCCCCGAAGGTCAGGTAGACCCATTTCTTATCGTGGATTTTGACCTTGCGGCTGGCCGTCTGAACCCATGCCGTGGCATAGGACCAGAGGATGATGGCCGCCAGAAACAAGATGATCTTGATGATGCTGAAATAGTCGCCCTGTGCCGGCAAAACGCCCAAGATATGTGCTGACGAGAGTCCGAAAGCATGAATGGATGGCATGGAAGTTATTGTATCCAGGATTGCTTAATCAGGCTTGGCCAGGTACTTCGCGGGAAACCAACCTGCATTGTACGAAGCCGGCCCCTGCTGGTCAAACCGACCCCATCCGGTCCGTTTATGACCGTTCGGCGGCGGATTCAACCCATGCTCGACACCCGCTCAACCTCCTGGATCGTCGTAATCCCTTCGATCACCTTGCGGTAGCCGCTGTCCTGCAGGGTATGGAACATCCATTCGCCGGCCGCCTTGCGAAGGTCCGAGATGGTGGGGTTGGTCAGGATCACGTCGCGAACCTGCGGGCTGAAGACCAGCATCTCGTACAGCGCCATCCGCCCGCGGTAGCCCGTCTCCATGCACTGCTTGCACCCCACGGCGTCATAGAAGAACCCATGCGGCCGGTTCTCCAACCGCATCCGCCGGATCAGGCCCGCATCCGCCTTGTACGGACGCTTGCAGTTCGGACACAGAATCCGCACCAGACGCTGTGAAATGCAGGTGGTCACGGCGTTCGCGATCAGGAAGGACTCCACCCCCAAATCCAGCAGCCGGAAGACCGTCCCCACGGTATCCCGGGCATGGATCGTGGTCAGGACCAGGTGTCCGGTAGTCGCAGCCTGCATGGCCATTTTCGCGGTCTCGGTGTCGCGAATCTCGCCGACCAGAATCACGTCGGGGTCTTGCCGGAGAATCGAGCTCAAGACAGAGGCAAAGGTTACGTTGTGGATCGGATCGATGGAGATCTGGGTGGTATTGGAAAGCTCGTATTCGACGGGGTCCTCGATCGTCACGATGTTTCGCGTCTCGGCGTTGATCGTCTTCAACGCCGTGTAGAGCGTGGTGGTCTTGCCGCTGCCCGTAGGCCCCGACAGGATGATCATCCCGGCATCCTGCTCGCAAATCCTGGCCAGTTCCGCCACTCCGTCCAGGTCCATGCCGAGGTTCTCAAACTGATCCGGGACCGCCGCCTTGTCCAGAAATCGGAGGGCCAGCTTCTGGCCATAGACGGTCGGGGTGAAGCTGATACGGAAATCCACTCTGCGCGTCGGCAATTCCACCGCGAAGCTGCCCTCCTGCACGATGTTTTTCTTGGCAATGTCGATCTCGCACAGGATCTTGATGACGTTCAGGATGGCAATGCCCATCTTGCCGGTCACTTCGCCGACCGTGTGCAGCAAACCGTCGATGCGGAAGCGCATCGAGTGAATCTCGCCTTTGGGCTCGATGTGGATGTCCGTGGCCCGTGTGCGAAACGCCGCGAAGAGCAACTGACGGAAGGCATCCAGGGCCTCGGCGGGTCTCGACCGCTTGTCCTTCCTGTCGAATTCGATCGGCTCCGATTTCTTGTTGAGCATGCGGATGTCGCGCGGGACTTCCGGCGCTCCCTCCGGCACCGGCACGTTCAAGCATGCCTCCATCAACGGAGCAAGCTGCTTGGACAGCGGCCCGCTGACCAGCGACCGCGCCGCCAGCTTGGCCGTAACGCTGGTGCGGTCGATGGAGGTCCGCGGCAAAACTTCCGGCTCTTCCTCCTCGACGATGACTTCCGCGGTGGGGAGTTCCTCGGCCGTCTCGGCTTCCGCTTCCGCTTCCACCACATCCGGCAGCAGGCGAATCCGCGTGCCGCCGATGCGGATGGCATCACCGAAGCTGATGTTCGCTTCCAGAACGCGATTCTCCCCCAGCCATGTCCCATTGTGGCTCTTCAGATCGACTACCCGGAACGTGCCCCTGAAATGCTCGATGACGCAGTGCTGGCGGGATGCGACCGCGTCCTCCAGAACAACGTCGTTCCCTGCTTGCCGCCCAATCGTGACTCTCGGGCCGTCGAAGGGGACGATGCGGGTCTCGTCCCTGGTTTTGATCTCAAGTCTTGGCATATGCTCGCTCGCCTGGCTGCATCCCTGACCGTCGGGCCCGGGGGCCGGTCCGGGGGAGAGCCCTCCCGACATGCCTGCACGCCCGGGACATCCTTCACATTATACGGTACACCAACTCTTCGGCGAGAGTCGGACTCGTGTTTCCGGCTGCGAGCGGCCGGCGGCCGGTCTGGCTAAGATTCCGTTAAGATCGCCAATCCATCCCATGATCTGTCGACATTTCCTTGCTTCACGGTTGCTGGCCAGAGATAGTGTCCGCGCTGGGTTCGTCTTCGAGGGATTGCGACCTGTTCCATCCTGGAAAGTGGTTTCCGCTACCTGGTCGCGCGGTGAGAACAGAGCGGCGATCAGGCCCTTAGAGCATCTGGCACAACCGTGACTGGCTCCCGCCGAAGATGGCAACGCCAGGTGGAAGGACCAACCCAGGGTGCCTTTCCCGGTCTTGTTCGCATTGGGTCACGATGGGCATCTACGTCCTGTATGTCATCGCTATCATCCTCGTCGCCCTGGTCTTCGATTTCTTCAACGGCGTCAAGGATGCCGCTAACTCCATTGCTACGATTGTCGCGACGCGGGTCCTGACCCCGCGGAAGGCGGTTGTGTGGGCGGCATTCTTCAACTTCGTTGCGGCATTCGGTTTTGGAACGCATGTCGCCGGGACCATCGGCAAAGGCCTGGTCAAGCCCGAGGTCGTTGATCCCAACGTGGTCCTCGCGGCCCTGCTGGCCGCCATCGCCTGGACAGTGATCTGCCTGCGGCGCGGCCTGCCGATCAGCGTCTCCCACGCGCTGATCGGAGCACTGGCCGGAGTCGTCCTGGTCAAGGGCGGAGTGCGAGCACTGTTCTGGAGCGGGATCGGGAAAGTCGCACTCTTCATCGTGGTCTCGCCTGTAGTCGGGTTCATCCTCGGCTTGACCATCATGATCGCCCTGTTCTGGATCTGCCGGAATCGCACGCCCCGGGGCGTGGACAAGTGGTTTCGCGTGCTGCAACTCGTGTCCGCCGCCGCATACAGCCTCGCCCACGGAGTCAACGACGCTCAAAAGACCATGGGGATCATTGTCCTGCTGCTGCTCTCCGTCCCCACGTTGCGGCACTATGCCACCCATAGTGGCGACCCGGCATCCAGCCAGATCGCCTGGTGGATCATTCTGAGCTGCCATTTCGCCATCGCCATGGGAACGTACATGGGCGGATGGAAGGTCGTCCGGACCCTCGGCCACCGCGTGACCCGGCTCCAGCCGGTCGGTGGCTTCGCCGCGGAGACCGGCGGCGCTATCTCCATTCTGGCGGCGTCGGTGATGGGCGTGCCGGTCAGCACCACGCACACCATCACGGGGGCCATCTTCGGCGTCGGCATCACGCGACGAATGTTCGCGGTTCGCTGGGCGGTCGGCGCGGACATCGTCACCGCCTGGGTCCTGACCATGCCGGCCGCAGGCGTTCTCGCCATCATTGTCTACACGCTGATGCGGCTCTTCGTCCTGGGCTGAGGACGATGGCGCGACCGGAGGGCCACCCTGGTCCTGGAGCCCGACACCGGGAACCTCGCCAGGGGCCGATCGGGATGCAGCCTTGACCTCGCCGAATCAAGCATTGGCCGTGGACAGGGCGAGAGGCGTCCCAGAAGGCGCCTGCGGGCATCGATCGGTTCTGTCGACCGGCGGCGCGGAGTCATTGAGAATCGCCGGATGGCGTTTGGCCGATACTTGAGCTATACTCCTCGTCCGTAAGGTGACTCTGGAGGCATTCGATGACCATTTCCGCGCAAATCCTGGCGTTCCTTCAGAACCTCGGCTGGCCCGAGATGCTTGTCATCGGCGTAATCGCATTGTTGATCTTCGGCAAGCGTTTGCCCGAGGTAGGTCGATCCCTCGGCAAAGGTATCGTCGAGTTCAAGAAGGGCCTCCGCGAGACGGGGGATGATCTCAAGAAAGGCATTGACGAAACCCCGGTCCCGCCAGGAAACAGAGGCAGCCAGACGATCCCGCCGGAAAAGCCGAACTCCTCTCAGAACAATTCCTGACCTGTCGAAGAACCTCTTTCGTCCGGTACGGCCAATTGCAGGGCGCGCCACACCAGCGACCGCGCAAAAAGCAGGGGCGCGGATTTGTGCCCCATGGATGCGAAAGTCCCGGCACCTGGGCAGAAAGAAACTGCGGCCGGTCCTTGGAACGGGCGATATAAGTGCGGTAGTGGGCCAAACCGCGCTCCCGGAGACATGCAATGGCCGCTTTGCCGAACGTCTTGGCGTTCTTCAACAATCTTGCCGGGCCTGATCTGATCGTGATCGGCGTGATTGCCCTGCTCATCTTCGGCAAGCGCCTGCCGGAGGTCGGTCGTTCACTCGGGAAAGGCATCCTCGAGTTCAAGAAGGGCCTCGCCGACACGGAGCAAGAGCTCAGGCGAAATGTGACCACCGACGTGACTCCGCCGGTCAGCCCCAGCACCCCGATGGCGCTGCCCCCGAGTCCCGAGTCCGGTCAGACGCCGCAATAGCCCCCGCCAGGGAACGCTCAGTCCTACCAGAGGCACCTTCAAGGCCGTTCGCCGGAGAGCAATTCCAGCAGCAGCGCAATCGTCTGCTCGACCGTCGCCGGAGTGGCATGCCCCGGGATCTCCAGCGGATGGATCAAGGCAAAACCGATTCCGGCGTGGACAAGCTGCCAGGCCAGCCCGGCGGCGGAGACGTCGCGGCGGACTTGATCGGCACGCTGAGCCCGCTTGATCACGTTGGTCAGGAAGTCGACGTATTTCTGATAGTGCCCGCGAAGGGCGGCCTGGATCAGCGGCTCGTTGAACTCCGCCTGGGCCGTGAAGATCACGCTGTACATCTGCCGCATCCGCGGGTCGGTCGTGGCCGGGTTCAATCGCAGCAGGACTCGCAACTGATCCAGCGGCGATTTCAGGGGAGCGATGGCCCGGCGCCATTCACGAAGAACCACGTGGCCGACTTCCTCCAGCATGGCGATGAACAGGTCCTGCTTGCTGGCGAAATGCTGGTACAGCACCGGCTCGGAAACCTGCGCCGCTTTGGCCAGCCGAGCGGTCGTCGTGTGGTGATACCCGTAAGTGGCGAAGCATCGGGCCGCGGCTTCGAGCAATTGCCGACGACGATCTGTCGCTTTCATCCGGGCTGCCATAGACCGGCGCTCCTGAGAACAGGAATCCCGCCACATGCGGCGAAGCCAGGCCCGCATGCCAGCCGCGCAGGCTCAGCTTCCGCCATATGAGGAACGATAGTAAGGTCGCGGATATCCGCTGAAAAGGCGCGGTCGGTGCTCAGCGGCCCGAGCTGGAATGCGCCGGTGCCACGCGTGGTGCCGGCGGCCGGCCCGGCGCCAACGAAGAGGTCGTCCGTTCACGCTCATGCTCTGGCCGCCCCGGATCGCCCAGGAGTATCTGTTCGCGCCCCATGAGGACGGGGGCAAGGTACTGACAAATGAACGCCCGGGACGTGGTGTCGATGTGGCCGCCCTTGTATCCCGCTTCGGCGAACTCAGGACGGTAGGCGACATTGTGCAGTTTCATGTACTGCATCTCGGAGTCCGGCCCCGGGTGCGAGGGAAGACGAAATCCCTCCAGGCCGGCGACACCGCTGGCGGCGGAGCTGCGGTCCACCGTGCCGGTGTACCAGACGACGTCCTTCAAGATGCGATCGGTCTCGGAATAGATCACATACAAACCGCCGCGAACCCGTTTCAGCGCCCGCGTCAGGTTGTACTGGCTGGAGAGACTGCAGCCCAGGAAGATCACATTGTCCACCTTGACGCCCTCGGGCAGGGCCTCCAGGGCAAAGGTGGCCACGCCTGTCCCTGCCGAGAGAGCAATGATATTGATCTCCCGCGTGGGATAGGACCGCTTGTATTGCCGGATCTCGGTGGCCAGCTCGGAGCCCTTGTCATGGTTTCGGGAGAGGTTGATCTGATCGCCCGCGTGGGTGAAGCCCTGCCAGACGAAGACATCCACGTAACCTTGATAGCCCGCGTCGGTGAGGCCGTCGGGCACGTCCAGCCAGCCCACGTTCCCGATGGGGCCGGCGCCGCCGATGTAGTAGGTGATTCCCTGTCGCTTGTCGCCACTGGCCCGGACGCCGGACGCCACCTTTATGAACTGGGAGCAGCCAAGCCAGTTGACCAGCAACGCGGCCAGGGCAGCCAACCAGAGTCGGCGATAGAGGAAACTTCGAATCGTGCGTGCCATGGATTCCCGAGAACTCACCAATGCGGCGGTCTAACGTCTCCATTATACGCAGAACGTGCCGGTTGTCGACCCGGCACGCCGGCGCCGGCAATATGCGGGTCAAGTGTAGTCCAAACGGGTCACGATCCGTAAAGGATGCCGCTAAACCAATTCCGCAATAAGGAGGCCGTTCGGGATTCTGGAAGAG
The DNA here is from genome assembly GCA_035542775.1 of Phycisphaerae bacterium. Lineage (GTDB taxonomy): Bacteria > Planctomycetota > Phycisphaerae > UBA1845 > UTPLA1 > DATKKX01. The sequence goes on along the minus strand of DATKKX010000110.1, from coordinate 7,304 downwards.
TCCGGGCCGGCCTGGAAGCCTCCATGGGAGACCGATTCATGAACCGGCGGTTTCTTCATGCGGCCAGCGCGAGGCAGGCGGATTTGCCGCCTCGATTCTTGGCCGCATAGAGCGCTTCATCCGCCGCCTCGATCAGATCCCCGGGCGTGGCGGGGCGATTCTGTCGAATGCTGGCGACGCCGGCGCTCATGGTCGGCGCAGGCTCGATCCTGGCGATCATCTTGGCCCGTTGGACAAACATGGCGATGATGCGGTTGATCAAGCGCATGGCGTTGTCCGCCGATACGCCGGGGAGGATCAGCAGGAACTCGTCGCCGCCGTACCGGACGGCGAAATCATCGGCGCGCAGACATTCCCGCAGAAGCTCGCCCACGAACTGCAGCACCGCGTCCCCGACGGCGTGGCCCAGGGCGTCGTTGGCGGCCTTGAAGTGGTCCAGATCGATCATCACGACCGACATATCGTGTCGCGCGTTCCGCTGGGCGGCGAAGATCTTGGGGAACTTCTCGTCCAGCATCCGCCGGTTGCTGATGCCGGTCAGCGGATCCTGCCAGGCCTCACGCTGGATGCGCCTCAGTTCGCGCGAGATGCGCTGCGTCTCCGCTGCAATCTCCGAGTCCACGCGACGCTCGATCTGCTCCACACGCTGACGCCATTCGACGAGATCCTCGCGGAGCCCGACCAGCGAGCGGGCGATCGTGCCGAGCTCGTCCTCGCGGGCGACGAGGTCGCCTTCGACACCGCCTGATCGACTGGCCGCCGCGGCCGCGAGCAACGACATGATCGGCCTGACCACCTCGCGGCGCAGCCACCAGAAACCCAATAGCAATACGGTGGCGCCCACCCCCAGAAGCATTCCGTTGAACGACGCGTTGCTGTGGCTGAAGAGACCCGTCTGCTCGCCGGCATCCAGCAACAGGCCGAGGCGGGCGGGCTGGCCCGGTCCCAGCGGGATGCCCGTCTCCGTCTCGACGCGACGCGCGGCGGAGCGGCCCGGTACGACGTTCGCTGGGAGCGAGACCAGTTCAACGGTGTACTGCCGGTCCCTTGCCGGCGGCCGACACTGCATGCTGCGCAAGAGCTCATCCGCCACGGCGGCGCCGGCGGTTATCTTGCCCGACTGATCCCAAACGCAGACTGCCAGAACGCCGGTTTGGTCGATCAGCCGGTTGCAGGAGCGCTGCATCGCATCGGGCGAACTGGCGCCGTCGGCGCGCAATTGAGCCCCGATCACCCATGCCGTCATCACCGCGCCGGTGTTTCGAGCCTGCTCGCTGTCCCGCGTGCCGATATAGGCGTGAAGGACCGCGGCGGTCATGATGACCAGCGCGAGCATCACCACCAATGTCATGTGAACCGATGTCCTGATAGAGAGCCGCCGTGTGCCTGCCATGCGTAGAGCCCCCAGTCCCGTGAACGAATGATCAGGCCAGGCCACAGCCGGGCTAGACCCCGGTTGGGTCGGTGCGACAGCGGCCGAGATACCTGTGCGAGGCGGCCGTTTTCGCGGCGATACTGAACAATACAATTCGATTGGTCGGCGAACAAACTGCGGAAAGGGGGTCGATTCTTCCGACCCGGCGTCTGATAATGCCCCCGCGTGATTCTCGCTTCTGCGGCAGCAGCCTCGCGCTGATCGGCAACAACTACCGCGATAACAATTCCGCGAAGCTCAGTTCATGCCCGTCCGGGTCGGTAATGTGGAAGAACCGCTCGCCCCAGGCGGCGTCCTTGGGCACGTCATGAGGCGACAGGCCGGCGGCGATCACCCGGTGGTACTGCTCGTCGGCGCTGGCCACGTGGAAGATCACCCTGCCCCACCAGCGGAACTTGTAGTCGGGCGTATCGATCAGGTTGACATAGGCCTCGCCGGATTGCAGGCTGGTGAACGGCGCCTGCGGCCCGCCATAGATCACCGCGAACCCGCATTTCTCGTAAAACCCGACACTGGCGGCCATGTCGCGCACGGCAAAAGTGATGGCGCTGATGTGCTCAACCGCTGGCATTACTGCTGATACGCCTTCGACGCCCGGGCCCGCTGCATGCCGTGAGGATTTGAAGCCCGGCGATCGGCGGCTCAGGCGTTATAGGGCATGCGCGTCTTCACGAAGTCCCACAGAAAACCGGCGCCAGGATCGCAATGCAGCTCATCAAGGCGCGACCCCAGCTCGCGCCGCTGGGCCTCGCTCAGCTCCACGCCATGCGGAAGCTCCAGCACGCTGTTATAAATGGCCTCCACCAGCAGGATCCGCTCCGCCGGATTCAGAGCCAACACGTCACCCATTTTCAATCGGGACCCCATATAGCCCACTATATCGACCAATGGGGCCTTTTTCAATGAAAACGGGCCTTTCTTGCGCCCGGCCTTCGATATGTTGGTCGCCGAAAACCGCTTCTCGCCAGCCTTGCCGCATTGAATCACGCCCGACTAGCGGTAGTGCCGCTCCAGCTCGGAGGCGTACTGCCGCCCGAGCTCGTCGGCGTGTCGCGCCAGCCAGAGAGAAAACGGCGTGGGACAGGTCGGCGGATGGTGCGAGACCAGCAGGCCGGCCATGAGGCCCTCGATTTCTTCGCGGGTGATCGGCACGTCGCCGACCATCCCGCCGACCACCTTGCCGGCCAGGAGCCCGTGATCGGGCGACACGTGAATGACCCGCGCCAGGCCGCCCACCGCCTGACGGACGAGCCGGACCATCTGCTCGTAGGTGAACTTCTCCGGGCCGACGGCGTCGATGGTCAGGTTCCCGGTCCGGCCGGCACAGTCGATGGCCATAGCGGCGAGATCATCCACGTAGACCGGCTGCACGAGATAATCCCCCCGGCCGAATACGCCGAAGGCCGGCAGGCGGCGAAGCATCCAGGCGATGTTGTTGATCAGCACGTCGCCCCTGCCGAAGAGCACGGTGGGCCGCAAAATGGCGAACGACAGCCCGGACTCGGCGAGGATGCACTCGACGATCGCCTTGCCGCGGAAATATGGCAGGGGCGAGTCCTCGCTGGGATTGGTGATGCTGACGTGGACGAACCGCCGGACGCCCGCCTCGGCGGCGCAGGCAATCAGCGTCCTGCTGTTGGCGATGGCCTGCTCGAACGAGGTGATGCCGTGGACGAATCTCACCCAATAAGTGTTGTACAGCACGGCGGCGCCGCGGAGCGCCTCAGTCAACCGGGCGGGATCGTCGAAGTTGAAGGGCATCGCCTCCACGCGGTCCCCGAACGGGCTGGCCGACTGCGGCCGGCTGGTCAGGGTCCGCACGCGCACGCCGCCTTCGAGCAGGCGCCGGGCGATGTACCGGCCTGAAAAGCCGAATGCCCCGGTAACGATGTGCAGATCCGCCGATGCCATGCCGGTCCCCTTCACTGGATGATCGGGCTGCGCTGGATACTAGTTCGTCTGGCTCGGCGGTGGCAGAAGCCCGAGCGGTGCCCGCAAGAATGACAATGGAATTGAATAGACTGAAACTGCGGGCGGCCTGCCCGCATTCCGGGGGCTCGATTCAATGCGCACCCTTGCGTTTTCGGCCGCGTGTCCTTAAGACCTTCAGCAAACACAAAAAACCTCACACCAGGGCAACAGCCATGAGCGCACACTGGACGTACGAAGGCTCTCAGGGCCCGGAGTACTGGGGCGACTTGGACCCGGCGTTCACCGCATGCAAGCTGGGCCGGCGGCAGTCCCCCATCAACATCATGAACACGACCGGCAACCTCAGCCTCGGCCCGCTGGTCATCAAGTACAGGAAAAGCACCGTCCGCGTGATCAACAACCGCCACACCATCCAGGCCGACTACGAGAAAGGCAGCCGGTTGACATATGCCGGCCGGCTCTACGAGTTGGCCCAATTCCACTTTCACAGTCCCAGCGAGCACCTGGTTCGGGCAACGCAGTTCGACATGGAGGCCCACCTGGTTCACAAGGACTCGGGCGGCCGGATCGCCGTCATCGGTGTGCTGATGAAAGAAGGAATGGAGCACCCGGTCATCGCGGACCTCTGGGGGTTGATGCCGACATCTCAAGGACAAACCAACAGCACGACCATCGTCAACGCGTACGATCTGCTGCCCGTCGATGATCACTTCTACGCCTACGACGGTTCGCTGACCACCCCGCCGTGCTCGGAAGAAGTGAGCTGGATCGTGATGAAGCAGCCCATCGAGGTGTCGCGCGAACAGATCGACAAGTTCGTCGCCACCATCGGCTGGAATGCCCGGCCGATCCAGCCGCTGAATGAGCGGGTGGTCGAGGAATTCTAAGGCTGGATAGTCCCTTCCTGGAGCTGGACGCGATCGATGTGGCGGCTGGCTGACGCGAGGGGTGGTTCCGACGTTCGTCGTGGGGGTCGTCTTTTTCCGCGTCGTCCTCAGCAGGCGGTGGGCCCTCGCCGCGATCGGCGCTGCGCTCCTGGTGTCCGTCGGGTTCAGCGCCAGCGTGGCGCGGAGCTACTGGCTGAAGTGGTTGATGTACGGCGAATGAGGCGGAAAGCCACCCGTCCGCGGGGGCGCCTGGCCGGCGGGAGTGGCGGGTGAGGTTTGCTACCCAGGCTGTCGTTGGGGACGCGCGCTGCCTCGCGGCGAAATCTTTCCTCCAGTCGCCTCGACCTTGGTTAGAATGAAGGCCTTCAATTCATCCGACAGGCACGCGGTTGGGAGCGTGGAATACGTACCACTGCTGTAGAACAGGAGCCAGGCTTCCGGGAAGCGCCAAATCTTTCGGATGATCCGCCACTTGAAAGTGCCGGTGCCGAGATCCGACGCAACGGAGAAGCCTTCCTCATCGAAGACGAACTGGGCTTTGCCTGTCGTCATGGCTCGGAACGCGGAAAGAGCATTGCGGCGAAACTTCACGTACACCGCGATCGCAACCGCAGTGAACATAAACAAAGTCGCCCCCAGGGCTCCAAGCAGCCAGCCACACTCGCCGTTCCGTAGGAGCACGATGAACACTATGAGCATGAGGCTCCATGCAATCGCGTCCTTCCAGCCCAGGTGCTTGGTGATGAAACGCCTGACAGCAGCCTTGATCAGCTCCTCGGAGTATTCGGCCGTCACTTCGTATTTCATGGCTGCCTTGGTAACTCCGATTTGGGCGCGGCGGGCTGAAGTTGCTCCGCCATTATCTCTCATCACTGACGCTGATGCCGCGTTGCTCTGCTGCTTTTAGTATATATGGTAGGGCGGTCTGGCACATCTCGTTGCTCATGGGCACTTTGGCAATGCCGCCGCTCTTCTTTTGGCACGCAAGGTACTCGTTGGTCCGCGATCGGCCTCGGCTGTCGGTCTTTTCCTCGACTATGAGTCTCATGAGCTGGACATCATCGAAATCCACGGCGTGCACGGAAGTCACTCCCCAGAAGCCGGTCCGCACGGTGAATTTCTGGGCGTCGATGGTCACGCGGTCACGCCAGATCGACGGAACACCCGTAATCAGGAACAAAACCCCAAGTATCATTAGCCCCCAGCCGATGCGCTGCGAGGTATCTCGAAGAAACCATCCCGCCGGTATCGCTACCAGGCAGCCGAGCAGCAGCACCAGCGGCACCCAGAGTTCGTAATCGATCACCTGCCGGTCACCGTCATCGGTGACTCGGACGCACCCACTAAGCAACGCAAGCGCAATCCCAGCGGAAACAAGACGAACCGCAGTGGAGGTTTTGATGTTCATCGGCTCACCCTTGTGGCAGGATCCGATTATACACGGTGTCGAGACCTGACAAGGCGCGGCCCGCCGAGGGCCATTTCCGCTTGAAGCGGTTTTGCAGTCGGGAAAAAAATGACGCGCCATCAGGCGAAAACCCGGCTGATACCCGGGATTTTGGCATGGCCGCGGCGTCGATCGGCCATCTGTGTCCATTTCAGATTCCCCATTCTTTTGCATCCCCCATCGTCACAGCTGGTGGAATCCGCTAACCGCGCCCCTAGGCGGGATGTCAATGTCTGGTATACTTCCTGCCCTGGAAGTTGGCGGTGCCCTGGGCCGGCGCGAGCCGCGTGCGGTAATCGAGGATTGAGTGGATGGCGCACACCGAGCGGAAGCCGCAGGTTCCGAAACATCTTGCCCGCTGGGCGGAAAAACATCCCCCCTATTTGCCCTACGAGCCGCAGGAAGCAGTGACCGAGGCTCGGGCGAAGAGCGCCATGGACAAGTTCAAGCTCTCGCTCCGCCGCTACGAGACCGGCCAAGCCCAACTACCCTTCGAGATGCTGAGCGAGTGCCCGACCTGCGATGCGGTCGTGCCCTCGACCTTTTTCATGGCGGACGGGCGGCTGGTCCTCGCGATCCGCTGCCGCAAGTGCGGCCAAACGCTCGAAGCCCATCATGACGTGATCTGGCACAAAGATGTCGTCAGCAACCGGCGTCACTCGGCGAAGTTCACCTACGGCGGCACGCGGATCAAGCCCGCCGTGCATGAGTTGCCGCGGACGGTCGAAACGCTCTGCCCGACGTGCAGTTGCATCATCATCGGTCGCTACTACGTCAAGAACGGCCGGGTGATGATTGAGAAGACCTGCCCGGAGCACGGCTACTTCCGCGACTGCGTCAACAGCGATGTGAAGGTCTACCTGCGGGCCAGCTATTGGACGTTCGAGGAGTTGCCCGGCATGACCAACCCGCGGGTGACGCATGCGTCGCACTGCCCGTCCGATTGCGGGTTGTGCAACCAGCACCAGTCGACCTCCGTCCTCGGCCAGATCGATCTGACCAATCGCTGCAATCTGACCTGCCCGGTGTGCTTCGCCAGCGCGAACGGGTCGGGGTATGTTCATGAGCCGACGTTCGAGCAGGTTGAGCAGGAGTTGAAGCGGCTGCTCGACTGCCGGCCGATACCGTGCACCAGCATCCAGTTCACCGGGGGTGAACCGACGATTCATTCGCGGTTCCATGACATCGTCGCTCGGGCCCGCGAATTGGGCATGACCAATATCCAGATCGCCACCAACGGCATCACGCACGCGAACCTGGAGTTTGCCCAGCGGTCGAAGGAGGCCGGGCTGCACACGTTGTACATGCAGTTCGACGGGCTGGACGATCAACTGTACCGGCGGGTTCGCGGGCGGCCGCTGCTGGAAGTGAAATTGCAGGCCATCGAGAACTGCCGCAAGGTCGGCATGAAGGTCTGCCTGGTCCCGACGGTCATCAAGACCGAGAACGACGAGCAGGTGCCGAAGATCCTCGACTTCGCCGCCGAGAACGCCGACGTGATCAGCGCCATCAGCTATCAGCCGGTCGCTTTCACCGGGCGGATCAGCCGCCGCGAGCTGGACAGGAAGCGCTATACGCTCGGCGATCTGGCCCACGCCATCGC
>DATKKX010000109.1:0-5504 GCA_035542775.1 Phycisphaerae bacterium | reverse complement strand
GAACATCGCTGAGGTGCTGGAGATGCCGGTCGTCCAGGCCCTCGATCACTTCGCCAATGTGCCCAAGATCCGCCGCCTGCTCCAGACGCTGGCCGACGTGGGGCTGGATTATCTGCCGCTGGGGCAGAGCGCCCCGACGCTCTCCGGCGGCGAGGCCCAGCGCGTGAAGCTAGCCGCCGAGCTTGGCCGGCCCAACACTGGCAAGACGGTCTACATCCTCGACGAACCGACGACCGGTCTGCACTTCGACGATCTGCGCAAGCTCCTCAACGTTCTGCACCGCTTGGTCGATCTCGGCAATACCGTCATCTGCATCGAGCATAACCTCGACGTCATCAAGACCGCCGATTGGATCATCGACCTGGGGCCCGACGCGGGCGACGCCGGCGGGACGATTGTCGCCGCCGGCACGCCGGAGGAGGTTGCCGCCGTGCCCGAGTCGCACACCGGCCGTGTTCTGGGCAGGAGCCTCGCCGCCGGGCCGCATCGCGAGCGCGAGGTCTTCGATCCGAAGAAGGCCGCTGCGGCGACGATGGACCGGGCCTTTGTCGAGGCCGTGGAGGCGGCGCGGCGGGCATCCGACGTGAAGCTGCCCTGGGAGCGCGATGGGCGGCGCTGGCATACCGAGCTCCGCCGCAGCCGCGAAGGCAAGCCCGTGGAATGGGAGAGCCGGGCACTCACTAATCTGGTCAGCGAGATCGAGCGAATTGGTGGCGACGATCTGCTGCCGACCGACTGGAATGATCGGGCCCGCGTGGAGATTGTCGCCAAAGCGCCCGAGGGCCTGGCCCAGAGCGCGGTACCCTGGTTGTGTCACTTTCTGACCGGTGGGCGATGGCTGCTCGACCTGCTCATCCGCGTGCCGGCCGGTACGTTCGATCAGCGGGAACTAGCCGCCCGTCTGGACCTGAAGACGCTGGACGATCGTGACGATATCGAGGCCTACGGCCAGACGCCGCGGGTGCATATCCGCCCCGCGCCGAACGGCATGGACCAGATTCGCATCACGATTCACGATCGCAAGGAGATCGCCACGCCAGCCTTTCGGGCCTTCCTCGACAAGGCCGTCAAGGCTTATCTCTCGCACGTCCGGACGATGGCGGCCGACGCCGAGTCCGCCGAGCCCTGGAAGACCGACGGCAAGGTCTGGCATCTGTCGCAAAGGGCGATCCAGCCCGGCGAGGCGAAAGAATGGAAATCAATGACGCTCACCGCCCTGCTGGGTTTGATCAACAGGGCCGTGCCGGGCGTCCAGGTCGAGTGGGACCGCAAGGTCTTCGTCGATCTGAAGCTGCCGGACGGCCGTCGCCTCGGCAAAGTCATCACCAACAAGGGCGACGCCCTGCGTGTCGATCTGCACGTCCCTCGCGGCCGTTTCACGCCGACGCAAGTCGAGCACCTGGGCACCCGCCAGGAGTTTGCCCGCCCCGGCACCAGCGGCGCGGAGCTGACCTTCTGGTTCCGCAGTCTCGACGAGATCCAGACCGATGTCCTGAAGCGAGCTGTTCAGGCCGCGGCAGAGAGCCGCGAGGAAGAATAGAAGCCGACGAGCGGATCACATGTCACGCGACGCTTCGGGAAGAGCAACCCGCTGAACGCTGACTGCTGATCGCTGAGTGCTTCTCTCAGTTCGGCCCCTGCATGTATTCATGAAGGAAGCGGATCGTTTCTTCCTGCTGGGCGATCTCGCGGGCCACGATGTCGCCGATTGAGATGAGGCCGACCAGGCGCCCGTCTCCGTCGACCGCCGGCAGATGGCGGATCTTGTGGTGGGTCATCGCCGCGCGGCACTCTTCCAGCGGCGAATCCACCGAACACACCCGAACCTCGCTGGTCATCACATCCCGAACCTTCGTGCCGGCCGGCTCCCTGCGAGGGACGATCACCCGAGTCATCAGGTCGCGTTCGCTGAAGACGCCGACGATCAAGTCCCCGTTCATGACGATGACCGCGCCGATCCGCCGCTCGTTCATCAGCGTGGCCGCTTCGAGCACCGTGGCCTCGTGGTGAATCGTGGTGACCGTGGTGCCTTTGGTCTTGAGGATATCACGGACTGTTGGCATCGCTATTACTCCGGGCATGAGCACTCGAACACCCGGACATTATATAGCAGTGCCGACAGGCTCGATTCAGGGGATCGTATGAGTGAGGTGGGCCCGGCCGGTGATGACCCCCGGCGCGATCGCCGCCAGGTGACAACGGCTGTCAGGCGTCCTCGTCGGGCTGCCCGGGTCCGGGTCCGCCGCCGGGCATGGCCGGTCCGTGAGTCCCGTCGCTGTGGAGGCGTTTCTTGGGATCGGCCGGCAGGATCACCCGGATCAGGGTGCCGTGGTTCGTCACCGAGGCGATCTCGATCTTGCCGAGGTGCTCGTCGACGATCTTCTTGGCCACCGCCAGCCCGAGGCCGGTGCCGCCGTGCCCCTTCGTGGAGTAGAAGGCGTCGAAGATCTTCTCCCTGGCTTCTTCCGGTATACCGGGCCCGTTGTCGCCGACGTTGAGGATGGCCGCCTGCCGCGACGGATCGAAGTCCGCCTTCACATTGACCACGCCGGTGGTCCTTTCGACCGCGTCGATGGCGTTCACCACGATGTTCATGACCACCTGGTGAATGCCGTTTTCGTCCACGACCACAGGCGGCATGGTGTCGCTGATCTCGCTGTTAAGCTGCACGCCCTTCTCGTCCGCCCGCCGTTGAACCAGCTTGAGCACGTCCTGGATCAGCGATTTGAGCTGCACGGGGGCCAGCCGGGGCTCGCGCCGCTTGGCGAACGCCAGCATGTTCATGGTCAGGGAGTAGATCTTGTCGAGATTGCGATCGACGATCTGCCAGCCCTGCTCGACGGTCGACAGATTGCTGCCCCGCAGGCCGAGGGTGACGACATCCGAGCCTCCCTTCATGCCCTGGAGGATGTTCTTGATGTAGTGGGAGAGCGTCGCGACAGTCTCGCCCGCCGCGGCCAGGCGTTCCGTCCGGACCCGCTCTTTGACCAGTCGAGCGTCCTCCACGGCCAACGCAGCCATCTGGGCAATGGAAGCCACCAGACGCAGTTGCTCTTCCGTGTATACATGCTTGGCCATCGCGCAATCGACGTAAATCACGCCCAGAACCGCCTCGCGGGCGATCATCGGCACGCAAATCACCGACTGCAGGCCCATGGCGTGGATGCTGTCGCTCTGGGCGCCGCCGGCGAAGCGGGCGTCGCTCATGGCGTTGGTGCAGAGGATACCCTCGCGATTGCTGATCACGTGGTCGATGATCGTCCGGCTGGCGCGGATCTTCTCCTTGGGATCAGACGGTTGACGAACGACCTCGGTCTCGAATTTGCCGCTCTTGTCATCCTTCATGAGGATGAATCCGCGATCGGCGGGCACCTCCTCGAACACGATGTCCATGACCCGCTGGATCAACTGATGCGGAGAATCCACCGCGGCGACGGCCTGCAAGAGGCTGGAGACGACCCGCCAGGAGCGGACGGCTTCGGCGGCTGCCGGAGTGGCCAGGATCATGCTGTCATCGTTGGCGGCGACGGAACCGATAATCGACGCGTCGAAGCGGCGCCCGGTGGTGTCGAGATCGATCAGCTCCGCCGCGACGGTCGTCGTTTCTCCGTCGCTCTCCAGGACCTGATCGCCGGCGCCGTCCCAGACCAGCACGGTCGAGCCCATGCGGATCAGATCGCCGTGCTTCAGGCGGCTGGGCCCCTCCAGTCGCTTGCCGTTCAGGTAGGTGCCGTTGGAGCTCTTGAGATCATCCAGACACCAGCCGCGGCCGCTCGGCCGCACCTCGGCGTGACGCCGGGAGACAGTGTAGTCGCTCAAGGCCATGTCCTGGCTGGCGCGGCCCAAGAGCAGGGTCTTTCCCTCCACCGTCCGAAAACGGCGACCCTTGTCCGGTCCTTGAAGTACCATCAAGGTTGGCACACCGAGTCCTTCTCACCTGTACGAGAACGACGTGTCCGCAGCCCCCATTCTCTCTCTGTTCTGTGGCAACCGAGCCGCGGCGAACGCACTGGCGGCTCTGTCGGCATCCGCGTCTAGCAAGAACAAGCTACCGATCGCGCGGACCCTCCACATATCCAGACAAAAAAGTCTAGTCCATGGTTCTGGTGCGGTCAAACTTCCAGCGCCGGCCATGCCCCGGCATCCAACCCCTGCCGCCGCAAACCCCTTGAATCCACCAGTGCTTGCGGCCGGAGGCATGATCGCCTAGCATTTCGCGCCTGCCCGCGGGACGTTGTGCGTGCGGTCGGGGTGAATCGCCTTTTTGCTGAGCGGAGATCGGGCCCACAGAGATGCCTCTGATTCCCAAGGACCAGCTGGAACGCTTGCGGCATGCAATCCGGGATAAGGATTTCCTCCACCGCATCATCCGAAAGGTCGAGCAACTCCATCGTGTGGTGTTCAATACGGAGGAACTGGACCGGATGTTCGTGCGGGCCTCGGCGGAAGAGATCCTGATAGCCGACATCATGACTCGCCACAACGGCGAGGTTGACGGCGTCTATTTCGCCCTCAGAAAAGTGGAAGAACGGGGAAAGAGCTGGGACCAGGCCATCGTGGAGTTTGCCTCATACATCCACAGCTATTACACCACGCCCTTGGGGGTCGTTCTGTGCCGGGACCTCTTTGGCGACGATTGCCATTTCGTCACGCCGGCCGCGGGCAGGTATTCGGGGCGACAGGGACCAGCCGCCCAGAAATCTGCGACCTGATAAGAACACGCGGATTTCACTCTCTTAGCCAAGCACACCAGCGTGAACAGATCGAGCCCGATGTGGGGATTCGTCGGTGACCGTGCTTGCCCATGTCCTCTGCGCAGGATACTGGAAGCCTGCCGGCGCAAGCGGTGCAGACGTCTGTACCCCACGGCGAAGATATGAAGCGCTTCATTTATCCGGGCGATCGTCCGCTGGTTGAGGAGCGCGCGCCGAGCCAGACCAGCACCTGCCGGCGCAGCAGCGTCAGGGGGCGGAAGATAGCCCGATGCCAGCGGATCCAGAACGGCGGCTCATAGGAATGGGAAATAGCAGGTTCATGCAATTGATCGGGACGCAGTCGCCGCCAGTGCTTGAGGAGGTGATAACGGTCGGCCTGCTGCAGGACCCCGAGAAACCATTGAGCCAGCCAGGTACGGCCGCCACGATTGGTCGGCAAGTGCCAGGAGATTTGAAAGTCGATCAGGTAAGGGTGCCCGTCACTGCCAAGCAGGATGTTCTCACGCTTCTCCAGGTCCACATAGGCGACCCCCATGGCATGCATGCTGTCCAGCATCGCCTCGAGTCGGGGGAAGAAGGCGTCGTCGACCTGGTCATCCTTGGCCAGGGGGCGGCCCTCAATGAACTGATGGACCAGCCCTGTCGGCCCCCAACGACCGAAGAACCTGGGGATGCCATCAACGGACTCTGTTATCTTATAAACCCGGACCTCATGTGTCGTCAGCAGCCGGCCTATCCAAGCCATGGGAAGTCCATAAAATGATGCCTGGCGGCCGACCTTGAGCACGA
>DATKKX010000108.1:0-2512 GCA_035542775.1 Phycisphaerae bacterium | reverse complement strand
GAGTGGCGGTCGGCGTTTCCGTCGGCCGGGGCACCACGACAATCTTGCCGTCGACGCCGGCTCCGGCAACCGGAGTGGCAAGTGGATTCGACAAGTGTACTCTGCTTACGGCCAAGGGGTATTCTCCGGGGGCTGCCTCCGGCGAGATATTCACCTTACAGGTATAAAGCGTCGCTCCATCGTCTATCGGACTAATCGGCAAAGAGAGCTGAAGGATGATGGCCTGCACCGTGCACATCACCAGAGTGCAGTTGCGAGTTACGAACCTAATGTCTGACTGTTTGTCGGTGAGCTCGGGATTTTTCGTACAGTCGGGAGCCCCGTCTTCTAGTGCTGCAATCGGCACGTTGGAACTGTCGAAAGTGATGTCATTCTGCGCGCTGCCAACGGTTGCGCCTCCCGTGTCCAGCACCGCGCTGAATGTTACCTGATCGCCTGGGCTGCCGGTGGTGGTGCTCAAACGGACGGCGGCGCCGCCGGGTGTAAGGGTGGGTACGCTGGGCGTCGGCGTCAGGGTGGGCAGTCCGGGGGTCCCGGTAACGGTGGCTGTGGCGGGCTCCGGCGTGGCGGTTGACGTCGGTGACGGGGTCGGCGTGAAGGCCAGCGGTCCAGGCGCCTCGTACGCGCCGATGTCACAGTCGAACCGGCCGTCGGGGGGGATGTTGCCGTCGGTGGGGCGCGGTTGGCCGCGCTGGTCAGTGTCCGGACAGTGGGCATTGTCGCCCGCATCGATTGCTGGACTGCCGGCAACGAGCGGGTAGGCGAAGAACGTCGCGCTAGTGGCTTGGCCGAGCCCTGGGTTGGTGTTCGAGAGATCGCCAGTGGCGACCAACCCACAGCTCTCGCCGTCATCAAGGTTGTGTCCGAGCGATGTGAGCGCGACGCCGTAACAGTTGCTAGCTCTGCCTTGACGACTATTCGTGACAATCGTGTTCACCAACTGCCCGTCACCGATGTTGGCGACGTCACCGCCTTGGGATGCCCCGTCGTCGGTCAGTGTCACGTTGACGAGTTGCATTGAGCCGCCGACATCGTTGAAGATCCCGCCGCCCCAATTCGCTGCGAGATTGCCGCTGATGGTGACGTTGGTCAACTGCATTCGGCCGCTGCTGAGGTTGCCGATCCCGCCGCCATCCCCGCCCTGCACCGTGTTGTTGCGGACGCTGATGTCGAGCAATGTCAGGTTCCCGGCGTTCCGCATGCCCCCGCCGGCTGCGTCTGCGCTGCTCGTGTTGCCGTTCTGGATGATCAAACGCGACAAGGTCACGACGCCGCTGACCAGGATGTCGAAGACACGATCGATCCCGCCGCCGCTGATGACCGGAAAGGTGGTGTCGGTGCCGTTGATCGTGAGGTCGCTCCTCAGGTCGAGATCACCGGAGGCGGCGGCATCTTCGTTTGCTCCTTGAATGGTCAGGAAGTAGCTGCCGGCTGGTACATTGATGGTATCTGCTCCCGCCAGGGCGTTGGCTTCCTGAATCGCAGCGCGCAGGGTGCAGGTCCCTGCCGCAGTCGCGCAGGTACCGTTGCCCGGTGCTACGTCGACTGCGTCTGCGGTGCTGTTCACCGTGAACGTCACGGCCCGCCCGACAGTCGCAGGCCAAAGCGCCAGCAAGAGTGCGCCCAAGAGTAAGGCCCGCGCGCCCGGCGTGCTGTAGATGAACTTCCCTGCGCCTCTGGTCATATCGTGGCAACAACCTTTCCGCCGCATGCTACTACTCATTTCAAGCCGTTTGCGCCAGCATTTCCAAGCGCTAAAAGAGAGCGTGACTCCCAGCCCGGCGCTACGCACATTCCTCGTTGAAGCGGCGCGGGCGTTCAACGCGGGGCACTACTTTGAGGCGCACGAGATCATCGAAGAAGGTCTGGACGAGGTTCCCAGCGAGCTGTGGGATCTATACATCGGACTGATCCAGATTGCCGTTGGGTACCACAAGGCCTCGCAGCAACTATGGAGTGGCGCCGGGCGCATGCTGCAGATGGGGCTTGAGAAGATCACCGCGCACCCGCCGACGGCGGGAGGTGTGAATGTCGAAGCACTCGGGGCCCGGGTTCGAGCCGATATACACCTCCTGCACAACCGTCGCCTCGATCTCGAAGCGTTCACAAGATCCCCGCCACGCCTGCAACTGCGGAAAGGTGGCGGGTGAGTGCGTCAGTCGGGCACGAGCCGGCGCAGGCGTAGCGCCGGCAGCAGGCCAAACAACGCGACCCCGGTTTCGCAACCGAACAGCCCCGCCGTGCCGAGGCGGTCGACGACCAGACCGGCAACCGCCACCCCGATGCTGCCGCCGATGCCAAATGCGACCAGGCCGTACAGTGTCTGGCCGCCAGTGCTGCTCTGCGGCGGCACCAGCCGCGACAGCAGGTCGTACGATGGGTGCACTCCCGAGCGCGCCGAGAACAAACGCGACGGACCCCCACAACCGCAGGCGCCCGTAGTCGCCGCCGAGGCCGGCCAGATGGTCCATGACCGTTGAGTCGGTCATCGGGATGAGCGGCGCATGCAGTA
>DATKKX010000107.1:0-12025 GCA_035542775.1 Phycisphaerae bacterium | reverse complement strand
ACGAGGGGGATTTCAGATTTGAGATTTCGGAGGGTGATGTCGCGAGCGGGAGGGGGGAAATCGAACACCTCGTCCAGCCAGAGTGACCAGGGTGATGTCTCGCGCCAGGAGGGACCTGAATGGGACGCGCGAGCGGCACCTGCCGCCCTTCCAGGGCTTAGAAGCGCGAAGGCCGGCGTTTTCCCGAGGGCTCATGCCCTCGGCTATTGACTGTCGACCCTCCGGGTCTGGCGAGGCTAGGGCCTGACTTGTCCTGGTCGCGCCAGTCGACTTCGGATTATCGATTCCCGACTCTTGACACTTGGTTTTGCGATTAGTGCTCCGGCCAGGTGATGCGGGCGGCGATGGGCATGCGGCGGCCTACGCCGAAGGCGCGGCTGGTCACTTTCAGGCCGGTGGCGGCCTGCTTGCGCTTGTACTCGTTGGTGTCCACCTTTCGGATCACGTCGCGGACGGTGGCCGGGTCGAAGCCCTGGGCGATGATCTCTTTGTCGGTCTTCTCCTCCTCGATGTACTGGTGGAGGATGGCGTCGAGGACGGCGTACTCGGGCAGGCTGTCCTGGTCGCACTGGTTGGGCTTCAGCTCGGCGGACGGGGGCTTGGTGATGCTGGAGAGCGGGATGACCTCGCGGCCTTCGCGCTGGTTCACGTAGCGGGCGAGCTCATAAACCATCGTCTTGGGCACGTCGCTGATGACGGCCAGGCCCCCGCACATGTCGCCATAGAGGGTGCAGTAGCCGACAGCCAGCTCGCTCTTGTTGCCGGTGGTGAGGAGCAGCCAGCCGAACTTGTTGGACAGGGCCATGAGGATGCCGCCGCGGATGCGGGCCTGGATGTTCTCCTCGGTGATGTCGGGGGCCTTGCCCTTGAAGAACGGGGTGAGCTGCGATTCGTACACGTCGTGCATCGCGGCGATGGGGATGATCTGAAAGTCGATGCCGAGGTTGGCGGCCAGCGTCTTGGCGTCGGCGATGCTGTGGTCGCTGCTGTAACGGGAAGGCATAGCGATGCCGTGGACTCGCTCCGGCCCCAGCGCCTCGGCGGCGATCACGGCGGTGATGGCGGAGTCGATCCCGCCGGAGAGCCCGATCACCACCTCGTGGAAGCGGCACTTGGTGACGTAGTCGCGGGTGCCGAGGACCAGGGCTTGCCAGGCAGAGGCGATGGGCGCGGGGTAGGGCTCGATTCGGGAAGCGGGCAGGTTGTCGAGGTCGACGATGAGCATGTCTTCTTCGAAGCCCTTGGCTCGGGCGACGACGTGCCCGGCAGGGTCGAAGACGCAGCTTGCTCCATCGAAGACGAGCTCGTCGTTGCCGCCGACCTGGTTGACGACGATGAGGGGGAGCTTGTTGGCCGCTGCCTGTCCGCCGAGGAGCTTTTCGCGGAAGTCCTGTTTGCCGACGACGAACGGGGAGGCGGAGGAGTTGATGACGAGCTGGGCGCCGGCCTGGGCCAGGGAGTCGAGGGGATTGATGTGATATAGGCGGTGAGGGACGAGGTGCTCGTCGTTCCAGAGGTCCTCGCAGATGGTGATGCCAAGGCGGATGCATCGCGCCCCGAGATCGAGATCCACGACGTTGGTTCGCTGGCCGGGCTCGAAGTAGCGGTCTTCGTCGAAGACGTCGTAGGTCGGCAGGAGGCTTTTGTAGAATTCGTCGACCACGCGGCCGCGCCGGAGGAGGGCCAGGGCGTTGTGGAGGTTGCGGCCGATGGGTTGGGGGTTGTGGCGGACGAAGCCCACCAGAGCGGCGGGGCCGGTCCTGGTGAATTGGGCCAGTTGCGAGACGGCCTCGGCGCCGGCGGCCACGAATCTGGATTTCAGCACCAGGTCTCTGGGGGGATATCCGCAGATCGCCAACTCGGGGAAGACGACCAGGTCAGCGCCAGCGGATCGGGCTTCGGCGAGGCGACTCTTGATCTTGTCGCAATTCCCGGCGATGTCGCCGACGATGGGGTTGGTTTGGGCGAGGGCGATTCTCATATTTGGGAGTATACAGCGTTTGGGGCGGGATCGGCATTGGTTGAGGGGGCGAGGCGGGGTGCGATCCGCCAGGGGCGGACGCCGAACACGGATCGCAGCAGCGGCGGCCTCCCCGACTTGCGTCGGGCGTTCTGACGGGCGGGGAGGCGGCGGGGCTTGTCAATCTCGGGGGCGAAGGCGAGAATTTGACCCTCGCGACAAACGGGGGAGCATGGCAATAAGAGAGGCCGGGTGGGGGGCCGCTCATTGGAGTGTATTGTGGGTAGCGAGCGAGTGATCGGCGTGGTGGGGTGTGGCGCGATGGGGTCGGGAATCGCCCAAGCGGCTGCGACCGCGGGCTACCGGGTCCAGATGCTGGATATCGACTCTGCGCGGGCCGCGCAGGCGAGGCGGTTGATCGAGGATCGGCTGGCCGCGCTGGTACCGAAGGGTCTGATGCCTTCGCATGTGCGGGAGGAGACTGTCGCGCGGCTGGCAGATGCCGCCGGCTGCCGGAGCATGGCGGACGCCGAATGCATCGTCGAGGCTGTTCCGGAGAACCTCGCTCTGAAGCGGCAGGTTTTCGCCGAATTGGACGGGACGGTTTCGCCGAAGGCGCTCCTGGCGACCACGGCGTCCTGCCTCTCGATTGCGAAGATTGCCGAGGGTCTGCGCCACGCCGATCGGGTCATCGGCATGCATTTCTTCGATCCGTTCGTGGAGAAGAAGGTCGTCGAGCTGGTGGCGAGCCCAAGCACAAGCGAGCAGGCCAAGGTGGATGCCCGAGCGGTCTGCGCGAAGCTGGGTTTGACGGCCGTGAAGGTGACAGATTCGCCGGGTTTCATCGGCAGCCGGATCGGTTTGCCGTTTTATCTGGAGTCGCTTCGCCTGCTGGAGAAGGGTGAGGCCGACGTTCCAACGATCGACGCGGCGGTCAAGAAGGTCGGCGGTTTTGCGGCCGGTCCGTTCGAGCGACTGGACTCGATGGGACTGGACATCAGTCTGCGGCTGACGGAGAGGGTCTACGATGGGTTGGGGCGATGGGCACGCTATGCGCCGAACGCAATCCAGCGAGAGCTGGTAGCCGCGGGCCACGTTGGGCGTAGGGCGGGACGGGGCTTCTATGATTATTCCAACGGTCGGATGACCCTGGACTACCAGAGGGGTGCGACGCGAGCCGGCGCCTG
Organism: Phycisphaerae bacterium; assembly: GCA_035542775.1. Lineage (GTDB taxonomy): Bacteria > Planctomycetota > Phycisphaerae > UBA1845 > UTPLA1 > DATKKX01. The sequence goes on along the minus strand of DATKKX010000107.1, from coordinate 8,878 downwards.
GAAGGCGTCGGCGGCGCTGGCTGAGTTTGCTGAGATGCTTGATGCGCCGGCCGATCGCGCGGCGTGGCTGTATGCCCGCATCATGTTGGCGGCGGTGAATGAGGCGGCGTTGGTGGCGGATTCGATCGCCCTGCCGCGCGACGTGAATCTGGCCATGGAGCTGGGCTTCGACTATCCGGAGGGGCCGCTGGCTGTCGCGGACCGGGTGGGATTGGATGTCGTCCGGCAGTTGCTCGATGAGTTCGCAAAGGAGACGCCTGGTGATGACCGGTACAAGGCCAGCCCATTGCTGGAACGGCTGGTGAGCGAAGGGCATCTGGGCGAGAAGACCGCCCGCGGCTTCTTGTACCATGCCCTATGAAGGGCCGCGGTTTGCCGTCGGAGAGCACAGTCGTGGCTGAGGATCCTGTCAGGGTAGGCGGCGGAGACTGCGTGAGAGCCATGGCGCGAGTTCGCACTGCTCACGGAGCAGCGGCACGCGCGTCGGGCGCAGTGGCGCAGTGCTTGTTGTGCGGGGTGATGCTGACAGGGTGCGCGGGACGGACGATCGAGCCGGCGGCGGCATTGGTGCCGAAAGGCGCCGAGCCGAAACTGGACTGGGTGGAATGGGGCCTGACGCTGGCTCGGGCGGTGGTCGACGACAAGGTCGATTATGCCAAGCTGCTGGAGGATCGACGGCCCCTGGATCGTTTTCTGGCGTTGGTCTCGCGCGTCGGGCCGCAAAGCACCCCGGACCAGTTTCCGACTCGCAATGACCGGCTGGCGTACGCCATTAACTGTCACAACGCGGCGATTGTGCGGAGCGTGCTGGCGCTGGCCCGCGGCGGCACGTTGCCTGCGTATCTGCCGTCGGATCTGGAGACCCGGTTCCGGTTTCGCATCGACGGCCGGCTGCAAACCGCAGCCGATCTGAGGCGCGAGGTCGAGAGCCTGGCCGGCGACGACTGGCGGGTGCGATTTGCGCTGACCGACGGCACGATGAGCGGGCCTCCGCTGGCGCGAAACGCCTTTCTGGGCGACCTGTTGGACGCACAGTTGAACCAGGTGACGCAATCAGCCTTGCAGGCTCCCGGAGTCGTCAGGATCGATCACGGCGAGCAGGGGATGTTCCTGTGGCGCGGTCTGTACGAGATCAAGGATCGCCTGATCCGCGAATATGAAACTGAGACGCAGGCCCGGGATGCGAGCTTCTTGAACGTGTTGTGTCAGTGGGCCGATCGCCACCGCCGGGAGCTGTTAAACACGGCGGTCGGTTACGAGGTCGCCCTCATGCCCGCGGACAATCGACCTGATGCCGTTGAACCACCGCCTCCCGAGCGGCCCAAGGGACTCTTTTCCGCGTTCAGCTCCATCACGTTCCTTCGACCGCAGTGAAACCAGGAGATCATGTAATGCCGGTCAGTGAGATCAAGACCGTCAAGTTGCTTGTCAACGGCCAGTTCATCGATGCGAAGACGGAGCGTCGTGGGCCCGTTTTCAATCCGTCCACTGGGGATCAGATCGCCTGGTGCCCGTTCTGTTCATCAACGGAGACGGCGGCCGTCGTACAGGCGGCGCGGGACGCCTTTCCGGCCTGGCGGGACCGGCCGGTGGTTGAGCGGGCCCGGGTGATGTTCCGTCTGGTCGCGTTGATGGAAAAGAACGCCGTGGAGTTGGCGAAGACGGTTTCGCTGGAGCATGGCAAGACCTATGAGGAGTCGATGGGTTCGGTCCGCCGCGGCATCGAGATGGTGGAGTTCGCCTGCGGCATGCCGACGTTCACGATGGGACGGACGCTGCAGAACATTGCCCAGGATGTGGACTGCGAGACGTACTATCACCCGCTGGGCGTCTGCGTCGGCATCACGCCGTACAATTTCCCGCTGATGGTGCCGCTGTGGATGATGCCGCTGGCGGTGACGGCGGGGAACACGTTCATCCTGAAGCCCAGCGAAAAAGTACCGCTGAGCGCGATGAAGCTGGCGGAACTGATGACCGAGGCGGGGTTGCCCAAAGGCGTTTTCAACGTCGTTCACGGCGACAAGGAGTGCGTCGATACGCTGCTGACGCATCCGCTGGTGGACGCGGTCAGCTTCGTGGGCAGCACGCCGATCGCGAAGTACATCTATGAGACGGCGACGGCGCACGGCAAGCGCTGCCAGGCCAACGGGGGGGCCAAGAATCATATCGTCGTCATGCCGGACGCGGACATGGAGAAGGCGGCGACGGCGTTGCAGTTCAGCGCCTTCGGGTGCAGCGGGCAACGGTGCATGGCGGGGCCGCTGGCGGTGGCGGTGGGCGATGCCGGCGACGCGATTGTCGAGGCGATCACCACTCGGGCCAATAAGATGAAGGTCGGTCCGACGGACCGCGATTGGGGCGCGGACATGGGCCCGGTGAGTACGCGTCAGCACCTCGACACCCTGCGGGCCAATATCGAGAAGGGCGTGCAGGAAGGGGCCAGGCTGGTGCGGGACGGCCGCGACATCAAGGTGGCGGAAGCGCCGAACGGTTTTTACCTGGGTCCGACCATCTTCGACCGGGCCCACCCGGACATGTTCATCTCCAAGACGGAGTTGTTCGGGCCGGTGTTGAGCGTGACGCGGGTGTCGGACCTGGAGCGGGCCATCGAGCTGACCAACAAGAGCCCGTACGGCAACGGGGCGGTGATCTTCACCAAGAACGGCCACGCGGCGCGGGAGTTCAAGCATCGGGCCGGGGCGGGGATGATCGGCGTGAACATCGGCGTGCCGGCCCCGATGGCGATGTTTCCCTTCACCGGACACAAGGCGAGCTTCTTCGGAGACGTGCACATTCAGGGACAGGAGGGCGTGCGGTTTTATACGAAGCAGAAGATGATTCTGACGCGGTGGCATCCGGAGAGCCGGGCGGGGGAGTTTGTGACGACCAGGGGATAGGGCCGTCGGCCAGAGTCGCGCGCGTCGCGCTGGATTGGAGCAGGCATGGACGAGAAAGCGCAGGGACATTTCCGCGTGGACCACAAGCGGATCGCCGCGGCGGTTCGCGAGATTCTGGTGGCGATCGGGGAGAACCCGGATCGTGAGGGCCTCAAGAAGACGCCGGACCGCGTGTCGCGGATGTATGCCGAGCTGACCGCGGGGCTTCACAGCGATCCCGCCGAGCATCTCAGCACCTTCTTTACCGAGAACTACGATGAACTGGTGGTCCTGCGGGGCGTGGCCTTTCACTCCATCTGCGAGCATCATTTGCTTCCGTTCGAAGGATCGGTGCACATCGCGTACTTGCCGGACGGCAAGGTTGTGGGGGTCTCAAAGCTGGCCCGCGTGGTCGATGCGTTTGCTCATCGGCCTCAGGTCCAGGAGCGCTTGACGGTGCAAATCGCCGACCTGCTCATGGAGAAGCTGAATGCCAAGGGCGTGGCCGTGGTCATCGAAGCGGTCCACGGCTGCATGACTTGTCGCGGCGTGAAGAAACCCGGCAGCGTGATGGTGACGTCGGCGGTTCGGGGGGAGTGCTGCACGAATGGCAAGACCCGTGCAGAGGTCATGAGCCTGCTGCACAAGTGAACGCGGAACAGTGGGGGCCTGCTTGCAGCTTTCCACTGGAGGCCAAAGCAGAGCTTTGTCCTCCCCTCCGCAGTGACTGCGATTTTCTTGGCAGATCTCGCCGGGTTAGCCGAACAGGTGGGACATGGCATCGACCAGGTCGTCGATGTGCCGACTGACGGTCCACATCGGGAGGATCATGAGCGCCAGACCGACCAGCACCAGGCCTGCTCCCATGGTGGAAGGAAGCTGAGCGACGTTGGACAATCGGTGTTGCAGTTGGGCCGCCAGCGTCGGATAGAGCCTTGCCGCGCGGGGACCGGTCTTCTCGATATGCAAGGTGACATTGCGGAGGAGGGCGAAGCCGCGGACGTGGATCGCCATCGTGCCGCAGTCCGATCGCCAAGTCTTGCTTTCCCAGGAGCCCGAAAGGCCGGTAGCCGTCAGGGCGTCGTCCAGCAGCCGCATGCACCTGCTCTCGGTGATGTTGTAGATGACGAAGCCGTCGTCGGTTTTGGGGAGCATCCAGGCGAAGGTGGCGGCGGCCAGGCCGGCCGCGATCAGGAGGACCCACCAGTATCCGGAGTGGACGAAACCCGGCACGGGCCAAAGCAGGATGGGTACCAGGACACTGGTGAGGGCGACAAAATCGGCCCGGCGGCTGATCAGATAAGGGCGTGAATGGCTGTTTACCAGGCCCAGGGCGAGGAAATAGAGAGCTACGGGGGCAACGTTGCCCACGAGCAGCAGTACGTCGACAACCTGGTAATCGCCAATCAGCATAATCGGACCCCCGGGGTTGACGAGCGGGATTACTTAGAATCCGGCGCGGGGCGATCGACGTGCTGCCCCACCTCGGCAACCTTGCGGTATCCCAGGTATTTTACTACCTCCAGCACCTCGGTCCAACTCGGAAAGGGCCTTTTGTTGGCCCGTTTGTACTCGTCCATGGCCATGACGAACTCAAATTGCTCGGCAGTGAGTTCGCCTTCTTCGGCGCTGCGCCGCGAATCCGGGCGCCTTCTTCCCGGGCCTCGGCGCCTTTCGAGGCCGCTTCGCCTGTCCACGACGCTGCTGCGCCGTTCTACTCCGCTGCGCCGCTCGCCGTGAGCTTTGTCGTCTTTTCGGACTTTCGCGTTCCCCTGCGCCTGGCCCGCCGGGATCTGCTGACTGGATGCAGCGTCCTGTTGGTCGGAAGCCGGCGGCCTGAGTTGTTCAGCCATATGCAGAGTATCGGCTACTCTTCCCCCTCTTCTTCGTCGAAGTCGTCGTCGAGGTCATCGTCCTCGAATTCTTCGTCCTCATAATCTTCGTCGTCATAATCGTCGTCGTCATCGAAGTCGTCGTCGAGCTCTTCCTCATCGTCCTCGTAATCGTCAGGATCCTCCTCGTCCTGCGCTCGGGAAGCGAGCAATTCGGAGGCTTCGATAAGCCGATCGGCCGGGACCAGGATCGCTATGCCGCAGCGTCTGGTGACCTCGGAGTCGATTTCCACGCGGGCGGGGATCTCATGCTTCTGGAGAAGGTTCTCGCACCCGTTGGCCTCGATCAATGACTTGGCAAACATGACTTCCACAAAAGCGTTGTCCTCGGTCTTCTCGAGGGTGTTACCCGAACCAAGACCTTCGTCAACCATTTGAGTCCACTCCTCAAACTGGCAGCGGCGGTCGGGAGACGCAAACGCGGCTTCGTTCAAACGCCACAAGACCCGCGCGCCCTCAGATCTCCTGATGTGAAGCCGCAGCGCACCGACAGCCCCATCACAATAGCCTGATTCATGCCTGCGTTGCAACATCTTCTCTTGTCCTGATCCGTTGCCGGTCCGGCCCCTCGGGCAATCCCCGGCTCGCCCGTCGCCGTGCCGGGCCATGAACTGCATCCCACTCCGCAGGCCGACGCCCATTTGCTCGTCGCTGCGAGGCCTTTCGGCCCGCCGGCGTGGCCGGGAGGCCGGTTCCGGTCAAGTATTAGCGACCTGCTCACGATTCAGCAAGCCCGCCAGACATCTTCGCTTATCCCGTTCCGGGCCACGAGTGTCCAGGGGCCCACGCGAGGATCCGGGGCCCCCAAGGCGTGCCTGCCACAACGGATTGTTTAGCGCGCCGCGCAACGCTGTCAAGCACAAGGAACAGCCTCCCCAGGCGGTTGTGAGGCGAAAAAAACGGCTCCGCGGGTATCAAACCGCGGAGCCGCTGAAAAGGCCCGGGTGGCCACCCCGGGGGCGGGTGGCGCAATCGGTATTATCGTTGCGGCAAGACTGAAACCGGCGGCTTTGATTCGTCCGCCGGCGGCCGGGAGGAGATGTTGCCGCCGCCGTAGCGGGCTCCCACCGAGTATTCGGCTTCCAAGGCCTTGTCTATCCTTTTCTTGATGTCGGCGAGGTGGGCCTCGCTGGTGGCATCGAGATCACCACGCTTCAGGACCTTGCCGATCCTCTCCGACAACCGAGTCACGCATTGGCGCGAGATGGCGTTGGCGTCCGCCGGCACCGTCCGGCCCGCGTCGCTCAAGACCATTCCCATCAGGATGTCGGTCAGCCTCCGTTGGAGGTTCCGGCGGAAGCTGTTGATGTAGGGCTTGCGATCCGTGCCCTTGCGGTCGGTGTCGTTGAGTTCCGACCAGACCGCGTCCGTGATCGTATTGATGTGTTCGGCAAGAGTATAGATATCCTCGTCCTCGCCGAATTTGACTTGGTTGTCCTGGATCCGTCCGATGGTGAAGGGATTCATGAGCGCCGTCAGGCAGTTGGACTGCATCCCCGCAACCAGATCATGGACGTTGAACTCCACGCGGAAGTTGTAGTCGTCCGAATCCCAGTGCCCGTAGCGCCCCGGGGCCAGGTGGCTCAGCAACTTCGGGTCGATCTTGTAGGCGTTTTCCGCGAAGACGTTTTCACACACGAACTTGAGGGCCTCGCGTTGCTTGGCCGCGGGAACGACCTGAATGGGAGGGCGCTCATTGGGGTCGCCCTTCTGGTCCCGGTTGAAGACCTGTCCGCCGCAGAATCGGGCGACGTAGGTGGTGGCGCTGGCCCGCTGGCTGAGGATGTGGACGAATGCCTTCCGCAGCTTGGCGTAAGATTCCCCGTCCTTCACCGCCCAGGTCATGATGTCCTTGAGCAGGCTCTCGGTAAGCTCGGTCTGCGACTTGGCGAACTCGATGACGTCGCGGCCCATGTCATAGCGGTTCGAATACGGATCGGGGGAGAGGAACGACATGGTGTCCTCGTCGGTCCCGTAGTCGAGCCCGGACTCTCCCGAGCGGCCGGCGATGGCCTTCAGCATTTCCGCCTCATCCTTGTACGGCTTGGCCGGGACGCGATAGCCGTACTCGATGGCCCAGTAGTCGTAAGGGCCGATGGAGCGGGTGGTGAAGGAGCCCTGCTTTTCGCCGCGCGGGGCGATGATGGCGGGGTTGTAGTCCATGATCGAGCCGACGGTGGGCTCTCCGGCGCGGTCGTGCTCGCGGATGTCCTTCATGGGCAGCCAGTCGCTGCCTTTGAAGTTGTGGCGCAGGCCGAGGCAGTGCCCGACCTCGTGCATGACCAGCTCCTTGAGCATCTGGCCCATGAATTCTTCGTTGTTGCGTCCGCGGCCCGCGGCCTCCATGGCCAGGTTGGCGAAGTCAAACTGCGCGGCCATGCCCGCGGCGCATTCGCACAGGGGGTGCCCTTGCTCGCACATCCGCCGCATGAGCCGCTGGCGGAATTGTTCATCGGGATTGTTCTGCAGCTTGACATGGGGCAGCAACTCTTCCCAGGGGCTGCGGAAGACCCACTGAGGATTCGACTTATAGAAATCCTCCACGAAGGGGTTGTAAGGTTCCCAGGCCTTGTCGCCGCCGGTAAGCCGTTCATACTCGGTCACAAAGACACGAAGGAAAGAGTCGTCGCACACGATGTCGGCGTCGAAAATCTGGCCGGTCAGCGGGTGCTCGCGGGAGGGCCCCATGGCAAACGGATTGCCGGTGACGATCCAGCGGAAGAAGTTGTAACGCACATCCTCGGGGTCAAGGTCCTTGGTCCGCGGGTCATAATCCTCCTGCTGAATCACCTGCACGGCATCCAGGAAGCCGCATTTTTCGAAGGCCTTGTTCCATTCCAGCAGACCATCTTTCACCCATCGCCGGAACTTGAGCGGCACGGTCTTCTCGATGTACCAGACGATGGGATCCTTCGGGGCGCTCAACTCCGCTGTCGGATCGCGTTTGTCCAGCCGCCACCGATTGATGTAGCGCACGAAGAGGGTGGGATCGTCATGAGGCTTGGACCAGTCCTTGCGGACTGTCAGGAAGTAGCCGACCCGGTTGTCGGCGACACGCGGCTGGTATCCGTTGGCTGACTCAGGGATGGCCGACAGGCTGTAATGGACCAGGATGCGGCGGCCCGATTCCGTATTGGGCGTCATCACGGCCAGATCAGCGGTCAATTCGACGTTTTGCGGGAAGGCCTTGTACTTGGCCCATTTCCCCAGGCTGGGATTGATCTTCCCTCCGGAGAAATCGCCGATCTCCGCGAAATCGGCCTTGAATACGGCATCGAGATCGATGACCGGATCGTTCTCCTTCATGGTCAGGATGTTCATCGTCTTGACAATGATGTCCCCGCCGTAGCTGCGTCTGATCACGTCCGCCACGGGGGCGTTGCCGCCTTCGGCGTAACGCGGGTCCACCCTCATCAGGACCAGCTTCTTGTCCATCCGTTCGATGAACGCCAGGTAGTGATCGAGTTGGAAACCCGTCGCCACTGGACCGCCCGCCATGCTGGTGGCGATCAGGAAGCGCTTCCCGATCATCGCCGCGGGGAGCTGGGCGCGCAGGGAGTCTGTCTTCTTGTTGTACCAGAGCGTGAAGAACGGCGGCTCGGAGGTCGGCACCAGCACATAGTCTTTCATCACCTCCTCGAACTTGGGGAAGTCCGGCGGCGGCTGGGGCGGCTGCGCCGCGGGCTGGGTAGGCGGAGGCGTTGTGGCCGCGGGGGCCGGCGGAGGATTAGGCTGGGCCAAGGCCCACGACGCCAAGGCTGCCACTGTCAGAATGGACATAATCATCGCGAATGACGAAATCGGTCTCGGGCGCATGAAAGACTCCTCATACGTGGTCGCAAAATGGTGCCCGACCTGGCCTATTCGCGCTCATGCCGGGTGCTTCGGGGCCGAGGGGGACAATAGACCCCGCGAATCCAGTCGCCGGCATGGGCAGGCACAGGTTATGGGCATGATGGTACAGGTCCGATTATTTATCCCCTTCGCCCCCATTTTACCGAACGGCGTTACAGGGGATGCTCTCACGTCCAACGAAATATCGGAGCATTGGTGCCCTCGGTTGGGTTAACACTCCAAATTCGACCGGGGTTGAGCCATGCCGGCAGCGGC
>DATKKX010000106.1:0-2874 GCA_035542775.1 Phycisphaerae bacterium | reverse complement strand
CGATGAACTCACACAGCAAGGCGATCATCGAAAAACTGATGGAGGGCCGGCGGATTGATTACGGTTACCTCGGCCTGGAGGTTCGTGAGCTGAGCCGGCCCAAGACGAACCTCTCGGGCGCGGCGGTGGAGCAGGGCGTCTGCGTGGACAGCATTCTCGCCGACGGCCCGGCCCAGCGAGCGGGTCTGCGGGCCGGCGACATCATCGTGACCGTGGACGGCAAGGCGGTTCAATCGCCCGATCATTTCGTGCAACTTGTTGGAGCGGTCGGACCGGACCGGCAGGTCGAGGTTGGGCTTATTCGCGAATCCAAACGGCAGGCCGTGGCCATCACGCTCGCTCGCCGACCGGCCACGACCCAGCAGGATCAGCCGGCCCGGAATTTCTCGTTCCGCGGGGCGGTGCTGGGCGGCGTACGGCCGGAGATGAGCGCTGCCGCCAACGTACCTGACAACGCCTTGCTGGTGGTGATGGTCAACGAAGCCTCGCCCGCCGCCCGGGCAGGTCTCACGCCGGGCGATGTCGTGATCCGCGCCAACGGCGAGATGCTGGGGCCGGATGCGGCGGCGCGGCTGGCCGAGCTGCGCGGCGACGTGCTGCTCGGGCTGGCCAACGGCGGGTCGGCGCTGGTCAAGGCTCCGTAATCCTCGCAGCGCTTCGATTGCGAGCGGGCTTATCGCGGCTATGATGCCGCTGAAGGAGTGAGCAGAGAGGCCAACATGTCCAAGCCGATTGCGCTGCCGCTGCCGGATATCGAGAGCCTGAAGAAGACGCTTCGCACCATTCCCGACTTTCCCAAGCCGGGCATTCTGTTCTACGACATCACGCCGGTGCTGGCTTCCCCGGCGGCGTTGGCCATGGCGGTCGAGTTCATGACGCAGCCCTTTCGCGGGGCGCACGTCGACGTGGTGGTGGGCATCGAGAGCCGCGGCTTCATCTTCGGCACGGCGGTGGCCCGGAACCTCTCCGCGGGATTCGTGCCGGTCCGCAAGCCGGGCAAGCTGCCGGGCAAGACGCGCCGGGCGGAGTACGCCCTGGAATACGGCACTGATGCCGTGGAGATCCATGCCGACGCCGTTCGCCCGGGCATGAAAGTGCTGCTGGTCGACGATCTGCTGGCCACGGGCGGGACGATGGCGGCGGCTTACGAGCTGGTGCGCTCGCTTGGCGGTGAAGTCGTCGCTGCGGCGTTCATGATCGAGCTGTGTTTTTTGAATGGGCGTGCCAAGCTGGGCGACGTGCCGATTCACTCGGTGATCAGGATCGACTCATAGGACCGCTTTCGCCTATCATCCTCAGCCATGCCGGACCTTCAATCTGAACTCTCTCGATTCCCGTTGTTCGCGGGGCTGACGCCTGATGAGCTGACTCAGGCCGCTTCCGGCTGTCGCACCGTGACGGTCCGCGCCGAGGAGATGCTCTTTCGCGAGGGGGACAAGTGTGAGGGGTTCTATCTGGTCCTGTCCGGCGGCGTCCGCGTCTTCAAGCTCGCCCCGGACGGGCGCGAGCGGATCCTGCACATTGCGAGGGCGGGTCAGTCCTTTGCCGAGGCGGCAATGTTCGGGCCCGGCGTCTACCCGGCATTTGCGGCGGCGACGGAGGACAGCCGTCTGATCCTGGTTCGCCGCGAGCCGTTCGTGCAGATGCTTCGCGAGCAGCCGGAGACGTGCCTGAGGGTCTTCGAGTCGCTGAGCCGCTGGCTCCGCCGCCTGCTCGATCAACTGGAGAGCGAGACATTTCTCAACGCCCGGGCCAAGCTGGCGAATTACCTGCTTCGCGAAACGCGGCGGCTCTCACCCGGCGGGCGCGCCTGCCGCATCGATCTGAGCCAGCCCAAGAAGGACGTGGCCTCCCAGCTCGGCATGGCCGCGGAGACTTTTTCGCGGGCCCTGTCCGACCTGGAGGCACGGGCGATGATCCGGGTGTCGGGGCGACGGATCGATGTTCAAGATGCAGACGCATTAGAGGCACTCCTGCTGGGCGAGGCCGGCCCCAATTCGTAATCTCATTTCCGGGAACGACTAATGACGCGCCCAGGAAGTGATAAAGAGATATATTTGTCCACTATAGCCACATTCAGCCTTTGCCCGGCGCCCGAAAAAGAAAAATCGAAAAAATCCGGCGACTTGACGCCCGTCAAGGCGAGACTTTTCCGGCCGACCGATGATACAAGCCAGAAAGCCGGCAGGTCCGAGGGCTATCGGCCCGAACCAGCGTATCTGCCGGGGTACCAAGGCAATTTGCACAGAAAGGTTGAGCATGTTTTGTAATCAGTGTGAGCAGGCGCGCGGGGGAGTCGGTTGCAGCAATAACGTGGGCGTCTGCGGAAAGGACGCCGACATCCAGTCGCTTCAGGAGACGCTGCTTTACGGTCTCAAAGGCATGGCGGCGTACGCCCATCACGCCCGGCGGCTGGGCATGGTCGACAAGGAAGTGGACGCGTTCATCGAGGAGGGGCTCTTCGCCACGCTCACCAACGTCAACTTCGATATGTCCAGCCTCTTCGAGCTGGTGCTGGAGTGCGGCCGCAAGAATCTCCGCGTCATGCAGATGCTGGATGAAGGGCATACCAGGCGATTCGGCAAGCCCTCACCGACCAGGGTCTTCGAAGGCACCAAGGCCGGCCCCGGCATCCTCGTGACCGGGCACGACATGGTCGACCTGGCCGACCTGCTCGAACAGACCAAGGGCACCGGCGTGAACGTCTATACCCACGGCGAGATGCTGCCTGCCCACATGTATCCGGAACTTCGCAAGTACAAGCACCTGGTCGGCCATTTCGGCGGCGCCTGGCAGAAACAGCGCAAGGAGTTCGACGAGTTCACCGGGCCGATCCTGGCGACGACCAACTGCGTGCTCATCCCGCCGGAGAGC
>DATKKX010000105.1:0-5267 GCA_035542775.1 Phycisphaerae bacterium | reverse complement strand
GGTTCGCTTCCGGGGTCGTATCGAGTTGTGGAGTCGCCATAATCGCCAAGCTCATCTGACGCCGCGCATCGGCATCAGAATCTCCACCCGCTGCCGCACCGCTCACGCCGCCTCTTCGCAATCCAGATGTCGATCCAGCCAGCCGCCTCTCGCAAAGGCTACAGCAGCCGCGCCCACTCGTCCAGCGATCAACGCCTCTTCCGGGCTCGGCCCCGCGACCATCCGGGCCCGTCCGCCAAGAGCACCGACGCGCATCCGTGACAACCGAAGTGCGCGTCGCTCCGCCGGCTCCGCTGCTAGGCCGGACTCACAAAGGCGCTTCGCGACGGAACTGTTCCAGCTCCTGCTCCTTCAACCGCTGCCACATGCCCGCCTCGCTGCGGCGGGCGATCTCCAGCAGCTTCGCGCATACTTCGTCCTTCAACAGGATCGCTTGCAGATGAACGCGAAAGCGATCCTCGCAATGCGCGATCCGTCCGGTGGAACAGCCCAACTCCTTGGCCATCTGGCGGATCGAGGTCCGGGCATCGGACTCCGGCACCGTCCAGCGTTCCTCCACGCACCGATCCAGCAATTCGTCGTTGCCATCGGTCGCCCGGGGAGACAGCCTCATCTGGCGAACGACCTGCTCCATCGCCAGGTCATATCGATCACGGATCAGCTCGCCGATGGTCACGCCCTCGGCGCGGCCCGACAGCCGCTCGGCGTAACTCCGTTGTGCCCGGAGCAGATTGGGAGTCATTCGCTTGTTTCTCAATTTGACCACTCGCGGGGGCGCGTGCGGGCAATGGCGATCCGATCGGCTGCCCTGGCGGCGGCGTTTCATGCGCCGCTGCATGATGAATGGGACCCGGATCAGGTCGCGCTGCTCGTGCACGAAGCGGCTCATGGCATGGTGAACGCGGGCCATGGCAAAGCTGGCGAAGTCTCCATGCCGCGCGGGGTCATGCGATCGAACCGCCTCCACCAGCGCCAGGCATCCTTCCTGGAGCAGCTCGTCGGCCTCCCGCCCGAGCCGGTGAGCGGGTCTGGCCAGACTTCGATGACGCCGAAGCGTCAATCTCACCAGCGGCAGATTGGCTTCGACCTTCCGCAGCTGGCGTTGGCTCATCCGCCGCGACGGAGCCTCCTTCTCGCTACGCGTCATTTATTGTCCTCCTGCGTATGAATTGCAGGCGTCAGCGCGGTCGCGCATGACACCATACCTAACATATTCCAAAAATGCGAGGAAATCAAATGGTCATGAAATTCTCTGCCCTTCGCGGACAGGCGACCCTCACGCTGTCCGACCCGCCCGACAGTGCCGAAGTGGCCAGCTGACTGGGACTTACGGCTGAGAGCGCGGGCCGGGATCCGCAAACAGGGCCCGGGCTTCATCAACCGGGATGAGCGCCTCTCGGACCTGCTCAGGGCTGGCGGAATCGAGCCGGACCGAGTCCTCCACGCGGAAGGGGCCGACGGCGGCGCGGGTCAGTGTCTCGCAAACCGCGCCGCAACCCAGTATCTGGCCCAGGTCGCGGGCCATGGCCCGGATGTAGGTGCCGCGGCCGCACTGAATGTCCAGACGCAGCGTCGGCCAGCGGTACTCGATGACGCGGATATGGTCGATCCGCACGCTCTTGGCCTGGTGGGGGATGTCCCGGCCGCTTCGCGCCAGGTGATAGCTGTAGATGCCGCCGACTCTCGCTGCACTGAAGGCCGGTGGCACCTGCTCCGTCTGCCGGGCCAGACGGGCGACGGCTTCCTCGACCGTTGCGTCCGGCAACGACACGGCGCCCGGCACCGGATAGCACGGCTTCTCCATGTCGAAGCACTCATTGGTGACGCCGAGGCGGAGCGTCGTCAGATAGCACTTGGGCAGAGCCATGAGCCGGCCGACCAGCTTCGTGCCGCTGCCCAGGCAGGCGATCAGCACGCCGTCCGCGAAGGGATCGAGCGTCCCCGCGTGGCCCACCTTGCGAATGCCGAAAAGGGGCCTCAGACGATAGACGTACTGAGCCGAGGTCTTCCAGGCAGGCTTGTACAGATTCAGGATCCCGGCACGGACCGGCAGGTCGACTTTACTCATGCAACTCACCGCCACAGGACGGAGCCACGGTCAGAGCGGCATCGCTCCGTCCCGCGGCCTTTCCGCCACTCCTGTTGCCCGTTCCTCGCTGGCCGCCTCCTTCATATAATACACCGCATGACATCGATGCAGAATCACGTCATCATCGCCGGTTTCGGGGTGGGTGGCAGGTTCATCGCCGAGTACCTGCGGGCGCACGAAATTCCGTTCCTACTCGTGGAGATGAACTCCGAGACCGTGTCAGCTCAGCGGGCGCTGGGGATTCAGGTCATCCAGGGGGACATCTCGGACGAACAGGTTCTCCGGCAGGCCGGTGTAGACAAGGCCTCGGTGCTGGCACTGGCTATTCCCGACGAAGAGGCCGCGCTGCGCGCGACGGAGACCGCCAACGCCATCCGACCAGAAATTCACATCATCGCCAGCACGCGATACACCTCCACCGGACTGCAGGCGCTGCAGAAGGGCGCCGATGAGGTGATCGTGGCGGAACAGGCCGTGGCGATGGAGTTCTACCGGCGGATATCGACGTTCATGTCCGGCAGCAGACCGGCTCCCGCTCCCGTCGAATGACGAACCCTCCTCAGAATTGACTTGCCTCCGGTGCTTCTTCGACCTGCTCGAGATGGGCAATAAAGCCGTCGAGCATCGCCTCCCACTCCCGAAGCGTCTCATCCATCTCGTAGCGAAGAATGTCGCCGAACAGGACGTGATCGCGGGTCTCGATCGCCGACCTGATGTCGTTGAGCCGGGCGGCGAGGTCCCCCAGCCAATCCGTCATTAACTTGCCGTTGATCCGCAGGTCATCGAACTTGATGTCGAGCAGCGACGCCCCTTGTACCACGGACTCGTGCGTGCAGGCCCAGACCGAGACGCAATCGCCGAATGTCCGCATGGCCTCTCCGACCCGACCGGCCGCCAACGCCTCGCTGGAGCTTTTCATCGCCACGAATGATTCGGCGAAGAGCGACCTGATCTGCCGCAGGGCGTCGAGCACGACCGGTTTGGCGCGGCCCGAGACCAGGTCGATCCGCTCGAAGTCTCGCGCGGGGCGCGACAAAACCGACTCGAGCCGATCCGCCGGAATGCTGTCCCGGTTGCATTGTATCCCCACGATCAGCGAGCCGGTCTTGGCGGCCTGCGCTCGAGCGGCGCCGAGAACGTGCCCGACGGTGCTCCCTTCGCCGCTGCCATCCGCCGCAAAGGGCCTATTATCGAGAAATACGCTCATAAATCACCCCGCCTTATCCTTGGGTGCTGGCGCGAAGCTTCATGCAAGAAGGGTGCGGAGAATCCAGACGCAACCGAGCCCGCAAACGGCGGTAATGCACGCCGCGGTCAGCATCACCTCCCAGCGAAATCGCTGATGCTTCGGCTTGCTGGAGCAGGCGAACGGATCCCGCGGCTTCCAGGTCAACCGCGCCGGCACCAGCCGACCGCTCCCGATCCGCTTGGGCGCCGCGCCCTGCTTTTGCGAGGCACAGCGATCGTGCATCAAAGCAGGCGGTGACGGCGGCGACGACGGTTCAACAACCAACCGGGGTGGAGCGGGCGAATCCACCACCGGCGGTTCTACAACCGGCGCATCCACGACCGGTGTGTCGGCGACGGCGACTTTGTCATCGGCGGTGGTCGTCTCTTCCACGACAGGCTCGACGATGACGGGTTCATCGATGAAGTCGACGGATTCGCGTAAAGTCGGCGTATCCGCTGTCGCCACCGGCGCCGGTGATGATTCGAGGCCCAGCTCCGTCATCGTCATCGTCTTCGTTTCCTCAACCGGCAGCAGTTCGTCGTCATCGAGAATCACTGTGTCGTCATCGCAGTTGATCTCGCTCTCAACGACCGATACACGCTCCTGAACACGCGGCTCCTCCGGTTCAGTCTGATGCGTCTCCGATACCGCGCCGGAATTTGTGGCGGTCATCTCGCTCAGGTCTGCCAGAGGCGGATCCACCGGAGACCACGGTTTGCCGGTTTCGTTCAATCCCAGCCCCAGCCCATCGAACAGAGTCGGCTCGCAAGTCTGCGTCGTGCCGCCGTCGTTGCGAAGGCGAGGCGACAGGGTGGTCTTGTACATGAAAGCCTCCTGCGGTGAGCGCCCAGACCCAGCGACATTGAATGGGTGCCTAAATCGTTATCGGCCGATTTCGGAGGCGACTTTATCGGAAGAAGACGTGTAACCCCATGGCGACGCGGTGGTTGTGTGAGGCATGGGGCTGGATGGGCTCGACGGCGGCGCGATCTTATCGGTCAGTCGACTTGGGACTCCGCCCTCCAGGCTGCCCAGAAGCACGCTGCGGCTACGGCGGCCGTCTCGACGCGCAAAACCGGCCTGCATAAGCGCACCTTCAACCCACCGGATCGCTGAATCGCCTCAATCTCCTCCGGAGCGAAACCGCCCTCGGGGCCGACGAAAACCACGTCGCATGGTGACGAATTCCCCGTTGTCTCCAAGCCACGTAGCGATTCGACAAACGTCGGATGCGCCTTGTCGGGGTCAGCACACCAGATCCTCGCTCCAACTGGCAGGCTGTCGAGGATCTCGGACAGGCCGCGCGGCGCTTCCACAGTCGTGACTGCGGCAAGCCTGGCCTGCTTGGCGGCCTGAACCGCCTTGCGTCGCCACCGCTGGATCTTGCCCTCACCGGGCAGCACTTCGCCCCTCTTGCACCGCAAGAGCATAAGGGCCGATACGCCCAGTTCCGCGCATTTCTCCACTAGCCAATCGGCACGCTCGCCTTTCGGCGCCGCCACCGCGATGATCAGTCGTGGACCGCCGCTTTCCGCCTGCTCGCGGCGTTCCAGCACCTCGACCTCGAAGCTCGACCGGCCGACGGAGCGAATCATGCCCCCCACCTCTCCGCCGGCGCCGTCGAAAAGGACCACCCTCTTGCCGGCTTTCAACCGTAACACGCGGAGCGCATGGATTGCCTCATCACCCTCCACGGAGATGACGGCGTCTGACACGTCGGCAACCTTGAACCGCCTCGCTCTCACGATCGGGTGTTTTCGGCGCAGAAGCAGTCCCTGGCAAGGGCACATCCCCGGAATCTGGGCATTGCGGCAACCCTGGTAGCAATCGCCGGTACAATTAAGCGCTTTGCAGGCTCACGACAGTTCCTTATTGACGGCCGCAGAGGCCGGGCGGACTTCCAGGATGACAGAATGCACGACAGCCTCGCCGAACCCCGCTGTCTGC
>DATKKX010000104.1:0-4809 GCA_035542775.1 Phycisphaerae bacterium | reverse complement strand
ACGTGCTCCATGCCGGCGTCGAGCTGGGCGTCCTTGCCCCGCACCACGTCGCCGGGCATGTTCTGCACCTGGATGTCCGGCACCACGCCGATGCCCTCGATCAGCCAACGGCGGTCCAGGCCATAGAGCCCGAACTGCGGCGGCGTGATCGAGCCGCCGTCGACGAGATCCTGGTGCGGCTCGATGCCGATGGCCCCGCCCCAGGTCCGCATGCCGATGATCGGAGCGAGCTTCAGGATCTTGATGGCCTCGCCGAAGAACTCCCCGTCGGAGCCCGTGTCTTCGTTGACCAGCACCACGAACGAGCCGTGGAACACGCGCTCCGGCACGCGAAGCAGCTTGCCCTCGCGCGGAATAGTCACCGCCCACATCTCCCGGGCCAGGCGGTTGATGACCATGTCGGCGGTGAAGCCGCCGCCGTTGTAACGTTCGTCGATGATGAAGCCTTTCTTGTGGGTCTGCGGATACCAGGCCTTGGCGAATTCGATCAGGCCCGACGCCCCCATGTCGGGGATGTGCAGATAGCCGATCTGCCCACCGCTCTTCTCGTCGACATACT
Source organism: Phycisphaerae bacterium (assembly GCA_035542775.1). Taxonomy (GTDB): domain Bacteria; phylum Planctomycetota; class Phycisphaerae; order UBA1845; family UTPLA1; genus DATKKX01. The sequence goes on along the minus strand of DATKKX010000104.1, from coordinate 4,250 downwards.
TGCGGTTCTTCTCCACCCACTCGCGATAGCGGAGGGTGTTCTCCCCGCCGATGGTCTTGGTGCGATAGGTCTTGGCGCCTTCGGCGGACGGCTGGTCGTTGTAGGTCAACGTGACCACCGCGTCCGACTTGGTCTGCAGAGCCTTGAAGACGTGCTCGGCCGTCGGCACCGGCTGGCCGTCGATGGCAATCAAATACATCCCCACCTTGATCGGGCAGCCGGGCTCATCCAGCGGCGAGCGGGCACCCGGGTCACCGGGCGTGCCGGGGATGATGTGGCTGATCTTGAGGAACTTGGCGCCGGGCTCCAGCGTGAACTCCGCGCCCAGCATGCCGGTGCTGACCGACTTGCCGCCGCCGCCGGTGTCTCCGCCGGAGACATAGGTGTGGCCGATGTTGAGCTCGGAGATCATCTCTCCGATGAGGTAATTCAGATCGCCGCGGTTGCCGCAGAAGGGCACGAACTTTGCGTACTGCTCGCGGACCGCCGGCCAGTCCAGGCCGTGCATGGCGGGCTCGTAGAAGAAATCTCGCTGGATCCGCCAGGCCTCGTTGAACTCCTGCATGAATTCCTGGGTGCGATCCAGGAGGATACGGACGCGGCCGAGGTCCACCTTGCCGTCACCCACCGAGCCGGACTTGCCGACGTCGAGGACGCCGTAGGTGCCCCCGGCGCGATAGACCAGCTTCTTGCCGTTGGCGGAGAGGTGGTAGTTGGCGATGCCGCTCAGGTTCTTGGTGGCCTTCTTCTCCTCGATGTCGTAGTTGTACAGATCCATCTTCCCGCCGGTGCGGTCGCCGACGTTCTGATATTTCTCGAACTCCGGCTCGGTCTTGGCCAGGTAGAGGAAGCCCTTGTCGGTGGCCGTGAGGCGGAAGTAGTTGCCGGCGGACACACCCTCGGCGGCGACGATGCGGCGCTCGATGCCGTCGATGTCGATCTTGGTTTCCTTCTTCTTTTCGTCCTTGCTTTCTTTCTTCTCCGACTTGGCCTCCTTCTTCTCCTCCTTGGGCTCTTCCTTCGCCGCGGGCTTCTCCTGGCCTTCTTCCTTGGCCTCGGCAGCAGGCTTGTCTTTGGTCTCGTCCTTCTTGGCGGACTCCTCCTTCTTGGGCGTCTCGCCCTCGGCCGCCTCGGGCTTGGGCTTCTCCGCCTCTTTCACCTCTTCCGCGGAGTCCTTCGGCGCAAACGGCGAGGCCGCATCCGCCTGAAGCAGCACGATGTACGGCCGGGCCATGTCCAGGAAGATGTGCTCCTGATCGACCATGCACATGGTCGGGTTGAAGGTCCGGTTGGAGAGGAAGTACAGATACTTTCCGCCCGGATCGAACGACGGGCTCCAGCTCTCCTGCTGGTCGTCGGTCACGCGGAAGCTCTTCTTCTGATCCATGGAGTACAGGAAGATGGACTCGTACATGGTCTGCTGCTGCTTGGTGTAGGCGATCCACTTGCTGTCTGGCGACCAGACGTAGTCCATGATGCCCCAGCGCTCCCAGGCGTCGTCGTATTCCCCTTGATCGACCAGCGAAAGCTCGCCGGTCTCGGCGTCGACGAGGTTGAGCTTCAAATACTTGTCGGCGAAGAGCACGTACTTGCTGTCCGGCGACCAGACCAATTCCTTGCGGAGGCCCTTGCCGTCCTGGGTGAGCTGCTTCCACTCCTTTTCGCCCTTCTGGTCGACCAGATAGACCTCTTCCTCGCCGGTCTTGTCCGAGATGAAGGCGATCCACCGACCGTCCGGGGACCAGGCGCAGTTCTTCTCGCGGGATCCGGACGTCTTGGTCAGGTTGATCGGCTCACCGTCCTTGACCGGCATGTTCAGGATCTCGCCGCGGGCCTCGACCAGCATCCGCACGCCGGTGGGCGAGAGCCCGAACGCCCCGACCGTCGGCGAAACGCCGATGTATTCCGTCCGCACCCTGGTCAGATCGCTGGGAATCTCGACCGGCACCATCTGCGACTTGCCGGTTGTCAGATCGAGCAGGTACAGGCTCTCGGCATATTGATAGATGATGTGCTTCGGGCCGATGGACGGGTATTTGACGTCGAAGTCCTTGTACGTCGTCATCGGGGTGATGTTGCCGGTCTTGACGTCGTACTTGTAGATGTTGAGCGTGCCGAACTGGCGGTCCGATGTGAAGTAGATGGCGTCGCCCTGCCACATCGGGTAGTTGTCGGTTCCCGGCCAGTCGGTGATCTTGTGGTAATCGAGCTTGTCGAAGCTGCCCATCCACAGGTCCTGGGCGTCGCCGCCGACATGGCGCTTCCAGGTGGCGGCCTCGCGGGAGATGCGGTTGTAGACGATGGACTTGCCGTCCGGCGAGATCGCCGACAGCCCGGCTCGATCGACCGGCAGCCGCTCCACATCGCCGGTGTCGATGAAGACGCGGTAGTTCTCCTCGCCGCGGAAGGGGTACTCGCGGGTGGAGCGGAAGTAGATGGACTTGCCGTCCGGCCACCAGCCCAGGACGCGGTCCATGGCGGGGTGATAGGTCAGCCGCCGCGGCACGCCGCCCTCCGTATCCATAATGTATACGTCCATCCCGCCGTCATACTGCCCGGTGAAGGCGATGGTCTTGCCGTCGGGCGAGAACCTGGCCCACATCTCGACACCGGGGTCATTGGTGATCCGCTTGGCGATGCCCCCGGTGATCGGCGCCAGCCAGAGGTCGTTTTCGTAGGTAAAGACGATCTGGTTGTCGGACACATCGGCGAAACGCATGAGGTGGCTCTCGCCGAATGCCGCCGCGTGGAGGCCGATGACAACAAGCAGGATGGCCGCGAGCTGGTGCAGTCTGGGCATGGGTCCTTGTCCTTTCGCAAATGAAATCACGCCGGCCTGGCAACCTTCCCTCGCGGGCCGCCGGACCGACATCAAGGCATGATGATAACCAGAATGCCGCGAAGCGGCATTGGCTCCCTGTGGAACAAGGACCGGAAGCGGGGGATTTTCGCGTCGGTTGACCGGGAGTGGGACTCCTGCTGGTTTTTGATGGGAGACGCCGGGTGGGCGATCCAGGGCGAGAAGCCCGGCTGAAGCCCGCTGGGCGCGAGGTTGGCAGGTCAGGATTGGTGCTGCCGGGCCCGACGGTGGACGTTGCCCGGGTGTCGATATGGTTCCTGCCCTCATAGCGACTGGCACACAGATCCGGTCCGGGTCATCTCGCCGCCGACCCTCCGCGCAAATCTCAATCTCACGGTTTTCTTGCCCTGCTCCAACTAACTCCGGTCGCCCTCACAAGTTACAAAATACACCGATCGAACCGTACTGGTGAGGCCGGGGAAAGGCCCTCGTGCGCCACCGCCCTGCGAGCAGTGCGAGACGCGCTGGGCTTCAGCCACGCCCTCCGCAGCCCCCACCGCAACCCGCCACGACGAGGCTCAGCGGGCCCACGCACCCCCGGAATACCGAAAGGCGAGGCCGGTCCTGGCCGGCCCCGCCCGAGGTCAATCATGGCGCCACAGACTCCGCGACCGTGTGACACCGGCTAATAGCCGGTGCCGGTTCTTGGCTCGAGATCGATTCTCACTGCCCGCCTGCGCCGCGCCCCGGCATCGTCCAATTCCGCACCGGCAGCCCCAGTAGCCGTAGCCGTAGCGTGGGCCATTGGGCCCACGGTCCTGAGCGCTCCCGCCTGGGCGCCGGTTCAACCGATGGCCGAAACCGCCCATCCTACGCTCTACCCGCGCGCGCCCCGTACAGCCATCGTGCAATTCCGCACCGGCAGCCCCAGTTCCCGCATCTTCCCCGCCATCAACTCGAACCGCTCGCCCCCCGACAGCTCCGAGCCCGCCAGCCATTGCTGCCCGGCCAGCCAGTCGAAGTACTCCGCCCACGCCTCCATCAGCTCCTGCGGATCTTCGAGCTCACCGCCCAACATCCCCCTCTGCCCGCCTTCGCATTCATCCGGAATGCCGTTCTCGTTCTCATCCAGGCTGACATTGGCGGCGATGTCGCAGGCATCGGGGATGCCGTTCTCGTTGCAGTCCTGACACCAGAGCTGGTTCGGGTCGTTGGGGTCGCCGCAATTGGCGATGTCGCACTCGTCGGGGATACCGTTGTCGTTGCAGTCCAGGCTTCCCCGCGGAGGCGCAAACAGCAGATCGCATTCGTCGGGCACCAGGGTCCCGTTGCAGTCCTCGCTGGTCTGGTTGGCGATGTCGCACGCGTCGGGCACCCCGTTATCGTTGCAGTCCCTCTCGCACTCATCCGGCACGCCGTTGGCGTCGCAGTCCTCGCTGGTTTGCTGCGA
>DATKKX010000103.1:0-5876 GCA_035542775.1 Phycisphaerae bacterium | reverse complement strand
CACGCGATGGGACGGCATGAGGGCGGATGGGACGACGAGGGCCGACTTCACGGCAGTGACTGTCGGTTCCATCACCTCCTACTACTCGGAGTTGCCGGCGGAGGGCACCACGGAGGTGTGGGAGATCGTCAACCTGACCGCCGATGCACATCCCATTCACACTCACCTGACGCAATTCCAACTGATAAACCGGGAGGCCTTCGACACGACGGCCTATGGAGCCGCCTACGATGCCGCGTTCCCCGGCGGGGCCTTCATTCCCTATTACGGTCCGCCGCTCGACTACCGGACGGGCAACGCGCGGGCTTTGGGCGGGAACCCGGATATCACGGCGTTCCTGCAGGGCGGGGCGGCGCCGCCGGCCGGCAACGAGGCGGGATGGAAGGATACTGTCATGGCGCCGCCGGGAATGGTCACTCGCATCGCGGTGCGTTACGCGCCCACGGACAAGGCCATCGGCGACCCCGCTTTGTTCTATCCCTTTGACCCGAATGCCCTGGGCCATGGCTACGTGGTGCACTGCCACATCCTTGACCATGAGGACAACGAAATGATGCGACCCCTGGCGGTGACGCCGCTGGGAGGCGCTACGCGAACGTATGTCCAAGGAGTGGACTACTGATCGAAGGGCAAGGCGGCCGTCGATCACAGCGCAAGGTCGCACGCTCGCGTGCGGCTTTGCGCTGTCGTGTTGACAAAGCTCCCTGATTCCGCGTGAGACCTGCACCAAGCCGACGATGACGTCTCCAGAGGAGCCCGTCATGCGAAAATTCCATGTCTTATCCGGTTTGCAGGTCTGCGTTTTGCCCTGCTTTTTGGCGGTCCTGTTATGCACATCGTCGTACGCCCAGTCTCAGCCGGGCGATGCCGATCCGGTCAAGATCGCGGAGAAGTTCGCCGGACACTTTACCAGCGGGCGGTATGCCGAGGCGGTCAAGCTTTTCGGCGATGAGGCCGCCAAAGCGCTGCCGGAGGCAAAACTCAAAGAGGTGTGGGAATCGCTGAGCACTTCCGTCGGCGACTTTGAGTCGTTCGGCAAACCGACGACGAGCAAGACGGGGCCTCGCACCGCCGTCATCATTCCCGTCACGTTCAAGAAGGCCGGCCTCAATTTCCGAATCATCGTGAACACCGAAGGGCGGATCGACGGCTTCCTGATTCAGCCGGGCGGTCCCGCGGTGGAGTACAAGCCGGCGGAGTACGACAAGCCCAAGCGTTACCGGGAAAAGGATGTCACTTTCGGGAAAGAACCCTGGCTGGTCAAAGGCAAGCTGACGCTGCCCAAGAGCAAGAAGGATGTGCCGGCCGTGGTTTTGGTGCACGGCTCTGGGCCGAATGACGAAGACGAGACCATCGGGCCGAACAAGCCCTTTCGCGATTTGGCCGGAGGCCTTTCTTCCCAGGGCATCGCGGTCCTCCGCTATCCCAAGCGCACTTACGCGTACGGACCGCAAATGGTCAAGCAGAAGACGATCTCGGTGCGCGAAGAGGTCATCGACGACGCCCTGGAAGCCCTGAAGTTCCTGCGTTCGCAGAAAGGCATTGATGGCTCGCAGGTATATCTGCTCGGGCACAGTCTTGGGGCGACTCTGGCGCCTGCCATCGCCGCCGAGGACAAGGACCTGGCCGGAGTCATCATGCTGGCCGGTTCGCCGCGCAACTTTGCCGATGTGATCGAGGATCAGCTCACCTACATCGCGTCCTTGCCCGGCCCCGGACAAGAGGGCAACAAGAAGGTGCTGGAGGAGTCCCGTGACGTCCTCGCCAAACTGCGCGACGGCTCCGCCCCGCCGGACGCCAAGCTGTTGGGCGCGCCGGCCCCCTACTGGAAGGAAGTCAGCGAGTACTCCACGAAAAGTCCGGGCCTGCTGGCTGGGCTGAAATGCCCCTTGCTGATCGCGGGCGGCGGGCGAGATTATCAGGTCACCCGCTCCGATTTCGACATCTACAAGAAGGCCTTGAAGGACCGCGAGCTTTGTGAGTTCAAGTGGTACAAGTCAATGAGCCACCTGTTCATGCGGGGCAAGGGCAAGGCGACGCCGGACGAGTACGCCCAGACGGGCCATGTGGACGAGAAAGTCGTTGATGACCTGGCCGGGTGGATCAAGGCTGACAGGCGAGCGCACGGCATGAAGTAGGCCACGAGGATGGTCGAGCTAGGCTTAGTGTTCTTCCGGCTGCGAGGTCGTGTCGTCGCTCGGGCTCAGCTGCCGCAGGCGCCAGCGGGCCAACTGGTATTCATTCATGAATTCCGTAGGCGAGTCCGGATCGTACATGACGCCGGTCTGCACGCATTTCTCAAAACAGTCCCGCGCCTGCCCGGTCCGGCCCGCGAGTCGATGGGCTTCGCCGGCGTAATAGTACGCCTCGCAAAGATCCCTCGTTTTGCCTTGCTTGGCGGCGATCTCGATCAGCTCGTCCGGCGGGCGGCGCCCCCCCACGCAGTTCAGGATGCTCTCCAGCCACGGCATGGTCCCCGCCATGTCCACCAGCGCCCGATTGATGACTTCGTCGGCTTTGTCGGCGTTGCCCTGTTCCCGCAAGATGATGGCCAGCCTGGCGTCTCCGAAGGACGGTCGCCCCATCGCCTTCCGCGCGGCCTCATAGTCTCGCGCCGCATCTTCTGCGCGGCCCACTATCCACAGCGGCGTGGCCCGATGATACAGCATCCAGGCCAGGTTGGTGTCGCGGCCGCTCGCGAGGGCCAGCGTGATCGCCCGATCGTAATCAGCCACCGCCTCTGCATACTTGCTCATCCGCCGGTAAGCCCGGGCACGGCCGTAGTATGCTCCATACTCATCTGGGTTGCCGCGGATCACCTCGCTGTATTGCTCGATCGCCTCACCCACGCGGCCTTGCCTGACCAGAATGCCGGCTTTGAATTGATTCCAGAATGATGGATCCTGTCCCCTGGCGAGCAGGGCATCGGCGGCGGCCAAAGCATCCTCCGCGTTTGGGCTCATCTCGGACAGATAGGCCAGACGCTGCCATGCCACAAGCTCGCCCGGCGAAAGCCTGGTTGCCTGCCGTGCGAATTGGATCGCCTTGGCCTGGTCGAGGGTCGCGAAGGAACGCAAGTACCACGCCGCGCCGGTGTCGGGCGCATCGCGCTCCACCTGGGCGTCCAACGCCACGGCCAAGTCCGGCTTGGCGGTCTGGCGGTAGATGTCCGCCAGCAGAGAGGCGCACTCCCATCGCCCTCGGTTCCGCTCAAGCTCCTCGCTGAGCCGCGCAATTGCGTGAGCTCGGCCCCTCTCGGGCTCCCAGTACTCGGCTTGGGCGAGCACCAGCGTGGCTTCCGGGAGTTCGGGATGCTGTCGGTACAAGGTCAGGGCCCTGCCCATCGCATCGCTGCTCCGCCGATCAGCGTCCATTACTCGCTGGATGTCCAGCGCCTCCAGTCGAGCCGCGGTCAGCTCGCGCTGCCGCTCTTGCTCTGCTGCCTGCTGCGCATCGAGTTGCTCCTGCGCCCGTTGCCGTTGATGGATCCGTGCCTGCCACCGGGCGCCTCCATAGAGAGCGGCGGCGGCAAGGAGAATGGACACTGCCATCAGGATGACCGCGGGTCGGTGTCTGCGCAGTTTCTTGCGCAAGGTGTACAAGGTGCTAGGCGGCTTGGCTGAAATGGGTTCGCCGCGAAGGTACCGGCGGATGTCCTCACTCAATTCCCGGGCGGATTCATAGCGGCGGTCTTTTTCCTTCTCCAGTGATTTCAGGACAATAGTCGCCAACTCGCTGTCCACGCGATCAGAGAGCGAGGAAGGATTCGTCGGCGGCGCCTCCAGGATGTGGCCAAGGACCGCGGAGGGATGGCCAGTCGTGTCATAGGGAAGCGAGCCGGTGAGGGCCTCGAACAACATGACGCCCAGGGCATACACATCCGCGCGCCCGTCGATGTCCCGGGCATTGCCGGCAGCCTGCTCCGGGGATAAATAGCGGAGGGTGCCCACCAGTTGCCCGGCCATGGAAACACTGACCGGCGCCGTCTCCCCCGGCGCGACCTGCTCGCTCGATTTGGCAAGACCGAAGTCGAGGAGGTGCGGCTTGTCCTCGCTGTCGATCAGCACGTTGCCGGGTTTGAGGTCACGATGAATGACGTCGTGGCGGTGGGCGTGATCGACGGCCTCGCAGATCTCGATGAACGTTGCCAGTATCCTGCGGACATCCGGCTGTGAGAGCATCAGCCAGCGGTCCAGGGGGACAGCGTCCACGTAATCCATGGCATAATACTGCTGGCCATCGGCGGTCAGACCACTCTCCAGCACGCGGACGATGCCGGCGTGCTGGAGCCTGGCGCTCAACTCGATTTCACGTTGAAAGCGTGCCCGGGCCGAAGGCGAGGCGAACTGACCTGCCAGCATGACCTTCAAGGCGACAATTCGCTTGGTGGAGAGTTGAAAGGCCCGGTAGACCACTCCCATCCCGCCGCGGCCCAACTCGTTCATGATCTCGTAGCCCGGCACCGAGTCCTTCAGCGGCGCGTTGCTGGGCAGGACGCCTCTCAGCGAGGCGGCCTCTCTTTCGCCCGAAGCGATCAATCGCCGGACGTTGTCAGGCGGCTGCTGATGAGGGGAGGAACTGTTCGTCATAGGACCCTTATCCGTGGTCGGCCGAAATCAGGTGATTCAGCTCTGGATGGGAGCACCGGCCGGGGGGCTTCCTGGCCATTATGTTCTGGTCAGGAGCCTCGACGGATTTCCCAACAACTCGCCCAGCCAGCGGTGGGCTCTGGCTCGAATCATGTACATGGCTCCCGGGCTTCGGCCCACCGCGGCGGCCACTTCGGTTGCCGGTTGCTGTTCCAAGTCGAACATCTGCACCACGCATCGATAGTCGTCGGGGAGTTGCTCGATAGCGCGTTCGACCGCCCGGCAAGCTTCGTCGCGGGCGGCATGTCGGCTCGGCGTGCTCTGGGAGACGGCTACCAGGTCGTACAACTCGGCCAGGGAGTCATCACGGCGGGGCAATTCGATTTTTCGCCGGTTGCCGCCGCGTTTCTCGGCTTCGAGCATGGAGAGAGCACTGGCCAGGTTGTGGTCGGCGATGCTGTGGAGCCAGGCGGCGAAAGAATGCTCGGAGCGGGAGACAAGGCGGTCGATCTGGAGGAAAGCGTCGGTAAAGGTCTGCTGCAGGACGTCCTCGGCGGACAGGACGGCCTGCCAGCGGACCGGAATCCGGCCGGCCAATCGGGCCCGCAGGGGGGGCGTGTGCTCTTCGAGCAGTCTGCCCAAGGCATCGCGATCTCCATCGCAGGCCAGATTCAGCAGGTTGTCATCCGAGCTGCCCATAGGCCTTCTTCGGTCCGAGATTCTCTCAAATTGCTTTAAGACGTTACTGATCCTTATGTTAACGCGTTTGCAGCCGCGCCGCAAGGCTCGCCGTTCGGCCGTGCCTGGCAGGCGGGGGGGGCACCGCGCGGGTTCCCGCGCCGCAGAAGCCTGCGAGTCGGAGTTTTTGCGGAAAAGAGAAAAAGCGCGTGAATCCAGGCGGTGGATCCTGCCTTAGAGAGGAGAGCCGACGCATGGTCCTCTTGACCACGCATTGAGCGTTCTCGAGCAGCAACCCCGGAGCAAAATTCGAACTCGAAGACACTTGGTCGGCAACAAGGATAGAGAGGAGGATTGCTGATGCGGCATCGGCGAGCGTGACGGCCGCAAAGGACCTTCGTCCATTGCTCCACATGGATGAAGGGTGGGCGGGGGACCGCCACATGTCACCGGACTACCAGCGGGCGCTGTTGCACGCTGCCTTGGGGGTCGGGGATGCTCGACGCCTGGGCAGGTGACGGGCAGGCGATGCCGGTCCTGCGGCGTGTCAGCGCGGAAGGCAAGCGAGTGTTGGCTTGAGAAGCCTTGAGGCCCCCAAAAGGGAAGACG
>DATKKX010000102.1:0-2478 GCA_035542775.1 Phycisphaerae bacterium | reverse complement strand
CGGGCCAGTCGCGGTCCGTCGACTTTCCGCCGGACCTTCCCGATCAGTCGCAGGTCGTCGCGGAACTCCGGCGCGATCTGGCCCTTGAATTCCGGATCATGCTTGCGACGGCAGGCCAGTGCGATCGCAGCGTAGATCTGCTCGTAGCCCGTGCAGCGGCAGAAGATGCCCGACATGGCGTCGGCCACCTGCTCACGGCTGGGCGTTTCGACCCGTTCGAGCAACTCGTGCGCCGCCAGCAGCATCGCTGGCGTGCAATACCCGCATTGCACGATGCCTGCGTCGATGAACGCCGACTGGACCGCCGACAGTGCCCGATTCTTTGCCAGGGAGTCAACCGTGTACACTTCCTGGCCGTCGAGTTGTGGGGCCAGCAGCAGGCAGGAGTTGACCAGCTTGCGGTTGAAAAGGACCGCACAGGATCCGCACGAGCCCTGGCCGTCGCAGCCGTTGCGCACCGAGAAGATGCCCGTCCGGCGCAGCAGATCACGAGCAGTCTCGCCCGGCGCGGCCTCGAACGTCCGCAACGTGCCATTCAGCTTGAACGAGATCTTCATTGTGCCTGCTCCCCCCCATGTCGATACGCCCGGAGAATGGCCTTGGCCACCAGCACTCCCGCAATTTGCCGCTTGAATTCCTCGCTCCCTCTGAGATCAGTGATCGGCGAGACGTTCCCGGCGACCAGGCGTTCAATCGCATCTCGCTTCGGCGGCGTTTGGCCATCCAGTGCCTGTTCCACACCCTCCAGCCGGATGACATGCTTGGCGACGCCGCCCGCGGCAATGACCGGATCGATGATGGCATCGCCTTCCCGCGCCAGGGTGACCGCAGCAGTCAGGATGGAGAGATCGTTGGCCGTGCGAGAGTACTTCTCGACTGCGGCCTGACGGGCCAAGGCGCCGGTCCGGATCCGAATGCGGGTGATCATCTCCTTCCGCTCCTCGGTGATGTATTGTAGCGCCGGGATCGCCCGCGTCCCGCCCGGCACCGCGAGATCCACCGTTGCCTCCAGGACCACGAAAATGGGCAGCAGATTGCTGCACGATCGGTTGCTGCCGAGCTGACCGCCGACCGTGGCCATATTGCGGATGTTGCGATTGAAGACGTGCCGCCCGGCCGCCTTGATGATGTCGGGCACATCGGCCGATTCGATCACCTGTTGAATCGTGCAGCACGCCCCCAGCACCAACTCACTCTTGGTCTGGCGGATGTCGGAAAGGCCCAGGCGTTGCAGACTGATGATGTGCTCCGGCGCGAACGAGAACGCCTCTGAATTGACCTCTGTCCCGCCCGCCAGAAAGACAGCGGAGCCCGCCAGCCGCTCCTTTAAGGCAACGGCTTCTTCCACTGTCGCCGGCGCATGGTACTCTCGGATCATCGCGGTGATCCTCTCAGAAGGCTCACAAGCGGAGTGAGGCAATAACCCAGGGCTCACTGTGGGAGGCCCGTATCCATATTGTACCCCCTATTATCGCAAGAAGAAACCAGCCCGTCTGTCGTTGCGTTGCAGATCCCTCATTGCTCGGAAATCCCGTCACGAAGAAGCCCAGCCACGGACGAAGAACGCTCGTGTCCGCGGCGTGCGCAAGCCGTCTGCGCTCCTGCTCCGATCCCGCGCACCACTCTCAACCGCGGCGATCATACAGATCCACACCATAGGGAAAGTGGCGGCCATTGCGGCAATCACCCCTCCTCAAGGAGCTCTTCAAGGACGGCGCTTTTCCGTCGTGTTGTTCTTACCTGGATCGATTGCATCACTACGGACGGCTCCCAATTGGCGCTGGCCTCAGGCCGAGGTGTGTCCCTCGTATCGTAGGCGGTCAGCGGTAGGGCGGCTGTCGACCGGCCGTTCCAGGGCCATCGACGCATCGTTCACTATTCCGCCCGCGGTGTGCCGGGAGAACCGGACCGACCGTCCTGTAGGGTGTCGGCAAAAGGCTGGAAGACGGTCGTCCGGCCATTCCTGGCAAGCTCCGGCGAAGTGGCCAAGAATCTGGACGCCGGGCTCTTTTGTTCATACAATAGTGAATTGGGCCGATCTGCCACACGGCCGAGCCGCGCCGCAGGCCTCTTCAGGTGGGCATCTATATAGGATATCTCGCGTTGTTATAGATGCCGTTGTGGGGCACGGGGGCGATCGGGAAAGCTCATGGCCACGCGCCTCTGACTCAGGGGAGCGACACTCCGATGTCGCCCTGGCTGGTTCCGTGCGGTGCCTGATGCGCACGGCATGACGCGCTAGCGATGGGAGGCAGTCCGAGCAGATGCGTAGCGCTCGTTGGGGGCAAGAGCTTGGCTCGGGCCGCGGTGGCGATCCTTGCCTGTCGGGCCGGAGCCGCTTCGAGAAGTGCAGTGAATAGCATGGTGGGCAGAACAGCAAAGGGGCGGATTCGAGGTATCTTCAGGGAAGCCGTCAGTATCCTCGGAATAGTATTTTCCGCGGTGTGCGGCTGTGGAACTGCTCATGGTTCCCAGATA
>DATKKX010000101.1:0-2107 GCA_035542775.1 Phycisphaerae bacterium | reverse complement strand
CGCTCTGCGTGACCCGCGACGGCAAGTGGCTCTATTACGGCCTCTGCATCGGCGACGACCAGCTCTGGCGGCAGGAGCTGGAAAATGGCCTGCCGAAGCCTGGCTGCGAGCCGGAACTGATTCAGCAGAATCCCGGCTGGTCCAACAGCATGGAAGCCTAAGACGACGGGTTCATCTACTCCCCGTTGAACATGTACGGTGAAGTCCGGAAGATCAACATTGAGACGAACGAGATTACCACGCTTTTCACGAACCTGGAATTCCCCTCCTCCTGCAAGATGAACGAGGCGACGGGCGTGATCTACGCGTCAGAGTTCCACCTCGGCTACATCAGCCGGCTCGACCCCAAGATCAAGGATCCGCTCCGGTCGAAGCGCGTGCTCGCGGTGGCTCCCCCGGCAACCGATAACGTGGCGGTCACGAGCGGTCCGCATCCGCGCATCTTCGGCTCGAGCTTCGTCGAGGACTGGATCTTCGAGTGCTACGAGAACGGCGATCCCATGCGGATCATCGCCAAGGGCGGCCATCTCCCCTTCCAGATCCAGGTCATGAAGGGCGCGAACGGCGACCGGATCTTCATCCGGGACCTGATGCGGGTGCGGGAATGGTTCCCGGCGGAGAATCGCTACGAGACGCTGGCCCACGCCACATTCTGGTCGTACGCGCAGAACAAGTTCTTCGACCACGGCCACAAGCGTTACGACCCGGCGAAGATCAACTGGACTTCCAGCTTCGAGGAGTACCTGACGATTCCGTGCGGCAAGATCTTTCAACCCACGGCCGAAGGCCACTTTCTGGTCGGCGGCGCAATGGTGGAGACCTTCGGGAGCCGTCTTGTGCTCTTCGACATCGAAAACCGGAAGGCGCTCCGGACCATCGACGATCTCGGCGATGCCCACGATGCCATCATGGTCGGCAAGGATATTTACATCATCACCGGCCCCGCGGAGAACCCCAACTACGACTGGCCTCTCAAAGGGACAAGGATCCTCAAGGTCACGCCGGACGACAAGCAGGAGATTGTGTTCACGGGCGGCACGAACCTCGTCGCTTTCGCCACTCGCCATGACATCGCTTTCGCCAGCGATGCCGATACCGGAATCATCTACCAGGTGGTCAAGGACGGCAAATGGCTCCCCAAGCCGGTCGAGTTCGTTACCGGTTTGAAAGGTCCGCAGGGTATGACATTCGCCATCGACGGCAACCTGCTGGTTATGGAGAACAACGAAGGCCACAACGGACGCATGCTGAAGGTCGACCTCAAGACCAAGGAGGTCACGGTTCTGGCAGACGGCTTAGGCGTGAATTGGAAACTGAACACACGCGACTGGAAGGTGCTCTTCCCGATCTCGCAGGCGGCGCAAGCCTCCGACGGGTCGATCTACTTCACCGAACCCGGCACCAAGAGCCTCAGCGTGGTGCGGGCGTGCTGACACCTTAGGCGCGGGCGCGCGGAAGACGCCGCGAAGCCAAGAGAACTTCGCCGGCGGCCGGCGGGTGCCCGCCTTTCGGCAGCGTGAAAGGGCAAGGGGAGGCCTGCGAAGTCCGCCGGCTTCCCCGGTCCCTAGGTGCTGCGCGAAGACGCGGACCACGTGGGGGAATGAAACTGCGGCGGCGGACGGCGGGATTGCGGAACGGGTAGCAGTCAGACCGCGATAGCCGGAGGCCGTCAAGGCAGCGATGAAGGCGGAGGCCCGCGCCAGGGCCGAACAGGTCCGGCGACTGGCGGGGAAGCTCCAAGCTGGGCACGATGCCGATGTGGCGAAAACCGAACTGCTGTTGCGGCTGCTAGAGGACCAAGCCGTCATGCGGTACCGGCAGGTGCTCCGTATGAAGGCGAGTGTGGCGTACTGCGACCTCGCTACCGGCAGCGTGTCGCATTTGAATGGGTGAAGCGGGGATACCTGGATCGCCGTCGCGTGCGACTTGGTTGTGTCAAGTGAAATTTCTGCCGGAGATCAGCAGTTGACTGGAGTTACATTGTCATGACGACGCCGCACCAGATCAACGGGGCTAGGCCAAGGGGCTACGCTGGATTCGCAGGTATCTGCCGGCGCAGCAGTCCAACATTTCCAAGGCCTGCGGGAGTGGCTTTGATGGCCTCCGA
>DATKKX010000100.1:0-15367 GCA_035542775.1 Phycisphaerae bacterium | reverse complement strand
ATCTCCAGCTCATACTGCTCGACGAACCGCACTTTTTCGATGATGAAGCTCGGGCAGGTGATCAGGCGAGTGACCGTATTAAAGACGCTGGTGACGTGAGAGCGTCTCTCGAACGGCCCAAGATCGAGATCCGTGCGTATGCAAGCCAGGGCTTCTTCGACATGCATGCCTGCGTCGCCCGCGGGCCGGGTCCGGCCCCAATCGTACAGGCGGTAGGTCACATCCGAAGGCGTCTGGATCTCGGCCACGACGACGCCTGCGCCGAGGGCGTGTGTGGCGCCGGCGGGCAGGTAATACGAATCTCCGGCTTTCACGGGGATGGTCTGGACCCGGTCAACGAGGCTATCCGGTTCGGCTAAAGCGGCGGCGAGCGACTCAACTGTGACGCCCGGCCGCAAACCACGGTAGATCACCGCGCCCGGCGCTGCTTCGAGGACGTACCAAGCCTCGTCCTTGGCGCGGACTGCCCCGCCCAGTTGTCGGGCCCGCTCGGCATCAGGATGAACCTGGATGCTCAAGACCTGCTGGGCATCGAGAAACTTGATCAGCAGCGGAAAGCGGTCGTCGATGAGTAGCACATGACCCATTAGCATCGGCCCCCACTCCTCGATGAGCTGATGCAGCGTCCTGCCTTTGGCCGGTCCCCTCGCGACGACTGACTGCCCCGCTTCCAGATCGGCGCATTCCCAGGACTCCCCGATGAGCTCCCCGGGCGGAAGGTGTTTGTCCAGGAGCGCGGCGAGTCGGCGTCCACCCCAGATCTTGGGCTTGTAAATCGGCTCGAAGATGAGCGGACACGGTTCCATGGCCACGGAGATTGTACCGCAGGCCTCAGGCCCGCTCGACCAGTCGGTCGATCAGGAAGCTCGACTGCTCCAGGGCCTGTTCGGTGAAAGCCCCGAAGTAGTCATGCACCTCGCTGAACATCCGCAGAAAGGCCTCGTGGTCCTTGTTCACCGCCTCCTGCCGGAGTTGCTCAGCCGTTCGGAGAAAAGCCTCGGTAACCTCCGCCGTTCCCGGATTCGACATCTGGATGGAGGCGTACAGCCCGGGCGACTGGGCGAAGTGGCGGGCGGTCATCAGCAGTTCCATCAGGTAGATCGGCGAGGTGAAGGCCAGCGTCGTCTCAATGGACACACCGAGCCTGGCCAGGGTCTTGCCCATGACCTCGGTGGAGAAGTGCACCAGTACCTGAACGATGGCCATCGCTTGATCATGCTCTTCGGGTGTGGCTTCCATCATGGCCAGGCCGCGGGCGTGGAACATCCGCCGCACCCAATCGAGCCAGGCCTCGCCGCGGCCCGGACACAGGACCACGCGCTGCCCCTGGAGGGAATGCACCGATGGGCCGAAGAGCGGATGGGTCCCGACCACGCTGGCTTGAGTGGCCTCCAGCATGGCCGCCACTGGCGCGCCCTTGATCGAGGTGACATCCATGAGCAAGGCCTCGGAGCGGACCATCGGTCCGAGCTTGCGAACAACTTCCACGGTCACGTCGATGGGCACGCTGATGAGCACGACGTCGGCGGTGGCGGCGGCCTCCTCGGGAGTGAGTGGCGTGTCGAGGTCCGCGACCATGACGGCATGACCCAGATCGGCGAACATCTCCGCCATGCAGCGGCCCATGGCTCCCTTGCCGCCGATGACCGCGACGGTTCGCGGTTCGATGTCCGGAGGAACTTCCGCCTTGAGGGCCGCCTGGAGATCGCGGCTGGCCCAGAGAATCAGGCGAAAAAGGCTCTCCACGAGTTGGGGCGACAGACCGAGCGGAGCTCCGCGGTCTCGGCGGTCGTCGAGGATCTCTCGCTCGCGCTGGAAGTCACGTATTGGCAGCCGGTGGTCTCGCTTGTACTCCGCGATTTCCCCGACCAGTGCATAACGCCGCGCCAGCAGCCGCAGCAAATCGCGATCAATAGAGTCGATCATTGCTCGCAAGGCCGGCAGAGGACGAACTCGGCTGGATTCCGGATTCTGGTTTTGTGGGTTCATGACGGGGCATTGTATTCGGAAATCGCGGGAATGTTACGATACGCGGGTTACGCCAATGAACCGTGCTGCCGGACGGACTTGCCATGATCAGGGTGAATGCCAACCTCAGCATCAACGAAGACGAGGTCACGCTGACTCACACGTGCAGCGCGGGCCCCGGCGGTCAGAACGTCAATAAGGTCGCCACCAGGGTCTCGCTGCAATTCGACATCCGCGACAGCCGGGCGCTGAGTGAGCACCAGAGGACCGTCCTCTTGGAGGCCTTGGCCACGCGGATCAACAAAGCGGGCGTGCTGCGGATCAGCAGCGGCCGCCATCGCACTCAGACCGCCAACCGGCGGGAGGTCCTCGCGCGGTTTGTGGAGTTGCTGCAAGAGGCCCTGCGACCGAAGATGGTGCGGCATGAAACCAAACCGACACGCGCATCGAAGGAGCGCCGCATGGTGGCCAAGAGCCATCGCGGAAACATCAAGCGTGGGCGCCGCACCCCGAGCCATGATGACGACTTCTGACCAACGCTTCTCGGACCTGCTGTCCCAGATATGATACCGGTGCGGGCATGTCGGGCATTGATACACAGGAACTCTCATGCCGGGAGGGGGGCCGGTTTGCTTTATCGGTAACACAATGTAGAATTATGACGGTGATGATAGTATTGCGACGGATCACTTGATCCGCCGAGCGGTGGCGGTGCAGATCCGGGAATGCCGGCGCGGTCGGCGTTCCTGTGCGAAAAAGGGCGGTGGCAACGGCGGAATGGGAAGTTTCGCTACCGCTCCAAGGGGGGGAAGTATAATCCCGGGTCTGAATCACTGCAGGTCGTTTCCGGGCGTAGCAACCGGCGGGCCTAAGCCGATAGAAGGTATTGGCCGAGGATTGCCGGCGCCGGATCGGCCGGGGTAGTCCATGATTGGCAAACGTCTTTTACTGAGCCTCTCCTTGGTGGCAAGCCTGACGGTCTTGACGGGCTGCCCTGTCGGGCAGCCGCGCGGCCTGGGGATGTACAAGCTTGTCCAGGAACCCGCGACCAAGACCTGGTATCACCTCTACCTGCCCGTGGATTACGTCCACAACCAGGGCCAGCACCCGGACACGAACATCAAGCGATGGCCGCTGGTCATGACGTTTCACGGCATGAAGCCGTACGACAACGCCCTGCCGCAGGAGCGAGAGTGGGAGCAACAGGCCGACATCTATGGATACATCGTCTGCGCCCCGCAACTTGAGACGTCCGACTCGTTCATGGAATACCCGCTGACCAAGGAGCATTCTTACGTCCAGCGGGACAAGCGAAACGTGATCGCGGTGATGGATCACGTTTTTGCCACCACCCTGGCGGACCCGAAACGAGTGCTGGCGACGAGTTGGTCGTGCGGCGGCTATCTGGCCCACTACTTCCCCAATCGCTTTCCAGACAGATTCTCGTGCATTGCCACACGCCTGTCGAATTTCTCATCCAAGCTGATGCTCGAGGAGACTGTGCCGCTCTACAAAGACAAGATAGCGGTGGCGGTTTTCATCGGGGACGGAGATTTTCCCGCCTGCAAGAGCGAGTCTGAGGAGGCCGTGGCGTGGTACACGGCCCGTCATTTCCGGGTGGTTCGCGGGAAGATGATCGACCGCATGGGGCATCAGCGGATACCCCAGACGGCGGCGGCCTTCTTTGCCGAGCAACTGGACATCAAGCCGCTGCGGCCGGTCGATGCCGCCCGAACGCTGGCCTGGGTGCAGATGACTGATTACCAACCGCCGCAGCAATTAGTCGCCAGGATGTCCCCGCCCGCGGCGTTCGCGATGCGGGATTCCGGTTATGCGTCGCGGCAGGTCGGACCGCCGGCCGGCGGTCCCAACCTACCGGCTTCGCCATCAAAGCCGCGGACAAGCAACTACGTGGCCCAGAGTTCCGGCAAGAGCTATCCGGTGGGTCAGGCCCCAGCTTATGATCCGACTCCGGAGCCGCCGCCGGTCGCAAAGCCGAAGACGGAAGCGGCCCCGAGCAGCCCGGCAGGTGAAAAGAAGGACGCGTCTGTTCCTTCGGTCCCAGCCAGCGGTGCTGGTGCCACGCGTGTGGCACAAGCGTCGCCGCGTCCGGGCAATGTGCTTGAGCCGACCCGGCCCGTTCCTCCCAAGCAGAACGAAGCGCCTGCGCCGGTTGAGGCGAAGCCAAGCAGCCCCGCCCCCGTGGAAAGGCCCCCTGCCAAATCCGAAGCGGCCAAGCCTCGCACCGAGCCGGCCGTTGATCCCGGCAAGCAGGTCCAGAAGGCCAAGCCCGCTACGGCTGAGCCCCCGCCCAGTCCGCCGCCGGTTCGCCCTCCACCGCGGGAATTCACGCCCAAGGACGCGGGCTACCGCCACTATGACGTAGCCTCCGCCCAGCGGGAAGTCACACCGCCGCGGGCGACGCCGCCGCCCAAGGCTCCGCCCTCGCCCGCCCCCAAGGAGACGGAGGCTACCAAGCCGGTCCTGCTGACCGACGCTTCCGCCAGCCCGGCGGGCGCCGCTCGGCGAACCCCTTCACCTTCGCCTCATGCGCCAAAACCTGAGCAACCGAGCAAGAGCAAGTCCGTCACCGTCAAACTGACCGGCCCCGCCATCGGCCGTGCCCCTCATTGGATCGGGTACAGCGTGGACCTGCCGCGATCCGTTACGCAGGGTGCGGACTTCCTGTGGATGGACAACGGTGTCTGGCTCAATGACGAGCAAAGCGGCGTGAAAATCCTCGAAACGCCCGGCCGGCACGAAATCACTGTCCTGATGGTGGGTCGAAACAACGAAGAGTACCGCGGTTCTGCGGTGGTCGAAGTCCTCGACCCCTACCCCTCCGGCCGCGGGTCAAATTAGCGGCGGCAGAGCATCAGGTCCCGCCAGGCTCCAGTCATGATTTCCGCCTGAATCATGGGATTTTCCCCGTGGATCTGCCGCGCGCGTGAAGAACGATTCTGCCTTGTCCGGAATCTCTCCCTTGCGACGTGCGGGGATTCGCTGCATGCTTCTATTCTCAGTCTGAGCGGCGCCGAGCCGCCGCATGGAATCGTTGCCTGTTGGGCGAGGAATACCAATGAGCGAGATGCCTGGGATCATTACGTATGACGACTTCGTCAAGCTCGACTTGAGGATTGCCCGCGTTGTCGAGGCCACGGCCCATCCCAACGCCGACAAGCTCCTGATCCTCCAAGTGGACATGGGTACGGAAAGGCGGCAATTGGTGGCGGGGCTCCGCGGCTACTACGAGCCCGCCGACTTGGTGGGCAAGCTGATCGTAGTCGTAGCCAATCTCGCGCCGCGTATGATGCGGGGCCAGGAGAGCCGCGGGATGCTGCTGGCCGCGTCCTCAGATGACCACTCGAAAGTCATCCTGCTGACGGCGATGTCGGACATCGCGCCAGGCTCGAAGGTGTCCTAGAAGCCAGCCGCACGGCACCATCGGGGCTGCCATGGTGATTGCCCGGCGTCGCCACGCCGCGCCGGTTTTCCCTTGTCGGTTTGTCGCGAAATGCTAGACTGGCGGCATTCGCGGCACGAGCGGCCACTCAGATCAGCGGGTCGAGGGACTTGTGAGTGTGCGGTTCTGATGTGGTGAAGGTGGACCTGACGATGGCCCAGACGGAAAACGAGCCGAGGCGACCGCAGGGCGACGATGAGCCGGATGTCCTCGCTGGAGGCCAGGTGCTTCAACGGAAGATGGTCTTCTGGCGGCGTACGGCCGGGCTGTTGCTGGGCCTGGCGCTGGTCGTTGTGTTTGTCTTTTGGCAACGCGCCGAATTGCGTCGGAAAACCTGTGCCGACAGCCTGGCGTACTTCGGCAAGCTGGCCCAGGAGGCACACCTGGCGGACCAGCGAGATCCGTTTCTGCTCGACAATCAGTGGCAGACGATTGATCAGTCGCCCGGAGCGGAAGCGAAGTCGGTCTCACCGAAGCACTATTCGTTGATCCTTGAGAACTGGGGTCAGACGCCGCGACCGGGCGAATCGCTGCCGCTGGCTGTATGCAACCACACCCATCTTGGACTCTTCTTCACGGGCAGAAACGTCCTCTTTCATGACGCCAGCGGCTATCACGTCAGGTGGTTGAGCGAAGAGCAGGCTGCGCCGATCGTCGCTGCCGCGCGGGCGGCCCGGCCGAAGCAATGATGCAACCACGGCCTTTCACGCTCACGGTGGCGGTTTTCGTTCCCGGGTGATCCAGCCGCCCCCCAGGACCTGATCGTCACAGTACAAGACCAGCGCCTGTCCCGGCGTCACGGCCGGTTGCGGTTCGTCGAAGCGCACGCCCACCGTCGCATCGGGCAGCGCCGTGACTGTTGCCGGCGCCGCCGTGTGGTTGTAACGGATCTGGGCGTCGGCGCGAAACGGCGAAGCCGGCGTCGGACCAAGCCAAGTCATGCGCTCGGCCGTCGCCGTTTCCGAGAGGATCGCCTCCCTCGGCCCTATGGTCACCGTTCCTGTCTCGGCGTCCAGGTCAACGACGTACATCGGGCTTCCCATCGCCACGCGCAAGCCGCGCCGCTGGCCGATGGTGAAGTTGGCGAGCCCGTCGTGCGGGCCCAGGTCGCGCCCATCAATGTGGCGGATCCGGCCGGCTCGAAAAGCGTCAGGGCGGCGGGAGCGGACCACTCGGGCATAGTCCCCGTCCGGCACAAAGCATATGTCCTGCGACTCGGGCTTGTCGTGCAGGGCCAGGTTGAAGCGGCGAGCACACGCGCGAACCTCCTCCTTGGTCAGCTCACCCAGCGGGAAAGTGGTCCGGCAAAGCACGTCCGGCGTGATGCCGAACAACACGTAGGATTGATCTTTGGCGCGGTAGCGAGCCCGCCGCAAGGTCACAGTGTCACCGTCGAGGCCGATGCGGGCGTAATGGCCGGTCGCGATCCGGTCCGCATCCACGGCCTCGGCGTATTCGACCAGTCGGCCGAACTTCAGCAGTTGATTACAGATTATGCAGGGATTGGGCGTCCGGGCGGCGGCGTATTCGTCCGCGAAATAGTCGATCAACCTGGAGAATTCCTTCTCGAAATTCAGCACATAGAAGGGGATCTGCAGCGTGGCGGCAACCGCGCGAGCGTCGCCGGCGTCGACAATCGAGCAGCAGCCGCGATGCTTCTCCGAATGGTCCGTGAGTGGCGGAAGGACGTTCTCCGGACCAAGGCGCATGAAGACTCCCACGACCTCGAAGCCCTGTTCTTTCAGCAGGCAGGCGGCGACGCTGCTGTCGACCCCTCCGCTCATTGCAACCAGAACTCGTCCGCGGGTATTCATCCAGACAGTTTAGGACGACCCATTTCGGCGGGCAAACGGCCGAGGCCGGTCAACCGGCGCGACGGGCGGTGATCATACGGTGGAATGGGAGAGATGTGCCGTCTTATCGCCGGTGTTGCATCGTCTGGAATTTGCGCGCCGGCGGCGGGGCGGTCACCTCGCCGGGACTGCGATTAAGCCAGGAAACCGCGACGTCGGCCACAACCGGATCGAATTGAACGCCGCGGCCGTGGAGCAGTTCCGAGCACACCCGGTCGACGCTATAGCTGCACTTATAGCTCCGGGGAGAGAACATGGCGTCGATGGCGTCGGCAACCTGCAGAATCCTGGCCCCGAAGGGAATCTTCTCGCCGCAGAGGCCATCGGGGTAACCGCCGCCCTCGTACCACTCATGATGATGCAGCACCATGGGCAGCTCGCGCTGCAGGCAGGCGGCCGATCGGAGAATCGCGGCGCCGGTCAGCGGATGCTGCTTGACGACCTGCCACTCGTCGGGCGACAGAGGCCCGGGCTTCGTGAGAATGGCGTCGGGGATCCCGATCTTCCCAACATCGTGCAGGATGGCGGCCGTTCGGATGACATCGACCTGCCGGACGGAAAGCCGGAAGGGCCTGATGAGACGATCGGCATAAAAGGCGACATTCGCCGAGTGCCGTCCCGCATGCAGGTCCTTGGCCTCCACCGCGGCGACCAGGGTGGTCACCATATCCAGTTGGAAATTGCGAAGCCGTCGGCGTGTTCGGCTCAGTTCCTGCCTGATTTCCTCGACCTGCCGGCGAGCTTCCGAGGCGCACTGGTCGTCGAATGTAAGGGGGGTCGGACGTATCCCGATGGGCCATGGCCTGGGTGAGGCAGGCGAAGTCCGGCGGGCGTTGTCTACGCCGCGCACCCAGGCGGCGGGAGCTGATGTTAACGCCGCGGAAATCGTTCTGCGCTTCATCGGTTTCCCCATCCTCAGCGCGGTTATGGGGACAGCCGTCACGCAGGTTCGTGTCCGCGCGGCCCCCGCACCATTCCGTTCATCGGACCCGGTTGACGGGTGCTTGAGACAGGCTGAAGGCGGCACAGTTGCGGCCGATCATGCGGCCAGCCCGAGAAGTCCGCTTGGTCCGCTGTGCGGGCCACAAGAGCATCCCGGCGTCCTTTTCGACGGTATGGCAGACGCAGCGGACGGAAGGCCTCCCATTCGCTTACGCCGATGGCTCTGATAAGATGCCGACAACATCATGAACGGCTCTGAGAGACGTGGTCGCACATGGCACGCAACAGTCGAATAATCCTGGGTCTCAACAGCGGAACGAGCGCCGACGGCGTAGACGCCGTGGCGTGCGAGATCACCGGCCGGGGTCTGACCATGCGGGTCCGAGTTCTAGGGCACGTCCGCTCACCATATGCCCGCGAACTCCAGGAACGATTGCTGCGGATCATGGCCCCAGCCGCCACCCGGACCGAGGAGCTTTGCAGGCTCGAAACCGAGGCCGGGCGAGCATTCGCGGACGCTGCGGCGGCGGCCGTAAAAAAGATCGGCCTGAAGCACTTGGATCTGATCGGCAGCCACGGGCAGACAATTTGCCATCTGCCGCCGAGCGGGGGCAAGGCGAGATCGGCTGCCGCGACGCTGCAGCTCGGCGATCCGGCGATTATCGCGGCCCGGCTGCGCGTCCCGGTCGTGGCCCGGTTTCGTCAGGCCGATATGGCGGAGGGAGGACAGGGCGCCCCGCTGGTCCCCTGGACCGACTATGTGCTGTTCGGTCATCGAAAGAAAAACCGCGTCGTTCAGAACATCGGGGGAATCGCCAATTTGACCTGGCTGCCGGCGGGCGGCGACGTCGAGGACGTCACTGGCTTTGATACCGGCCCCGGCAACATGGTCATCGACGCCCTGGTGCGTCACTTCACGCGCGGGCGGCGGCATTTCGACCGTGGCGGGAGGCAGGCAGCTCGCGGCAGACCCGACGCCCGTGTGCTGAAGGGATTGTTGAATCATCCTTTCTTGACTCGAGAGCCGCCGCGAAGCTGCGGGCGGGAGGAATTCGGCGAAAGCTGGGTGCGGCGGGTGTTGAAACGAAACGCGACCCGTCGTCTGTCTGCCGAAGATTGGCTTGCCACTGCGACGATGTTCACCGCCGTGAGCATCACGTTGGCGTACATCTCGTTTCTGGGACCTCGACGGGGCGGCTATCCGCCGATGGATGAGATCATCCTGTGCGGAGGCGGCGAACGGAATCCGACACTGGTCCGTCGCCTGGCTGAATGCGTTTCCTTCAACGGACGCTTTGACTCGGTGCCCATCAGCACCACGGCGGATTACGGCATTCCGACGGAAGCCAAGGAGGGCGTCTCGTTCGCAATGCTTGCCGCCGCCTGCGCCGACCGCGTCCCGGCCAACCTCCCCCAGGTGACCGGAGCCCGGCGTCGAGTCGTTTTAGGCCAAATCAGCAACCCGGAGCCCTACCCATGAAGCCCCCACGAAAAAAGATGTCAGGAAGATTTCGCAGCGCCGGGAAAACCTTCCTGACCCGTTTTTCGTCGGGACGCGGGCACTTGCTCACTGAGCAGCGCAATCCCAGGTCGCGCGCCCTGGACGCGCTGTCCGTCGCCGACGCATTCGATCTGATGAACGGCGAAGACGCGACCATTCCCGCCGCCGTTGCCAAAGCCAAGCGCCAGATCGTCCAGGCCGTGCAGGTCGTGGCCGAGGCCTGGCGGCAGGGCGGCCGCCTGATCTATCTCGGCGCCGGCACCAGCGGCCGGCTCGGCGTGCTCGATGCAGCGGAATGCCCCCCGACGTTCCGGTCGGATCCGAAGATGGTGCGGGGTGTTATCGCGGGCGGCAGGAAGGCGCTGTGGAGAAGCGTCGAAGGGGCTGAAGACGACCCAGCCGCGGCGCGAACGGCTCTGACCAGGCTCCACGTGAACGAAAAAGACGTGGTGATGGGCATCGCCACCGGCGGCACGACGCCGTATGTACATGCGGGTCTGGCGGAAGCCCGGCGGCGTGGCGCGACGACCATCTTCTTCGCCTGCGTCCCGAGGTCGCAGGTGCACGCCGCCTGCGACCTCGATATCCGCGTCCTGGTGGGGCCCGAAGTGCTATCCGGCTCGACAAGGCTGAAATCCGGCACGGCCACAAAGCTGGTGCTGAACACGATCACAACGCTCGGCATGGTTCAACTCGGAAAAACGTACGGCAACCTGATGGTCGACCTGAACAGCTACGCCTGTCGCAAGCTGGCTGATCGCGCCGCGCGGGTCGTCGCCAGCACAACCAGGCTGTCCTACGACGCCGCGGCCCGCCTGTTGAAATCCGCCCACGGCCGGGCGAAAACGGCAATCGTCATGTACCGGCTCGGCATCTCCTTCGCGAAGGCCACGGTCCTCCTGGACCGGCACGGAGGTCGTGTCGGCGAGACGTTGCGCCAGGGTATTCACCTCGCCTGACGCCGCCGGCCCGCGCCCGATCTCACTCTCCGCTTTTGCCGGACGCCCCGCGAACCGCTATCGTATCGCTCAACGGCGAGGCATAGCTGCGCGTGTGGGAGTATCCATGACCAGGGATAAGGGCGTTGTCGTTTCGTTCCGCGTCGATCGTCACTTGGCCGACGTTCTCAACAAGGTGCCGGACAAGTCGTCATTCATCCGCGAAGCCATCTTGCGGAGCTTTTACCAGGCGTGCCCGGTGTGCCTGGGCCGCGGTTTCGTGCCGGAGGAGATTTCGCGCTGGGCCACAAAACAGCTCAAGGGCGACAAGGCCGTGGAATGCAGTTGCTGCCTGTATCCATATCCGCGGTCGGTCATCCCCAACAAAGGTCGGACCACGACCAGCCGGGAACGCTTTGTCTGCCCGCACTGTCAGGTTCATGATCACGCACATTGAGAGAAATGGAACACGCCGTTTCATCCCGCGCGGTATCGGCCATCGATCCGATCTCGCTGTCCGATGAGGCCCTGCAAAGCAGCCGCAGGGCCGCGAGTGCGACTACCGCGATCGGGCGAGTCAATACTCCGGCGAATCTTGCCCGTTGGATGGCGCAGGAAGCGCTCGGCGCCGTGCTGGCAGCGAACCAGCCGCGAGAGCTGGCCATCGTAGAGCCGGCGGCCGGCAGTGCTGTCATCGTCGCGGCATTGATGGAGGAGTTGGGTAGGTCGTGGCGGACGGCAGCGAGCGATCGGGGCCGAGCGCTGCGGAGCATTTGGGCGATCGATTCCGACAGCTCCGTTCGGCCGACGGCCGGCAGGCGGCTGCAAATGCTCCTGGGACGATCGCCGACCACTTGGCTGTGGCGGCAATATCGCATCGGCGACAGCCTGGTCGACTCGGCTCTGCTTCCTCGCCGACCGATCGACCTGATCATCGGCAATCCTCCGTACCTCGGCCTTCGTCACGCCAGCCGCCTGCCGGCCTTCGATCGCTGGCAGCAGTGTTTCGGCGTTCGGGAGGATCTGTACGCCTTCTTCATGCGCTGGGCGATGCGAACAGTCCGGGCCGGCGGGCACGTCGCCCTGCTTGTGCCGGACGGCTGGCTATCGCTAGCCAGTTATGCGGGGCTCCGCCAGGAGGTTTTGCAGGGTCGATTGCGACTGATCGCCAGACTTCGCGCCGATACGTTTGACCGGGACGTCTTTCCGTGTTTCTTCGTCTGGCAGAAGGCGGCGCCGGCAAGGGCTCGAGTGCGATATATCGATGCACGCCAGACAACAGTGCGATCGGCCGGATCTGTTGTGCGAGCCACACTACCAAGCAAGCCATTTCGGAAGTTCGTGGTCCCCCAATCGTTGTTTGAGCGATCACCGCATCGAACGATTTTCATCCCCACGCCCCAGGCCCGCCGGCTTGCGGAGCTCTGGCGTCTCCTCGCAGAACCCACCAATCGTGTGACCACTTTGGCCGAAGTCGTTCGCGCCGCCGACGTCGGCATTCACTCCCGCAACTGCCGCCATCGCCTGTTCTTCGCCCGTCGGGTCAAGCCTGGTCTGCAACGAGTGTTGCAGGGCCGCCAGATCGAGCCCTACGCGGTGCGATGGGACTCTCCCAGGGCCCGCTACCGATGGGTGGACATTCATTACGTCCCCAGGCCCGGCGTTCGCGGCCGGCGCGGCGACGGCCGCCCTAGCGTGCGGGATGAGTACTGGGACTGGCAGGGTGATCCGGCCATCCACCGCCTGCCGGAACGAATCCTGATCCGCCAAACCGGCGATCACATCGTCGCGGCCCGTTGCATACAGGGGCGTGCAGCGCACTACACGGATAATACACTATTTACCGCCACGCTAACCGACGCTGCCCGGTCCGCAGACATCGGCTACGCGTATCTTCTCGCCTACCTGAACAGCGCGATCATCACCCGCCTCTATCGCTTCCTTTCCGGCGAGCACGGCCGCCCGCAGGCCCAGATCAAGATCGGGCTGCTTCGCCGTTTGCCGTTCGTCTGGCCGAGCGCAACTTCCGTCGTTCGGATCGAGCGGCTGGTCCGGCGGATCGAACGCGCCGTCGCTCAAGGTGCCGTGGCCACGGCACTACGGCGGGCCGTGGACAGACATTTCGAGCAGTTGTTCGCCCGCGCCGTCAGGGATATCCTTTCCCGCCAAGGGCGCGGCGACTCCAACGGATAGCGGATATGCCCATCGAGACTCAAAGCACGGACGCGAACCACGCAGGCACCTCGCCGTCCGGCTCGATCTTCAGCAATCGCAACTTCATATTGCTCTGGGCCGCTTACGGCGTCTCCGCCCTGGGCGATCATCTCTCCGAAATGGGCCTGCTCAAATTGCAGGATGCCCTCGACCCCGCCAAGACCGACACCACACGCATCAAAGCGGTCATGATCTTCGTCTTCATGCTGCCGTTCTTCGCCCTGGGCCCGGTCTGCGGCTGGATCGCCGACCGACTTCCGCGCAAGTGGATCATGATCGCCGCGGACGTTGTACGCGCGGCCATCATGGTGGAAATGCTGGCTATTCTCACCGGCCTCCATCGATGGCTGTTGCCAGCCGGTCCGCATGGCCCGCTGCCGTTGTCCGTCGCCATCCTCCCCATGCTCGCCTGTGGTGTTTTCGCGGCCCTCTTCTCCCCCGCCCGACTTTCATTGCTGCCGACGATCGTCCGACCTGACCAGATCGTCCGGGCCAATGCCCTGACCGCCGGCCTGGGGATGATCGCCACCATCGCCTCGGCTCTGCTGGGCGGGTATTTGGTCACGCGGTTTGAGGTGGTGTGGAACTTTCGCACCGACGCCGCGACGTTCGTCTTCAGTGCTTTCTGCTTGCTGCTGGTGCGACCGCCTCGCGGGCGGCACGCCTCCGCTTCGTCTCACGGCAGCCTCGCCGCCATCATGGCCGGCTTTCGCTATGTCCGCCGCCATCGCAGGACCGGTGAGATTATTCTCACCGTCACCGTTTTCTGGACCGGCGCCGCCGTAGTCAGCAGCATCATTCCTGCCATGGTCAAAAACGTCTTCGGCGGAACTTACTGGGACATCGGTCTGTATCAGGGCCTTCTCGGCTTCGGTCTCGTCCTCGGCTCCGTCGCGCTGACACTCCTCGGTCCTGCGCTTAGGAGCGAACTGGCCATCTCCTGGTCGCTGAAATTGGCCGGCCTATCCGGCATCCTCATGACGCTGGCGGTGGCGTTCCGATGGCCGGCATCAATATGTGCCGTCGGCCTTGTCGGCCTCGGCTTCTTCGGCGCGGGCATTCAAGTCAGCGTGAACTCGATGCTCCAACGCATCGTGCCCGACCATTTCCGCGGCCGTGTGTTCGGCGTGACCGATCTTTGCAGCATGACCGGCCTGCTGCTGGCCTCCGGCCTGCTCGGCCTTCCCTCCTGGCCGGACATCGATCGGCACATCACCTGGATCATGGCCCTGACATCCTTCGCCTTGCTCGCTGTCGGCGTCTGGACGACGCGTGTCCGCCTGCGTCGCGGCCGCTTCGGCCCGATGGTCACGTTCTGGCGAAATCTCGTCGAACTGCACAACCGTCTCGTCGCCCGGGTCCGCCGCGACGGCCCTTGCACGGTGCCCCTGACCGGCCCGGTTATCGTCGCCGCGAATCACAATTGCAGCCTGGACCCCCTGCTGTTGATCAGCACCTCGCCCAACCGATACCCCAGCTTCATGGTGGCCCGCGAGTACACCGAGATCCCCGTCTTCGGCCGGCTGATCGGGCTGATCGACTGCATACCTGTCAACCGGACCGGCATCGACACCGCCTCGGTGAAGGCAGCGCTGCGGCACCTGGCCGCCGGAGGGATCATCGGCCTCTTTCCCCAGGGCGGCATCCGCCCGCCGGGCGAGACCGGCGAGATCCACGAAGGCATCGGCATGCTGGCCCTTCGGAGCGGGGCGGTGGTCATCCCGGCGCATATTTCGGGCACGCACCACAGTGACAGCGTCGTGGCACCGTTTTTCCGCCCCCAGCGCGCCGTGGTCCGCTACGGCGGGCCGATCGATCTGTCACGCTGGAACGGCCGCGAGAAAGATCGTACCGCCTACGGAGAGGCCGCCCGGTACATCATGGAGCGGATCGAAGCATTGAAACCGGCCGCCGCGGAAGGCTAATCGCCGGGGCCCTGGACAGAGCCGCTGATCCGCGATATAGAGCCGCATCATGAAGCTGATCGTGCAAATCCCCTGCCTGAACGAAGAGGCCACCCTTCCGGCCACGTTGCGCGACATCCCCCGGCAGATCGAAGGCATCGACAAGGTCGAGATCCTGATCATCGACGACGGTTGCACGGATCGCACGGTGGAGGTGGCCCGACGGCTGGGCGTAGATCACATCATCAGCTTTCCGGCCAACCGCGGCCTGGGCCACGCCTTTGCCGCGGGAATCGACTTCTGCCTGCGGCACGGGGCCGACATCATCGTCAACACCGACGGCGACAACCAATATTACGGCGGCGACATCCCCAAGCTGGTGCGGCCCATCGTGGAAGGCCGGGCCCATCTGGTGATCGGCGACCGCGAGCCGGAGAAAGTACCGCACTTTTCTTTCATCAAAAAGAAGATGCAGACGCTGGGCAGCCGCGTGGTCAGCCGGCTGGCGGGCATGAAGGTGCCGGACGTGGCCAGCGGGTTCAAGGCCTACTCCCGCGAAGCCGCCATGCGCCTGGTCTGCTCGA
>DATKKX010000099.1:0-12400 GCA_035542775.1 Phycisphaerae bacterium | reverse complement strand
GCAATAGAAAAGGCCCTTTGGAGGTCGATGAATGCGTTGAGAGACGACATCGTCGATCCCGAGGGCCGTACCATAATCATCGACGCCAAGCCGGGGTTCTTGCAAGCCTTTTTTTCTCTGTTTCGAGACCGCTTGTCCAAGCCGCAGTTCGTCCACCTCTGGGGCTCGGGGACAGTCACCCATTTATGGTCACACGGCTACCCTCGACTCAATCGGTCAGGCAATGTGTAGTGTCGTGACGAGCGTGGCGTGCGTCTCTACTGGCAGTGTCGTCGGCATGACACTCTGAACAGCCCAACAGCCAGGGAGATCACCTCAGTGTGAGTGACGAGGAATCGGTGATCCCTGGTTCCTGGCGAAAGAGCAATCACAACATCGCCGCCATGCAAATTCACCATTGAGCGCGGCTGAGTACGTCTGCGAAGTGCCCGCTCGTCGTCGCACTGCTCACAGAGCAGTGGCACACAGGAGGGTCGCACTCAACCGTGAAATGCCGCCAATGTCAGCCTGGACGAGAACGGCATTTCGGATGAGTGCGAGGGCGGGCAGAGGGGGTATTAGGCGGCGAGCTCGAAGATCCGCAGGAACTGATGGAGGCGTGGGCGGATTACTTCGACTGGCTGGCTGGGCAGCAGTGGCTGGCGGGCTCGGAGCTGTCGGGCAGCGAGAGGTTCGGCGTGATGACGGAGAAGATGCAGGAGCTGGGGCTGCCGGTGCGGAATTGGACGATGCCTGTGCGGGGCGCGGGCGGGTAGAGCGTAGGATGGGCGGTTTCGCCCATCGGGTGAACCCGTGCCCAGGCGGGAGCGTTCAGGACCGTGGGCCCAATGGCCCACGCTACGGCTACGGCTACTGTCGGGCAGCGAGCGGTTCGGGTTGATGGCGGAGAAGATGCAGGAACTGGGGCTGCCGGTGCGGAATTGGACGATGCCGGCCCGGGGCGCGGGCGGGCGGTAAGAGCCGGCGGTCTCTTGGATTGATCCGGGGCGAGGTTGGTCTTGGCCAACCTCGCCCTTGTGTCATACTCGGCCCTGCGGCTTTCGTGCGGTTGCGGGCGGCGCGGCGGGCGGCGCTGGCCCATCCCTCGCGGGATGGGTTCTGATGGCGCTGATGGCCTTAGGTGCGCGGGCGGCGCTCGGCGGTGGTTGCGGGCTGGCCCGGCGCTCCACGGTGCGTGGGAGAGTGCCTGCGGACCATGGGTTGACAGCTTGGGGTTGTGGGCCAAAGCTAACCGATTGACGGCCCGAGGAATTGGAATGATGCATTCGCCTCATACAGACGCCCGAATCGCGGTCCTGGTGCCTTGCTACAACGAAGCCCGCACGGTCGCGAAGGTGGTGCAGGACTTTCGCCGCGAGCTTCCCCATGCGGCGATCTACGTGTTCGACAACAACAGCACGGACGGCACCGCGGAGGCCGCCAAGGCGGCGGGGGCGGTGGTGATTCGCGAGAAGAAGCAGGGCAAGGGGCACGTCGTCGCCGCCATGCTGGAGAAGGTGGACGCCGACTACTACGTGATGACCGACGGCGACGACACCTATCCCGCGGAGCGGGTACACGATCTGCTGGCGCCGATCATCGCGGAAGACGCGGACATCGTCGTGGGCAGGCGGGAGGCCGTCGATCTGGCCGCCGCGTATCGGCGGTTCCACGTTTTCGGCAACTGGCTGGTCCGCACGATGATCAACGTGATCTTCGGGGCCAAGCTGACGGACATCATGAGCGGCTACCGGGCGTTCACCCGCGACGTGGCCATGAATCTGCCCATCATTGCTTACGGCTTCGACGTCGAGACCGAGATGACGGTGCAGTGCCTGTACCGGAAATGGGTCATTCGGGAAGTGCCCGTAGCGTATCGTGCCCGGCCGGAAGGCAGCGAGTCGAAGCTGAACACCTTCCACGACGGCATGCGGGTGCTGTTCCGCATCCTCAATGTCTTCCGCTCGTACAAGCCGCTGACGTTCTTCGGCGGGATGGGGATTCTCTTTTTCATCATCAGCGTCGTGCTTGGGGGGGTGGTGTGGTACGGTTCCTGGGAGCCGGCGTCGGGATACCGCATGGCGTTCGTGGTCCTGGCCGGGACGCTGTTGGCGATGAGCTTGATCGCAGTCAGCATCGGCGTGATCGTGCAACTGATCAACTTCCGGTTTCTAGAGTTGGATTCGCTGGTCCGCCGGCGGAAACCTCCAAGGAAGTGAGGTCCAGCATGCCAATGGAGAGCAATGAGTCGATTTGTGCGCGGCTGGCGAAGGTTTCACAGGCCGCCTGCCGGAAGTTCGGCATTCCGCAGGTGAGCGAGGGGCGGCTGAATGATGCCCTGTCCAATGCGGTGCAGCCTCAGAAGCTGCTGGACAATTTTGCCGAGGTCTGGCGGGTGTCGGCGGATCAGGCTCGCGCGGTCCTCGAGGAGCACGGATTCGGCGGCATGCTCGCTCGACTCCAGACGGCCGGTGCGGAGACTCTGGGCGATGAGGCCCAGGCGGCCGCGCTCTGCCAGTCGCCGGTCTTTCACCTCGCCGAGGGGCAGATCGGCATTCGAGCGTTCAATCCTGCGCTGAATGAGCCGGTTCGAGGTTCGCAGGCGGTTCTTGACGTGGTTGCAAAGAGCTTGGCCGCCTTTCTGCCGAACGCCCGAGCGGATGCACTGGGGGTGCTTTACCGGCATGAGCCCGCGGCCTATGCGGCCAAGTTCCTCAAGGAGGACGCGCCCAAGATCAATGCTTACGTTTCGAAGCATTTCGGCGCGACCGGCCCGCGGTACCTGGTCAACAGCGGCATCGGAGCCAACGAGCAGTTCAACTACTTTGTCGCCGCGCTGGCCAATGCCCGACCGAATCGCCGGACCACCTGGCTGCTGGCGAATTCTCCCAAGGAGGTGGCGCAGCTTCCGGTGGACGCGACCGTCGAAAACACGCTGTTCATGGAATTTTCGCGGAGCGGCATTACGGAGGAAACGGTCAAGCTGCACGAGTTCACTCCGCGGACCGCCAGGAGGATCGTTTTCGCGAACACGGGGCCGCTCAAGGCCCTCGGCGAGCGCGACGGCAACCTGGTGCTGGAGCTGCCCAGCGAGGTTTCCGGCCGCTACGGGCGCAACAAGACCCCGATCCTGATGGCGCCGATGCATGTTGCCGGGCTCGACGTTCGCGGATACTGGGCGACCATCGAGGCGGCGTGCAGGGCGATGGATTTGGGCGATCGCGATTCGGCGCCGGTGGTGCTGGCGCAGTTCATACGGTTGCAGCAGCTCCGGCGAGGCATCAATCATATCTACGTGGGTACAAACGATTCGTTGTTGCGGTTCTCCGCAGACGAATGGTGCCAGTATTGGAACGAAGGCGTGAATCGCGACGCCAACGACATCACCATGTCGCGCTACCTCGGCCTGCCGCGCGACTCGCATATGAATCTGGAGGCCATCCTGGGAACCAGCGAGCACAAAATGGCGATTTTCCTCCTCCGGACGGGCGACGTCGGATCGCATCCCTTGCTGAGGGGGACCGCAGATGCCCATCGTCCGGAGCATGGCGGTCTGACTCCGGCGGAAGTGGATCTCGTGCTCGCCCTGGCTAACGTGAAGCGTTGCAGCGAGAAGATGCCGACGGCGCTGATCTCGGTTGACAGCCCGAACCTGGAAGTCTCCGCATGGCTAGGCCAACTCTGGGCGGACACCACTTTGGTATATTCGCGTTTGATCGGGGTCGATCCGGGCTCGAATCCAGAGGTGAAGGCGGTGCGAAGTCGAGCAGCCCAGTGGTTGTCCGATAAAAAGGCGGCATTCTCATTACTGGAGTAGGATTTTCCCGAATCCGCGTGCGCGCCGACGGCCAGCGGGGCGGGAGGAGGATTACGAGTTTCTTAGTGACCGCCGCCTTGCCCATCGGCCCTGTACCCGGTACATAGACGGAGACGGATCGGCGGCACGGCCTTCTGCGAGGCAGACTTCTCTCATCAGCCAGGGACAAGGAAGCAACCTCGTGTTCAGCATCATACCTCGGGACATGCGTTTCTTCGATCTGTTTGAGGAAGCGGGCGGCATTCTCGTTCGGGCAGCGGAGGCGTATGTCAGTGTGACGACGGACTATCCTCACCGCGCGGACCACATTGCCGTGATCCGGCGGCTGGAGCGCGACGGCGACGACGTAGCTCATCGCACGCTGAACCGGCTGGATACGACTTTTATCACGCCCTTCGACCGCGAGGACATCTACAGCCTCATGCGGCTTATGGACGACGTGGTCGACGAAATCGACGCGGCCGCGAAGCGGCTGACGCTGTACCAGATCGCCGGGCCCACCTCCTGGCTGGCCAAGCAGACGGAGGTGCTCCTGCAGGCATGCCAGTGTGTCGGCTCGGCTGTTGGGCAGCTTCGCAGCCTCAAGAAGCCTGACGGCCTGCGGGCCCGTCTGGCTGAGTTGCACTCGCTGGAGAACGCCGGTGACGAGATCAACCACGCCGCGACGGCCGAGCTCTACAGCACCTCGACGAACGCGATCGACGTCCTGAAGTGGAAGGAAATCTACGATTTGACCGAGCGGGCGATCGACCGCTGCGAGGACATCGCCAATACTATCGAGGCGATCATTCTCAAGAACGCCTGATCAGCAACTGAATGACCACCTACGTCATCATCATCATCTTCATCGCTCTCTTTTTCGATTTCTGTAATGGCATGAACGACGCGGCGAACTCGATCGCCACGGTCGTCGCCACACGGGTTCTTCCGCCGCGACTGGCGGTCTTGTGGGCGGCATTTTTCAACTTCATCGCCGCCTTTTTCTTCGAAACGCACGTCGCCTCCACCATCGGCACGGGATTGGTTTCTCCCAGCGTCATCGATCCGCACCTGATCCTGGCCACGTTGCTGGCCGCAATCAGCTGGTCGATCATCTGCACCCGCAAGGGCCTGCCGATCAGCGTTTCGCACGCTTTGATCGGCGGGTTGGCCGGCTCGGCATTGGTCAAAGGGGGCTTGTGGGCCCTGGCCTGGAGCAAGATGGGTCTCCTGGCGGCGTTCATCGTACTGGCGCCGGTGATCGGTCTGATCTGTGGCGCGATGATTACCGTCGTCACCATATGGATCTGCAGGAACAAAGCGCCGAGAGCAGTCGACGGCACATTTCGGGTTCTGCAGCTCCTCTCCGCGGGCGTTTACAGCCTCAGTCACGGCCTCAATGACGCCCAGAAGACCATGGGCATTATCCTGGCGATGTTGCTCAGCGTCCCGACACTCCAGCATCTGGCCTACCGCGGCGGCGTGGTCCCTGCCGAGACGTCGTTTGCGGCCGCCGCGGCGTCGGTGCCGTCTTCAGCCGAAGACGCGCCATCGATCGCGCAACTTGCCTCCCACACTGCTGGCATGCCCGCCGGGCAGCCGCCGCAGGCCGATGTCCAGGCGGGGCAGCCAAAACTGAATTGCTGGATCATCCTGAGCTGCCAGGCCGCCATGGCCCTGGGCGCATACTGCGGCGGCTGGCAAAACATCCGAACACTAGGCCACCGCGTGACCAAGCTCCAGCCGTTCGACGGCTTTTCCGCCGAAACGGCCGGTGGCATCACCATTGTGGTCATGTCGATCCTCGGCATTCCCGTCAGCACCACGCACACCATCACCGGCTCCATCTTCGGCGTCGGCATCGTCCGCCACTTTGCCTCAGTGAGATGGAGCGTCGGGCAGGACATCGTCACAGCCTGGGTGCTCACCATGCCCAGCGCCGGGGGCATGGCGGCGGCGATCTACTGGATCATGCACTGGTTCCTTTGACGCAGGAGTAAGTGAATCGCCCCGCTACGCCACACCGGTGCCTTTTGAGGTGCACTTCATGTTCGCATCAGCCGGCGTGTCGGACTTGCCGCCAAGGCAGCCCAACACCGCGGCTGCGAGCGCGATGGGCCAGGTGCGAACGGGATTCTGGCCATAGTGGCGGCTGGCCCGGCAAAGTTCCGCGGCCCGCTGGTAGTCCCCGTTCCACAGGGCGGCGCGGGCGGCGACGAAACACACCCTGGCCAGCCGCGTTTCGGCCACTTTGGGGTTGAGGCAGCCCTGCGCTCGAGTCGCTTCGTAGAACCTTCGCAAGACGGTGGCCTTGATCGCCAGATTGCGGCTCATGCATGCCTTGCTCAGCCGATCGCCGTGCAGGCGCCGCAGGGCCAGCGGCTCCTCGATCAGGCCGAAGGTTTCTTTCACGCTCAACCGCAGCCACAAGTCGTAGTCCTCGCAGACGGGCAGCGATTCGTCGAAGCACTTCGCCTGCAGCAGCACATCTTTGCGGCACACCACCGTGGGCACGTGCACGAAGCTGCTGCAGAAAAGATGCTCGGTGATCCGGCCGCCGCGGCACGGCTTGCTCCGGCCGGGCACCGGCCGCCCGTCCTCCGTGATGGGGGCCATGGGGCCGTAGAAGATCCGCACGCCGGGAGCGGCGTTCAAGGCGGCGATGAATCGCTCCAGTTTCTCCGGCAGCCAAAGGTCATCGCTGTCCAGAAATGCCAGGATCGCGCCACGGGCCGCCTGGATTCCGCGGTTTCGCGCCGCGGCGGGTCCCTTTCGCTGCTGGCGGAGTACCGTGGGGCGGGTGGGGTGATCGGCGGCGACGGCGGCGACATTCTCCGTCGAACCGTCGTCGACGACGATGACCTCGAAGTCGCGAAAAGTCTGGCGGCTGACCGAATCGAGGGCCTCACGCAACAACCGGACGCGATTGTACGTCGGAATGATAATGCTGACCGCGGGCTCGTTCATCGTCGCGGATTCCTGTACCGGGGAGTCATATTCAAAAACCCGCTCATGGTCAAGATCTGAGCAGAGGGGGAAGGTCGCGACGCGGGTCAGCACCAGCGCGCATATGGAATCCCGGCGCTGCGGCGATATGATGTCTCGTCGGCGCGGACCGGCGGGCGCCGGTCGCAGGCGGCGCGGAGGCCGCTGCGATCATCCCGGTTTCGCTGCTGACCGGTGGATTTGGTAGAGGCTAATCATGGCCGCGCTCGTGCAGGCAGGACTGCAGTTGAAGCCACAGCAGCTTGTCCGCGTGGTGCAGGCCGTGGACACGCGCGAGGGCGCATGGGAGACAGAGGTGGAAGGTCGGGTCCTTTCCTGCGCGCGGCAGCCCACCGGAAGTTGGTATGCTCATGGGAAGGGCGATCGCTTGTGGCTGCAACGGCTGCGGATTCAGAAGGCCGACGGCGCGATCGTCGATCTGATCCTGGATCAGAACTCGACGGTGGTCGTCCTCTCCGGTGAAACAAGTCGGGCGTAGGCCGTAATCGGCGAGGCTACTGCGAGGCATGGTCCGAAGACGCAAGGCGGCCGAAGAGGAAAGCAGGCACTCGGCGATGTCGGGCGGGTCCGCACCGCCGCGGGGGCGGGATCGCGGCGAGGAGTCGTGGTTTGCCGGAAAACGGCCTGTGCTCCGGTTTGTGCTGGTCTTCGCCGCCCTGGTCATTCCAGTGTACGTCTGCTACTACGCTTATTACGAGCACAGCCGGGCCTTTTATTCCTACCTGGCTTTGAACGCCAGGGCTTCGGCCGCCATGCTGCGCTGCTTCGGAACGCCCGCGACCGCGAACGGTCTGGGCGTGAAGTCGCCGCAATTCGGCCTGAAGGTCGCCCAGGGATGCGACGCGATTCAGCCTTCGATCCTGTTCTTTTGCGCGGTGCTGGCCTCGCCGGTGGCGTGGAAGCTGAAGCTGCCCGGCGTTTTGGTCGGCGTGCCGCTGCTATTGCTGCTCAATCTCGTGCGCATCGTCACGCTCTTCTATACCGGCGTGTACTTCCCGAAGTTGTTTGAGTTGATGCACATCGAGGTCTGGCAGGCCTCGTTCATTTTCCTGGCTCTGGTATTCTGGGTGCTCTGGGCGCGTTGGGCCAGGGGCAGAACGGCGGTGCATGTCCATGTTCAGGCGTAGGCCCGTCACGGGCTTCTTCGTCAAGCTCATATTCATTTACGGGTTGCTGATTGCGCCGTGGCCGTATCTGGCCTCCGCCTACCTGGCGTTCTTCCGGGCCAGCGGCAATCTGTTCTTGAGTTCGATCGGTCCCGCCGGGGCCGTGCGCTTCGAGCACCAGTCGCCCCCGGACGACGAGTGGGCGACGAAGCTCTCCTTCAAGAACCGGCGGACCGGCGCCGAGGGCACTCTGGAACGCTGCAACGCCCGGCACTGGTACCTGATGGCCGCGCTGGTGACGGCGCTGATCGTGGCGACACCGATTCGCTGGTCGCGCAAATGGAAATCACTCCTGCTCGGGCTGGTCGCCGCGAATGTCATCATGGCTTTGGGCATGTGGCTCAACCTGGTGGAGGTGTTCAGCGGCGACGGCCCACTGGCCCAGTTCAAGCTGTCGCCCTTCCGGGCCGGGGCCCTCAACGTGGCGGTCAGGATTCTCGCCCAGTCTCCGGAAGTGCCCTTCGCTGTGCCCATCTTCATCTGGCTGCTGGTGACGCTCCGGCGCGGCGACTTGCGGCAATGGCTGGGCGTTTCCCGCAGTCCCAGTGCTGTCAGCGGCCGCGGTCAGGTCGGGCCGTCCTGAGCCGCCCGCCCCTCCGGCTTCCCTTTCCAGTGCTGATCTGCCGATATGACGGGTGACGAGCCGCCGGTACGGCCACGGTCGGGCTCTGTCCATGGAACTGGTGTAGGAGCTCTCACATGCGGCTGCGAATTGATACTCTTGCGGGCGTGCTGCTGACCTGGTCTGTTGCGTGTTTGCTGGCCAGCGCGTCAGGGTGCGCTGAACGGACATGCCCGCGGTTGAACGCCCCGCCCCAGGGGGATGCCGAGGAGCAGCCGGCGATGAGCGAGTATTACGCCTATCACGACGACCAAGGCATGCTCGCGGACATGTCGATCGCCGACATCCATTTCGTGCCCCATTCGCCTCAGTTATCAGGAGTTGGCGAAGCCCGACTGCAGCGGTACGCGGAGCTGCTGGCCGCGACGGGGGGATGCCTCCACTATGACACGGCGCTGCGGGATGAAAGCCTGATCGAGGCCCGCCTCGCCACGGCGCGATCATTTGTCAGGGACACCCTGCCGAGTGCGAAGACCATCGAGATCGCGGTTGGTCTGCCCGGCGGTCGCGGGATGACCGCGAAGGAGGCCAAGGGCGGGGTCAACGTCGCCAAACAGGCCGAGCCGCGTGCGAACGCCTACCACCTGAACGACTTCATGCAAGGTGGCGGGGGCGGCGGCTCAACCGGGGGCGGCGGGGGGGGAGGCGGCGGGGGCGGTTCCTCTGGGACATCTGGCGGCAGTTCGTCGGGAGGCGGGCAGTGACCTATCGACGTTTCTTTTCAGCGGTGTTCGTCTGCTTGCTGGCATCGGGATGTTCTCTGTTTGATCCCAAGACCAAGACCGAATCGGCCGACGCCGAACGCAAGCGGCCGGCCTCGCCTGATGCAGCGGCCCAACCGGCCGCCCCGCGAATCAGCCCACTGACCCACCTTGCTGCCGGCCAGATGCTGGAGCGGCAGGGCGACCTGCAGGGGGCGATCGAACAATATGAGAAGGCCATCTCCATCAACCCCCGCTTCACGACGGCGTGGAATCGCCTGGCGATCGTCTATCAGAAGCAGGGCAAGTTCGCGGACGCCGAACAGGTATTCCAGCAGGGCATCCGGGCTGATCCCGGCGCGGCGATGCTCCGCAACAACCTCGGATATATCTACTTGACGCAGAATCGACTCGACCAGGCGGAGATTCAATGCCGTGAAGCATTGCAGATCTCGCCTGAGTTCAAGCGCGCCCGGATGAACCTCGCCGTGACGCTGGCCCACATGGGTCGGCCCCAGGAGAGCCTGATCGAGTTCAGCCACGTCGTTTCCGCGGACATGGCCCACTACAACCTGGGCGTCATTTCTCTCAACCTGAAGGACTACGCGCTTGCGGAGCGATCCTTCCGTCAGGCGCTGAGCATCAATCCGGACTGTCCAGGCGCGAAGGAGTGTCTGGAGCGCGCCTCTCGCCTGGCCCGGGGCGGTCCCGGCCAGCCGGTCGGCCCTCCGCTGCCGTCGGATGCGTCGCTCGCCGGGCAAATTGGTGCTGAGGGCGCGAATCAACAGTAGTAAAGCAGGTGCCGCCCGGCACGGACCCGCCCGGCCTGAGAGCACCGCGCCCCAGGCCGAAGCGCGGGGATAGCGGTTCGGGCGGACCGCAAGTTCCTGGCGGAGATTCACTGGCCGCGGCCCCCCGGGAGCGGAGCCCGCGCTGCCGGGCAGTTGTCTCGTCGAAAGGACCGTATACACTGGCAGCGATGGTGGAAGATCGCGACAGCACGGACGCTCCGAACGAGTCCGCCGACTTCGAGCTGGAGGAGGAGACGTCACCTCCGGCGGAAGCTCCCCCTCCTTCGATCGCCCGCGTCCTGGGGGTAGTCCTCTTCCTTGCCGTCGTTCTTTTTGCCGCGCGGCAGATCTCACGTACCGGAACGGGTGCGCCTGATACACAGCCCGCGGAGAGTTCGTCCGCTCAATCTGTGCCGGTGGCCGATCGCCCCGCGCAGTACCCCTGGCTCTCGCTCAAGGATCGCAAGAAGTACGAGCCTTTGGCGGCGAGAATCCCGCCCCCTGACGGGTTCGCCCGGGTTGATGTAGCGGCGGGCAGCTTCGCCGATTGGCTCCGTTTTCTCCCCATGCTGCCGGAAGGGTCACCGGTCGTCGGTCCCAAGGGCGAAGTGATCATGCCGGCCAATGACCGGAGTCTCGCTGGGGCTGTCGCGCTTCAGCCGCACACCGCCAAGACCCTTTCCGCGCCGAACATACTTGTCCGTCTCCGCGCCGAGTACTTGTGGGCGACGGGCCGGATGGATGATCTGGCGTTCCATTTCACCAGCGGCCATCTGAGCACCTGGAAGGAGTGGGCCAGCGGGCTGCGTCCGACCGTCAGGGGCAAGAACGTCACCGTCGCCAAGAGCGCCTCGGCCGACACAAGCCGCACCAACTTTACAGGCTATCTTGAAAGCATCTTCCAATACGGGACGGTCTATAGCTTGTTCAAGGATACGGACAAGGCGTCTGAGCCGGTCATCGAGGCGGGCAGCGTGTTCATTCGGGTGGGCCGGCCCGGCCACGCGGTGATGATCCTGGATGTCGCCAGGAACCCGGAGGGTCAGACGCGAGTTCTCATCGGTGAGGGCGGCACGCCAGTCCGGACATTCCATGTTCTCCGAGCGGGAGATGGCAGCCCGTGGTTCCCGCTCGGCCGCAGCGAGCCGATCGATCTGGGGGCCAAAGGCGTGTTCCATTTGAAGGATCTTCGCCACTGGCCGGCGTGAATCTGCTTTGCTGCCAGTTCGCGGCAGTCCGAGGCCGCCGTGCCGGCTGTCGTCATCCGCCCGTCGCCCCCCACCTTTGGTTCCCACATGTCCGCGTAGTGCCCGGTTCCCGCTACAATGACCGCGGCAATGAATCCTGTACCTGTCATTAGAACGTGGGGCGAGATGGTCCGGTTCTCGCACTCCGTGTTCGCATTGCCATTTGCCCTGATGGCGACTTTCCTGGCGGGGCGGCAAACCGAACGTGGTCTGCCGATGGTCGGGCAACTCGCGCTGATCATCCTGTGCATGGTGGCGGCGCGGAGCTTTGCCATGACATTCAACCGCATCGCCGATGCGGCTCTCGATGCCCGCAACCCGCGGACGGCGAGACGGCCGCTACAGACCGGCAGAATCACGGTGCGGCAGGCATGGCTGTTTCTCGCCGGAAGCGCGGCGTTGTTCGGCGTCGGTTGCTTGGGTTTCCAGCGCCTCTACGCCAATCCCTGGCCCATCTATCTCGCCGGGCCGACGCTATTAGCGCTGGCCGTCTATTCGTATGCCAAGCGCGTCACGCCGCTGACGCACTGGGTGCTCAGCGCCGTGATCGGATTCGCTCCGGTGGCCGCCTGGATTGCCGTCGACCCCGCCTCGCTGGGCTGGCCGGTTGTCATCCTCATGGGCGTCGTCTCCTTCTGGATG
Organism: Phycisphaerae bacterium; assembly: GCA_035542775.1. GTDB lineage: Bacteria > Planctomycetota > Phycisphaerae > UBA1845 > UTPLA1 > DATKKX01. Next base: position 450 of record DATKKX010000099.1, on the reverse strand, counting down.
GCGGGCTTTGACATCATTTACGCCTGCCAGGACGTGGAAGTGGATCGACGCGACAAGCTTTTTTCCGTCCCGGCGGCGCTGGGCGTGCCCTGGGCGCTGTTTATCTCGCGGGCCTGTCACGTGTTGACAGTCGGCCTGCTCGCAGGCCTCGGTCTGGTCGCGGGTCTTGGCTGGGTCTATTGGATGGCGGCCGGCGTGACGGCGGTGCTTTTGGCGGCAGAGCAGGCGGTGGTGTCGCCGAAGGACCTGTCCCGCGTGAACCTCGCCTTTTTCACCATCAATGGTTGCGTCAGTCTGCTGCTGGGGACGGCCACGATAGTGGATGTCCTGCTAAGGGGCGCGGGCCGATAACTGCCTGGCTGGACGGCGTTGCCAGGTTTCTGCGTGGGTGGTATAGTCTGCTTTATGGCATGTCGGCTCAATCGGTACCTTTATGCGGTGCTGCCGGCG
>DATKKX010000098.1:0-2703 GCA_035542775.1 Phycisphaerae bacterium | reverse complement strand
ATCGGCGTGGGGTCGAACTTCAACCCGGGGCTTGACCTGCTTGCCAACAAGATCACGTATGACGACATTCCCATTCAAATTACAGGCTCCCCGGCGTCGCTCACCGTGAGCCAGATCACGGTCGGCATCCGCCGGACCGCGGGTTCGCCTGCCGAGCAAGCCAACCTGTACTTTGCCCAAACGAGTGCCGTCTCCCCCTACCTAACCGTGCCGGGTACTTTGTTCGGCACGGTGGCGGTGCCGGCCACGGTCGGCGTGAACACCAACTACTTCGTTACGATTGGCGATGGGGTCACACCGTTGTTTACCGTGCCGCTGGACTACACGTTCTACACTGATTCCACCGTGGGTGCGTTCGCCCTCGGCGTTCAGCATCAGATAGGCGACACCGATGTACGCGGCTGGCTGCTATCCACTGGTCCCGATAGCGGCGCTGATCTCTTCTGGGTGAATGGCCCCGATAGCGGCACCTGTACGTTGTCTTGGTTCGGTGGCAGCCCTGTGGCGAATTTCTACGCCCAGATCTATGGCGTTGGCGTACCCGAGCCCGCAACGCTGGCTCTGCTTGCTGCAGGCGTTTTGGCGCTGATTCGCCGCCGATAACGTCGCGACATGCCGGGTGACCGGGCCCCTAACCCAGGCCTTCCATCCGGTGAATGATCGTAAGACTCCGCAAGAACCCAAAGAGGCTGCCTTCGCAAGAGGCGGCCTCTTTCTTTGCGCCCCTCAAGCAGGATTGGGGCCCGTGAGAATCCGCCCGGTTCGGTTATGATGGCAAGCGGTAGGGGCGGTGCTGCTCGTACAGACGCAGGCGGGCTTGGACCTCAACCGGATCCAAGCCCGAACCGGGTCGAGATGCCTGGTCCAATTCTCTTCGGCCGGCCTGAACCGCCTCGTCAAAACGGCCCAGCTCTGCAAACGCCGCGGCCAGGGCGTCCTGGGTATACAGAGTCGGCCAGCCAGGGGTGGCTAGGATAGCATCTGCCTCTTGCACGAGCCGGAGCGCCTCGGCACCGTCCCGCAGTTCGGGTTGCGGGGCCGTCGCGAGAAGCCAGGCCAGATTGTGCAGGGTCCGCGGATCCTGGGGCACGAGTCGCAATGATTGCCGGTAGTATTCGATCGCTTTCTTGTAGTCGGCTCTTCGGCCCGGACCGGGCTCGGCGAAATGCGCGGCCAGATTGTAATAGCCCGTGGCGTCACAGGTCGTATTGAAGAGCGAGAGCTTGGGCGAAAACAGCAGAAGGACGCAAGCGGCGACGGCGCCGGCGGTCGCATAGGGACGAAGTAGTTCGGGCTGACGGGCGCGAACCGCCTCCGCCACGCGGCACAAGCCTGCCGAGGCGAAGAGGATCAGCACGGGCACAATAGGCAGGCGATATCGCCCGCACACGAAAAACGCTATCACCGTCATCATGTAGAGGATCAGGAACGCGAAGGGGAGAAACCATCGGCGCCACTGGAGCCGCAGTGCAACCATCCCGGCGATGCCCAGACAGGCGACGACTGGGAATCCGATCCAGAATAGCGCGGAAATCCCCGACATGCGGGCCATGAACCAGATGGGGTGATCATTGGGCATTTCGATCGGGCCCCAGAAGATGCGGAATTTGTGGAACATGAGCTTGAGCCACGCCTTGGGGTCCGAGCGTATCCATGCCAAGGCCTTGGAGTACCAGTACCTCGACACTTCGCCCTCGGTAGGCTTGTACCCGAGCTCCTCCTCCACGATCTGATGTGTGTCGTAATATCCGCCCTTCCATGAGGCCCGTGTGCCCGGAACGATGGCGGAAAAACCGTCCGATCGGGGATTGTTGCCGATGTAGAAGTTCACGCCGCCGTTGGTGGCGATGAGGACGGGCTCGCCGCTGACCGCGTAATTGCGGATTGTGACGGGCAGGATGGCAAGAAGCAGGCCGCAGGCGACGAGTGCTGCGGCACGCAGACGGCGGATGGCAGGGCCGTCCGGCCCGGCAGCCATCCACAGCCAAATGGCGACGCCGGGAGCGACTCCCAGAATGTTAGGACGGGTGATGGCGGAGAGTCCCCAGACGATGCCGGCCGAGAGGAACAGCAGCGCCGAATCGCGTTGCGCGGCCCGCAGGATCAGGTATAAGAAGCCGACATCGAGGAGTACCTCGAGCCCGACAGTCAGCAGCTCGGCGTCAAAGTAGATGAAGGGCCAGTAGAGGGCCGCCATGAAACCGGCGAGCAGCCCGGAAGCAAAGCCCGCCAGCAGCACTCCCAGCCTCGCGATAAGGTAGCAGGTAAAGGCTCCGGCGAAGCAGCCGGCAATCCGGGCGACGGTCAGGCTCGGGCCGAACAGCTTATACAGAGCCGCCAGGAGGTAATAGTACAGTGGAGCCCGGAAGTACGGCTGGTCGCCCATACCATTGCCGGCGGCGATGCTGCGGGCCCACTGATCGTGCATCGCCGAATCCATGATCGGGTGGTCGTACATCGGGTTGTTGCGGGCCTGCCCCCAGAGATAGACCAGCCGCAGCGTGATTGCGAAGAGGAAAACCGCAGCCAGCAGCAGATGCTGTGCGAGCGAGAGCCGGGGCGTCGACGGTACCGGCGGGGTGTCAGCAATGGGGTGCGTGGCGGCTGGTGTTTCCGCGTTGCCGGGCATGTCAGGCTGATTCTACGATGCCCGACCGAGGATCGGCAAGCCGTTGCGGATGCGGCAAGCGGCGATTACATTCA
>DATKKX010000097.1:0-2056 GCA_035542775.1 Phycisphaerae bacterium | reverse complement strand
GCATAGGCGGCGAGCAGTTCCTCGGCGTCCAGCGCCGCGGGATCAGTTACATCCATGACGGCACCGGCAGGTTCTTGGAGCGCAGGAATTCGGGGTTGAACAGCTTGCTCTGGTAGCGCGCCCCGCCGTCGCACAGCACCGTCACCACGGTATGGCCGGGGCCAAGGTCCCGCGCCACGCGGATCGCCGCCGCCACGTTGATGCCAGCCGAGCCGCCGACCGAGATGCCCTCATGGCTCAACAGGTCGAACACCTGCTCCAGCGCCTCGGGGTCCGGGATGCGCACGGCATCGTCGATCGCCACGCCCTCCAGGTTCCCTGGCACGCGGGACTGGCCAATGCCCTCGGTGATCGAGGAGCCGGTCACGGTCAGGTCGCCAGTCTTCACCCAGCCGTACAGGCCGCTGCCTTCCGGGTCCGCCAGCACGATCTTCACCCCCGGCTTGCGCGCCTTCAGCGCCAGAGACACACCTGCGAGTGTACCACCAGTGCCGCAGGCGCAGGTAAAGGCGTCCACCTTGCCACCGGTCTCCTCCCAGATTTCAGCGCCCGTGGTCAGGCGGTGGCCCTCCCGGTTGGCCAGATTGTCGAACTGGTTGGCCCACACCGCGCCCAGCTCCTCGGCCAGGCGGCGCGAGACATGCACGTAATTCCCCGGGTCCCTGAACGGCTTGGCCGGCACCAGGCGCAGATCGGCGCCGATCATGCGCAGGAAATCGATCTTCTCGCGGCTTTGCGTCTCGGGCATGACGATAATGCACTTATACCCCAGCGCGTTGGCCACCAGGGTGAGCCCGATGCCGGTGTTGCCCGCCGTGCCCTCCACGATGATGCCGCCCGGCTTGAGGCTGCCCGTGGCCTCGGCATCGCGGATGATGGCGAGCCCGGCCCGGTCCTTCACCGAGCCGCCGGGATTGAGGAACTCCGCCTTGCCCAGAATCTCGCACCCGGTGGCGGCGGAAGCCCGTTTCAGCCTGATCAGCCTCGTCCCCCCGATCGCCCCGATCAGCCCGTCCGCCACTGTTTCCATTCGACCCTGTCCTCGCTATGTTGCGTCAACCACTATATGCCGGGGGATATTATGATCGAAGATGTCGCGCCGCGACAGGTGTGGGAAGCGCTCATGAGCAATCCGTCCGCCGTGCTCTGCGATGTGCGCACGAGCGCGGAGTGGAGCTTTGTCGGCCTGCCGGACCTGATCCAGACGGGCAAGCAGCCGGTCCTGATCCAGTGGCAGGTCTACCCCACCATGCAGCAAAACCCGAAATTCGTGGAGGCGCTGGCCGCCGCCCATGTGGAGCCGGAGCAGCATGTGTACTTCATCTGCCGCTCCGGCGCGCGCAGCACGGCCGCCGCCCTGGCCGCCAAGGTCGCGGGGTACAAGCATGTGTACAATGTGAAGGACGGGTTCGAAGGCCCGGCCGACCCGCGCGGCCATCGGGGCAATGTGGCGGGGTGGAAGGCCGAGGGGTTGCCCTGGAAGCAGGGATAAATCCGCAGGGCGGTGAACAGCGCCTTCCTCACCGCCCGCGCACGAGTACAAAAATCAGGCGGAAGGTACACCTTCCCTGATTGCGTGCTTCAACTGCTCCCGAAATTCCGGCGTGTCCTTATGGCCATGGACAGCCACTGCATGTTGCACCGCGACTTCCATCAGCTCTTTCTCACTGTCAGCGGAAATGGCGACAGTGCACTTCGTCTCGCCCGGAAATTGCCGACAGTCGACATATTTGCGTGCCATGGTCGTTCCCTCACATTTCGTGACTTGTGAATTGAAGGCGTTTAGCGGCCAGGCCAATTAACCTGTTTGCTTGGCATAGTTGCTGGCCCCGAACCAATCGACCACAATAACGGGCTCGTCACCAACCACCCATGCGTCATGCCCCTTGGGCAGAGACGTTACGTCTCCCGGACCGGCGACAAATTCGGTTCCATCGTCCATCAGGATCGCAATCCGTCCGGCCACGTGATATTGAAAGTGCGGAGCCTGGCAGCTGGAGGTCTTGGCGATCGGCTTGACGTCGTTCGACCATCGCCAACCAGGGTTAAGGATCAG
>DATKKX010000096.1:0-9604 GCA_035542775.1 Phycisphaerae bacterium | reverse complement strand
TCGGCTTCGTTCACCTATGCGGCCAAGGACGCGACGGCGACATCGAACATCGCCACGGTGTCGTTGACGGTGGGCGTGGGGATCCCGCAGGTGGTCTTCGACTTCCCCATGAACACCGACCCCGGCTGGAGCACGACGGGCTTGTGGGCCTTCGGCCATCCGACCGGTGGCGGGACGCACCAATACGATCCGAACAACGGCCACACGGGGGCGAATGTCTACGGTTACAACCTCTACGGCGACTATACGCGAGATATGCCGGCGTACTATCTGACGACGACGGCTCTGGACTGCTCCCATGCCACCCAGGTGCAATTGAAGTTCTGGCGGTGGCTCGCCGTGGATTCATCGGCGTTTGCTCATGCCTCGGTGGAGGTGTCCAACGACGGCACCAACTGGACGACGCTGTGGCAGAATACCGGAGTGGTCAGCGATTCGGCGTGGTCGCAACGAACCTTTGACATCGCGTCAGTGGCGGACAATCACGCCACGGTGTACATCCGCTGGGGGATGGGACCGATGGCGGTTGATGTCGTTCCCTATCCTGGTTGGAACATCGACGACGTGGAGATCTGGGGCGTGGTGCACAACGAGTGTGCCGGCGTCATGGTTGGAGACTTGCATGTCGACGGCCTGGTGAACGGTCTGGATGTACAGCGCTTCGTCGAGGTGCTGATGAGTCCTTACGCCCCGGGGGTGGCATTCAGCGAGTTCTGTGCCGCCGACCTGGATGCGGACGGGTTCGTGAACATGAGCGATGTTGGCCCGTTTGTCGATCGGCTCCTGAATCCGTAGCCTGCCGCCTGACCGGTCGCACGGATTGCAGAATGGAGTGCACTATGCCGGGCCCACGGACCTGCGTCCGTGGGCTTCGGCATTTGACCGGACAGCGTCAACTTGGGTCGTCGCCGCTTCCGCGGCGCGGACACGGCTACTCGGGGTTGTCGCCCGACATGTCGTAGATCCACCGTTCGTTGGTGCGATCGAAGGCGAGCAGATCCTCGGGCCTGAAGTACAGACCGATTTCGAACTCTGCCGCTGCCGGCGAGTCGCTGCCGTGAATCAGGTTAAAGCTGTTGGACAGGCCGAAGTCGCCGCGGATCGTGCCCGGCTCGGCGTTGGAGCCGAAGGTCGCCCCCATCATCTTCCGGGCCACGGCGATGGCGTTGTTGGCCTGCAGGACCATCACCATAACCGGACTGCTGGTGATATAGCTGATAAGCCGGGGATAAAACGGCTTGCCCTTGTGGACGGCGTAGTGCTTCTCGGCCAGCTCGCGCGAGACGCGCATCATCTTGAGGGCGAGAATCTGAAAGCCTTTGTCCTCAAACCTGCTGATAATCCGGCCGCTGAGCCCGCGCTGGAGGGCGTCGGGCTTGAGTATGATCAGTGTCTTTTCCACGGTCCAGTGTCCTCTGACTCGTTGTCGTCCACCCACGTTCAGTCGTCTCAACCGGCGATCGCCTCGCCGGTTTCATGACAAGGCATCGAGTTTAGCGGTCTCCCCGACGGATTGGAAGTCGCCACGCGATGCCGGAACCGGCCCTCTCTTCGGCGACCGCATGGCCTTGGCGTCGCGGTGGTCGAGCCACGGTATAATGCTGAATTGTCAAGTCCGCCGGTTGGTGGCGAAGGAGCGAGCTATGAATCTTCGAATCGGCGTCTCCCTGGTGCTTTCATTGGCGTTTGTCGCCTCAGGTCAACAGGCAGGAGGACCGGAACCCCAGCAGGCCCAAGAGCATCTTGCAGTCGGCGATCAAGCCCCGGAGTTGATCCTGAGTAAGCTCCTTCAAGCCGGGCCGACGGCGGAAGCGAAACTGGCGGATCTGCGCGGCAAGGTCGTCGTCCTCGAGTTCTGGGGCGCTTCGAGCCGGGAGTCCATGCAGGCCTTCGCTCACCTGAACAAGCTCGCGGAGACCTTCAAGGACAAACCTGTCCAGTTCATATCCATTGCAGCGACCGACGAGAGCACGGTGAAGATGTTTGTCGAAAGAACGCCGATCAGAGGATGGATCGGCCTCGATGACGCCCTATGGACGTTCAGCGATTACAGTGCCAGCCCGGTCCCGCATACCGTGATCGTTGACCAGCAAGGCCGCGTCGCCGCGATCACCAAACCGGAGAACGTGACGGAAGCGGCCCTCAACGACCTCCTCGCCGGCAAGCCTGTCAAACTGCCGTTGAAGGAAGGTAAACCCGTCAAGCCGCACTGGAAGCCGGGTGATCCCAAGGAACAACCTGAACCTGAGCCGCTGGTGCAGTTGGCCATCGCCCGATGCAAGGCCGGTCCCAACCAGACACGGTTCGCCTTCGGTAGGGACGGGCGCTATTTCGAGGCATATGCAGCTCCCCTGCCGACAATCGTCGCTCTCGCCTACGAGGCCAAGCCCAGCCGAATCGCCTGGATGGCCCCGATGCCGGAAGACCTTTACAAGGTTTCGATCTATGTTCCGGGCTGCAGCGAGAATGCGGTCCGTCGAATGTTGCAAGACGTGCTAGCGAAGACATTCGACATACGCGTGCGCTGGAAAACGGGTGCGGTGCCCTGTTACGTGCTCCAACGCACGAAGGGCGAGCCCTGGACGCCGCCTTCTGCTTGGGGACCAAAGGAAAAGATCGAGCAGATATACTCCGGACCCCTCCTCGAGGACGGGTGGATTCGCGCCCCAAAATCATCGCTCGAGGATGTTGCCGCGAGCATTGAGCACCTTCTCCACAGACCGGTCCTCGAGGAGACCGGCATTGAAGGCTCGTTCGACTTCAGCATCAAGTACAAGCGGGGGGACATCGACGGCCTCAAGGCCGCTCTGCGCACGATGGGGCTTGAACTCAAAGAAGCGGATCGCCGCATCAAGGTACTGGTGGTTGAGAAGGGGGCCGGCGACGATCCCTCATAGGTCGCTTCCCGCGATCCCTTTGAAAGGCTCCAAGCTTGGCCGTCCCGCCCGTTGCTAAACGCCTCAGGGCTTGCAACAACGGGCTTCGAGACGATCCCGATGCTGCCACATCAGTCGCCCTCCGCGGCAGTCGCCGCCACAGGGCCTTGTTCCGTTTGCTGCTCATCCGGAGGACGCAGTTTTTCTTCCAGCGCTGCCGCCAGGTGGCGATGTGTCTCCGCGCCAGGGCCCCCCTGGTCGGCCAATACGCTGTGCAGATCCGCCAGGCAGCGCATGATCGTCGGATCACAGGGAGCCACCGCATCCGCCTTGGTGATCGCTTCCAGAGCGGCTTCCAGGTGCCCGGCGGCTCCGTAGGCCAGGCCCAGATTCAGCCAGGCGTCCGAATCCTCAGGATTGATCGCTGCGGCTTCGAGAAAGCAACGGACGGCATCTATCGGCCGGTTAAAGTCCATCCACACGACGCCCAGATTGAACCAGCCGTTGGCCGCCCGCGGCTCCAACCTTGTGAAGACCTCCCAGGCCTCTCGGGCTTCATCGAGGCGGCCGGCCCGTTGAGCCAGCGTTGCCAGGTTGTATTGACCGCGGGCGTGCTTGGGGTCGATCTCGACCAGCCGGCGAAATTGTTCCGCCGCCTCGCCGAACCGGGCCAGCCTGTAGAGCAGCACGCCGTAATTGTACCGGGCCACAGTATCGCCCGGTGCGGTCCGCACAAGCTCGGCATATACGCCCGCTGCTTCCTCGAAACGCTCCATCGTCACGAGGGCCGAGGCCTTCCCCGACAGGGCGGTGACGTCCGCCGGTCTTTTGGCCAGAACCCGGTCGAATTCCTGGACGGCGGCGTCAGCTCGTCCTGACTGGATTTCGGCGGCGCCTGCGGCGAGCCGGACGACCGGGCTGCCGCTGATGTCGCTTCGAAGGCGTACCGCCGTGTCGTCGATCCGATCGGCGAGTTGACCGATTTGCTCGCGCCAGTGGTTGGAAACCCTGGGTCGATGGGGTCTGGCTCGTTCTGCGAGCCGCTCGCGCTCGGCGGTTGCGCTCTCCCTCGCGGCCCGGAGCTTAGTGAAGTGTTCCCTGAGCGAGACTCCGCCCTCGCCGGCTTCGTCAGACGCCAGTTCCGCAAGAATGGCTTTCCGCTCATCTGCGCGCGGACGCGGCGTTTCGCCGCTGGACATGTACATCGTCACCGCGGCGATGAACAGAACGAATCCGAAAACAGTCAGTCCAAGAAACCAGCGCGGGTTCACGGTGATTATGCTGCGGAATCAGTGGCGAGCTGTCAACAAAAACGGGCAGGGCGACACTCCGTTCTCGCCATTCCGGCGACTCGGAGTTCGGCCCTGCCCGCAAGAAGGAGTGCAAAGGGCATGATCGGGCGAAAGAGAATTTCGAACCGCTGCCCTCTGCGATCATTCTTCCCCACCGGCGGGCCTGGTCCGGCCGCGAGGCCGCACTTCGGCTCCGCCCAGTGATCGTTTCTCCACCGTATACTATCGGCGAACCCGATTCGGGTCAAAGAAAACCGCCGGCCGAGCCGTGACGAGGAATTACGAGTCCGTTGCTTTCGGCCCTGCACCCCCTTGGTCAGGAATTAGGCTTGGGGTACAGTCAGAGGCCTCGACGACAGCCGTCGCGGCCGGAGAGCCGACTGAGAGGTCATAAATGGATAAAGCAATAGATGTTGCGATCAAAGCCTGGCTCGATGATCCGGCTATCGTGGAAGAGGACAAGAAGGAAGTCCGCGACCTGGTCGCCAAAGGTCAGGAAAAAGAGCTGACCGACCGGTTCTACCAGAACCTGGATTTCGGCACCGGCGGCCTCCGGGGCATTATCGGAGCGGGCCTGAACCGGATGAACGTCTATACCGTCGGGGCCGCGGCCCAGGGGCTGGCGACCTACATCGGCAAGCAGGGCGAGGCGGCCAGGCGGGCCGGGGTGGCCATCGCTTGCGATAGCCGGCGGATGAGCGATGCCTTCTCCCGCCGCACCGCCTGTGTCATGGCGGGCAATGGTATCACCGCCTACCTCTTCGACGCCCTTCGCCCCACGCCCGAGCTGTCGTTTGCCATCCGGCATCTGCACTGCACCGCCGGCGTGGTGATTACGGCCAGCCACAATCCCCCTGGATACAACGGCCTGAAAGCCTACTGGGCGGATGGCGGGCAGGTCGTGCCGCCGCAGGACAGGGAGATCATCGAAGAGGTCCGCCGCGTCGGAGATTTCGGCAACATCCGCCTGATGGACTTTGAGCAGGCCAGGGCCAAGGGCCTGATCAAGATCGTCGGCCCCGAGGTGGACAACGCCTTCCTCGATCTGGTACAGGCGTCCTGTCTGAATCCGGAGGCGTGCCAAGCGCAGGGCCGGAATCTCAAGATCGTCTACACCCCGCTCCACGGCACGGGCCACCGGCTCGTCCCGGAGGCACTCAAACGCCGCGGATTCCAGCACGTGCTGGTTGTGCCCCAGCAGGCCAAGCCCGATGGCGAGTTCCCCACCGTCAAGTCGCCCAACCCGGAAGAGGCCTCTGCGCTGACCATGGCGCTCGACCTGGCCAGGCGTGAAGGGGCCGATCTGGTCATCGGCACCGATCCGGACGCCGATCGCATGGGCATTGCCGTCCGCCGGCCGGATGGACAGTTCGAGTTGGTCAACGGCAACCGCATCGCAGCGCTGATGCTCCATTACATCTGCGAGCAACTTACCCGTGCGGGCAAGCTGCCCCGGAACGCCGTCATGATCACGACCATCGTCAGCGGCGATCTGATGAAGGAAATCGCCAGATCCTATGGGGCGGAGGTGGTCGAAGTCCTCACCGGCTTCAAGTGGATCGCGGCCAAACTCCACCAGCACGACCTCGCCGGCACGCCCGAGCGGCCGAACAAGGAATTCATCTTCGGCGCGGAGGAGAGCTACGGTTACCTGCCGTGCAGGTTCGTCCGCGACAAGGACGCTGTGACCAGTGCGGCGTTCATCGCCGAAGCTGCCGCCAGCGCTGCCGAACAGGGTAAGGGTTTGTATCACGTGCTGGAGGACCTGTTCGGGCGTTTCGGCTACTTCCAGGAAGGGGCTAAGAGCTTCTCGATGCCCGGCCAGGAAGGGGCCGAACAGATCAAGGCTTTGATGCGGCGGCTGCGTAACCAGCCTCCGAAGGCGATCGCGGGTCTGGGTGTCACCAGCATCGGCGACGTCACCACCGGCGAGATCCGGGATGCGTCCAATGGCAAGGTTGTCGGCCACTATGACCTGCCCAAAAGCGACGTCCTGCTCTTCACGCTGAAGGACGGCACCAAGGTCGTCGCCCGGCCGAGCGGGACCGAGCCGAAGATCAAGTTCTACGTGCTGACCAGGGAGCCGGGTGATAATCTCGACAAGGCCCGGAAGGACGCCACAGCCAAGATCGAGTCCATCATCGCGGATGTGGGCAAGCTGGCCTCCGCCTCACCCTGAGGCCGTTCGCCGGAGTGCGGTAGCGCCGGCCCCCTGTGGCCGACGTGGAATACCAAGTTCACCCGCCGGCGCACTCGCCCTCGTGGCCGCGGCCGCGGATGAGACAGCACTCCACATCCATCGAAAAACGCCGTGCCGGACACCCCGCCCGCGCCCGTTGTGCCAATCGCCGCGCCGCGATACGATATTGTCCGTTCGCTAGGGGTGCCCGAACAAGGGCTGAGACGAGGCCTGCCGGCCGGAACCGTTGGCAGATGGACGCTGCCGGCGATCGATACCCTTCGAACCTGATCACCGAAGCGCCGAAGAGCGGCGACAAGGTGCGTAGGGAAGCGACGACCATGTCCATCAATACGCTTAAAGAGCTGTTTACGTATGACAACTGGGCCAATGACCGTGTGCTCAATAGCGCGCTGGGGTTGCCCGATGAGAAGCTCGATCGACCGATCGAGATGGGGCCCGGCACCCTGCGTGAGACGCTGCGGCACATTTACGGCTCGGCGCGGATATGGCACGAGCGGGTCGGCGGCCTGGACCACGCCACGTTGCCGCGGGCTCGCGATCTGTCGGCGGTGGGGGACATCCGGTCCGGGGTCTGCCGGCTGGCGGATCTGCGGAGCTGCTGGCTCGCGCCGCTTGATGAAGCCGCGATGGAGCGGCCGGTTGCTTACGTCGGTGCCGACGGCAAGCCGTCTACCAACATCCTCACCGATATTCTCCTGCACGTGATCAATCACGGCATTCATCATCGCGCCCAGGTGTTGAATATGTTTCGCCAGGTAGGCGCCCAGCTCCCGCAGAACGGCGCCGACTACATCTTCATGTACGTTGAGGACCAGGAGCGCGCGGCGCCGACGCTGGATACGGACGCGATCCGCCGGTACTCGGCTTATAGCAGTTGGGCGTTCGACCAGGTGGTAACCGCCGCGGCGGGCTTGAAGGACGACCAGCTTGACCGCGAGTTCGAGATGGGCCTGGGCACGCTGCGCAAGACGCTGGTCCACATCCACGACGCCGAAACCTGGTGGTGGCACAACTGGCATGAGGGACCGGGCTGCGCGTTTCCGGCGCCGGATCTGACGCTCACGACGGCCCGCCTTCGGGAGATGTTCCGCGAGACAGGCCAGCGTCGGAACCAGTTCATTGCTGACAAGACGCCCGAGGATTTGCGTCAACCGATTAGGATCGTGATCCGGCAGGTGAAAAAGCTGACGTTCCCGCTGGGCGTGACCATGCTGCAGTTGTGCTGCCATGGCACGCATCACCGCGCCCAGGCGATCAACATGCTTCGCCGCCTCGGAGCTACGCCGCCCAAGGTGGACCTGGTCGCGTGGGCAAGAAGTCAGTGACGGAGCCCCGGCGGTTGGGAGGGCGATCCCGGCGCGCCGGGACCGCCGAGCCGGCGTGTATTGTGGAGTGTGCGTATGGAATTCCAGCGTTTTTTCACCAAAGCCGTGTGGGAAGGCAAGATCGGCTACTGCCGCGCCTTGCGGGCGGGCAACCAGGTCTTCGTGACCGGCACCGCCTCGGTCGCCGACGACGGCAGCGTCTTCGCCCCCGGTGATGCGTACCGCCAGGCGCGGCGCTGCCTGGAGATCATCGAGAAAGCGTTGAAGGGCCTCGGCGTGGAGATGCGCCATGTGGTGCGCACGCGGATGTTCGTGACGGATATCAGCCGCTGGCAGGACTACGGCCGCGCCCACGGCGAATTTTTCACCGCCCACCCGCCCTGTACGACGATGGTGGAGGTGAAACGACTGGTCGATCCGGCGATGTTAATAGAGATCGAGGCGGATGCAGTGATAGGGTGAGGGCAAGATGGCCAGGGAAACAAGCTGGGCACGGCGATGAAACAGATTCAAACACAGGTCGTGCTCCGTCTTCTTGCTGCTGCGATGCTGACGTTATTGAGCGGCTTTGCGTGCACGCCGGAAGACGCTCCGTTTGTCGATCATCGCGCGGACACGCCCGGCTTGTGGTTCTCCGCATTTCGTCTCCCCGAGGCTGATTGGGGCAAACCGGATGATGTGCTGGCCATGAGCTGGTACATGTCCAGCGAGATGAATGCCTATGCCTGGTATTCATTCATCTGGTGCGACGCTATCCGCGTACTGCATCCTGATGATCGCTCGCTCTACCACATCCCCAATGAGCCCATGCGGCTCCGCACCTACTTCATGCCGGTCGTCCCGGATGTCGAGAAGCAGCGATATCCCATGGTGTGTGTGCTTAACGCCAAGGGTACCTATGGAATCTATCACCGTGAGTCCGAGGGCAGCGTCCTTGAATGGTACCGATTCCAGGATGCCCCTCGCCTGCGGCGTGCCGGATCGAACCTCATCGTCAAACCACCGAGGGATCCGACAAGCGTGATGTCCGCCGATGCAACGCTGGGCTGTCTGGCGTGCTATCTCCTCAACAACCACATTCCGTCCTGGCCCCACCCGCGCGATCCCTCCCAAAGGCATGTACTCATCAGGGAAGAGGACGCCAAAGCTATTTCGGACTTCATCGAGAGGCATCCGGAGTCTTTTGAACAGATTACTCGCCTGCTCTGGGCGCGGCTGGCCCGGCATTATGCGGACGACTCAGCTCCGAAGGAGGGTGAGTACTGGAGTTGGAGTGGCTTCGCAAGGAGATATGAACTCCGTGTACCGATTGACCGGGATTTCATGATATGCGTACTGCCAGAGCGCGAACAGATGCTCCTCCTTGGCACCTACGTCAAGCCTGTCAAGCCATTTGATCCAGTAGAGGAGGACATGCGGCTCATAAATGGGATACGCGAAAGGAGTAAACGGGAGCTATCAGGGCCGTCGGGTCAGGCAGAAGTGGGCCCCGAGCTCCTTTCTCCCTCGGGCGCCAGGCCTGCGAACCACAACGAGCGATCAACTGAGGAGCGATGTGAGCCGACTTCCACTAAGCCGGCTGAGTCCGCCGAGATGCCCGCTGAGTCGAGCCGCCTGGAACTGAAAAACACGGGGGAGGACCGCATGACGCCCTCGCCCACTGACCATCTGCGAATCACCGGACTTCACAAGCTGCTGTTTGACCCGCAGGGCTTCGAAAAGGACATGGCATCCAGTGCGGATGATCCCCCCAAGATTGTTGAACAGTTGCGTAAGCAACGCCAAAGCAACTGGGATAATGTATGGATTGTCGTGATCGAAGCCGATGGCCAGCCCGAGCAGATCGATTTTGATGGATTTGCTCAACCGTCCCCGGGACCCGATGCGCAAGCTGCGTACCTTGAGCAA
>DATKKX010000095.1:0-6535 GCA_035542775.1 Phycisphaerae bacterium | reverse complement strand
GCAGTGCTCGGATCAGATTCGATCGGCTTCCGCGATGAAGTCTTCGACGGGGCTTTGGCCGTCATTCGTCGTTTCCGCTTCCGTGGACATGCCGCATCATTCTCGAATCGGGTCGCTGTCCGACGCCGCGCCGGTTGATGCAGAACGCGACGCCGGACAGCGCGTGGCGGGAGCTACCCGCCATCCCGTCCACCAATCTAGTGAGCGTGAAAATCCCGAACAAGCGCCAAGAGCCTTGCCAGAGCGTGTTTTTTGCCTCCCGTTTCCTTGTCCCCGCTAGGGTTCAAGCGACCAATTTGGTATAATGGTCCCGTCGCTGCACGTCGGCACTTAACGACACGTCACGAAACAGGCTGCAAAATGGATACGAAACCAGTTCTCAAGGCGTGGGCATCGGCGGCGTGTGCCCCTGCCCTGAGCGCGGCGACATGAACGACGACGGTGTGGTAAACGGGAACGACATCGCGCTGTTTGTCGAGAAGCTGCTTGGTGCATAACGTCGTTGATAAGGAATGGAATCCCTTTGGGGAGGTGCATAGATGCTTGCGCCGCCCTCGTCGGCGTCATCCCCGGTCGGGCGTGTGGCGATCATCAGCTCGCCCGTCGGAGCAGCCACGTCTTCACAAATTGCGTCAGCAGCGTGTAGCAGAGCAGCGTCGGGACAAGCAGCAGCCAGTAAAGCGGCGGCAGGGCCGTGAATCCCAGCGACGAGGCAACGGGCGAAAACGGCAGCCACATGCCGATCAGCATGATGGCGATGGTCGTCAGGGCCAGCGGCAGGCTGGCGCGGCTCTGGATGAGGGGGATGCGATTCGTGCGGATGATGTGCACGATGAGCGTCTGCGTGAGCAGCGACTCGACGAACCAGCCCGTCTGAAAGAGCGATGCCCGCGCGGGATCCCAGCAGCCGAAAACGTACAGCATGATGAAATAGGTGGTGTAGTCGAAGATCGAGCTGCACGGCCCGATGAAGAGGATAAAGCGGGCGATCTCATTCATGAACCAGGGCCGCGGGGCGGCAACCTGCTCAGGGTCGACGTCGTCGGTGGGGATGGGGACCTGCGAGAAGTCGTAGAGCAGGTTGTTGGTCAGAATCTGTATCGGCGCCATGGGGACGAAGGGGAGAAAGATGCTGGCCCCGACGACGCTGAACATGTTGCCGAAGCTGGAACTGGCGCCCATGCGGATGTACTTGAGGATGTTGGCGAAGACCTTCCGCCCCTCGATGACGCCTTCGCTGAGCACCATGAGGCTCTTCTCGAGCAGGATCGCATCGGCGGCTTCCTTGGCGATATCGACGGCCGTATCGACGGAGACGCCCACATCGGCCGTGCGGAGGGCGGGCGAGTCATTGATGCCGTCGCCCAGGAAACCGACCACATGGCCCTTGTTCTGCAGCGCCTGGATGACGCGCCGCTTGTGGGCGGGCGAGAGCCGCGCGAAGAGCACGGTGTCCTCGGCGGCCACCGCCAGATCGGCATCGGACATCGTCTCCACCTGCGGACCGAGCAGCACGCGGTCAGTGGGCAGGCCGACCTCGCGGCAGATCTTCCGGCTGACCAGCTCGTTGTCGCCGGTGAGAACCTTCACCGAGACGCCATGCTGGTTCAGGCTGATGACGGCGGGAGCGGCCGTCTCCTTGGGAGGATCGAGGAACGCAACGTAACCCTTGAGGATCAGCTCGCATTCGTCATCCTTCGCATACGCCGGCTTGTGCGGCAGGTCCTTGTAGGCCACGGCCAGAACGCGAAAGCCGTCCATGCTGAGCTGCTCGTACTCCTCGCGCAGCTCGTCAAGGAGAATCTGCTCCATCGGATATAGCTTGCCCTCAAGCTCGAACTGTGTGCACCGCTGGAAAACAGCCTCGGGAGCACCCTTGCAGATCAGGCGATGGACCGCGTCGGGCGTCTCGACGACCACGGACATGAGCTTGCGGGAGAAGTCGAAGGGGATTTCGTCGACCTTCCTGAAACGGGTGATGGACAGTTGCTCGCTGAGATCGCGATGATTCAGCACGGCGCGGTCCAGCACGTTCCGCAGCCCGGTCTGGAAATGGCTGTTGAGATAGGCCATCTCCAGCACGTTCTCGTCCTCCTGCCGGGCGACGTCGCAATGCCTTTCCAGAATGACATGGTCCATGGTCAGCGTGCCCGTCTTGTCGGTGCACAGCACGTCCATGGCCCCGAGATTCTGGATGGAGTTGAGGCGCTTGACGATGACCTTCTTCCGGGACATGGCGATAGCGCCCTTGGACAGACAGACGGTCACGATCATGGGCAGCATCTCGGGCGTCATCCCTACCGCGACGGCCACGGCAAAGAAGAACGCTTCGCGCCACTGGTGCTTGGTCAGGCCGTTGATCAGAAAGACCAGGGGCACCATCACGGCCATGAATCGGATCATCAGCCAGGTGAACCGGTTCACGCCCTTGTCGAAGCTGCTCGGGGGCTCCTGTTCGACCAGCGTGCTGGCCATACCGCCAAGGTAGGTGGCGAAGCCCGTCGCGACGATGACGCCGGTCGCGGCGCCGCTTTCGACGCTCGTGCCGAGGAAGCAGAGATTCTTCAGCTCCAGAGCGGTGCGACCCCTCCTGTCCTCGACGGCATCCGTCTTTTCCACCGGAAGAGACTCGCCCGTCAGGCTGGCCTGGGTGACGAACAGGTCCTTGCAGGAGACGAGCCGCAGATCGGCGGGGATCATATCGCCGGCTGCCAGCTTCACGATGTCGCCGGGCACCAGGTCGCCGAGCGGGATCTCCCGCGCCTGACCCTGGCGAACCACCGTGGCGGTGATGCTGATCATCTTCTTGAGCTTGGCGGCGGCGGCATCGGCCTTGGTCTCCTGCACGAAGCGGAGGACCACGCCCAGGACGACCATGCCGCACATCACGATCCCGGCCCGGAGGTCGGCAGTGGCGAAGGAAATCGCGGCGAGCAGAAGCAGCAGGATGACGAGCGGGTTGACGATGGCCCTGCCCAGGAGGGCCAGTTTGCCATGGCGGCGCTCCTGGGCCACGGTGTTGGGCCCGTGCTCCCCGAGCCGCCGCTGCGCCTCTTCCTCAGAGAGACCGTCGGCGGATGTGTTCAATTTCGCCAGCGTGGCCTGGATCTCGCCGCCCGCGACATCGAGCAGAAGCGGCGACGCATGAATGGCCGGCGCGGGCCGCTTGAGGGCGCTCAGGATGTTCTTCGGAAGGATGACCGTGGGAAGGATCGGCATGCTTGGACCGTGCGGGCTATGGCGGAAGCCTGTATCTCATCGTTCCATCAGAGACAACGCCGAGGCATTGTACCGGCCCTGCCTGCTCTGCAACCAGCGAATTCGCCGCCGCGCCATCGCGCCACCAGAGCCGGAGCAATCAGACCCCGACCAATCAGATCTGAGCGGGAGCAAAGGGCATCAGCAGTGACGAACCCGATCCCCCCAACGAACGCGCCGATCAGAGCCCGAGCGGGAGCGAGGGGCATTCTGCAAAGCCCTTCCTCCGCGCCTTCGCGCCTCTGCGTGAGCCTCCCCCGCCCGTCCCGAGGACTGGCGGACGCCGTATTTGACGGCTAGTACTACAGTTGCGCTTTGATGGTACGCTTTCGGTAATGGCATTGGCGTGCAACGGCTTGGTGTCGGCGTCGCCAAACGGACCAAGCCAGGATTTTCTCAGTGAAGTTCATTCGCGGCCATGCGATCTGGATCAGCAGTCGCCGAACTTCCGGCTCCGTCAAAGGAATCAGGCGGTCGGTTTTTTTGAGCGAGCCGCCGGGGACTGCTTGGCCGTCGCGCGGACCACGCTCAGGAAGGCCAGGGCCAGCATGGACAGCGTGACGTGTCGATACCAGCCATCCCAGGAACGAACTTCATATTCATCCAGGCCAGTCTCCTGCTTGCCGGCCTCGAAGCAAACCTCGATCGCCCAGCGTTGTCCGGCGGCCACGGCGAGGTCTCTGGCGGTCGTGCTGGCTGAAGCGGCACACAGGTAGTAGGCGTACTCGTGAGTTTCAAGGTGCCGCCGGATCAGCAGCCAGTGAACCAGGCCGGTGTTGGTGCGAAAGCCGAAACGGGTTGCCGCCCAGTCGTAGATCCGCGGTCCTTTGGTGCCATCGGCAACACTCATGCGGAACCATGCCTTGGAGGGAATCGACGGGACGATTTGATCGACCCGTTGTTGCGTTAGGTCCACCCACAGACGCTGCTGACTGCCCACGGCGACCACAAACGGTTGGCCGCGATCTTCCAGAAAACGCCTGAATTTGCTGTCGTTTCCGTACACCTCATCCGCCAGAATAAACGCCGGCTGAATGCCAGACTCCAGGGCCCGCCGCAGCATCTTCATGGCCAGTTGCGGCTTGGTGGCGAACTCCACATCCTTCGGCACGCCGGCTTCGCGGCAACGCCGCTGGTCCTGGCACCAGGACTCCGGCAGATACAACTCGCGATCAATCAATGCCCGACCCTGAGATGTTGATAAGGCCAAGAACACACCGATCTGACAGTTCTCGATCCGGCCGGCCGTTCCCGAATATTGACGCTGTACGCCGGCCGACTTGTCCCCCTTCTTGAGGAACCCGGTTTCGTCCACGATCAGCACGCCATGATCCCGCTCGTCGATCAGGTGCTGGCATGCATAGCGGATCAGTTCGTCGCGGAGCTCTTCTGCGTCCCACCGGGCCCGACCCAGGAGCCGCTGGATTCCATAGGGTTTCTCCCGCCCCAGATGCTCCGACAACTGCCAACTGTTCTTCCGTTCTACCCGGCCGAGCAGGCCCTGAAGATATCCCTGGGCCTGCCACCGCAGATCCCGCCGCCGGAAGCACGTCCCCATTCGATCTGCCAACTGCTCAAACTGTTTCGACCAACCTCGAACTGTTTTGGCTTCCATGCCGATACGCTCCTGACGGACGTACCATCGCCCGACACCCGAAGTATCGGCCAAATTCACTAAAGCGCAACTGTAGTACTAGTCGCTCGATCATCATGGTCGCCCGTCGGTGGCGCCGTCCTCTTCCTGGGAATCGTCGCCGCTGCCGGCAACCAGCAACGCCGACGTCCCCTTGGTTGCCGCGTGGGCAGTAGCCGAGAGGGGTATCGCGGCCGAGCGTTCGGGTCTGAGTCCTTGTCCAGCATGGTTTTAGAGGCCTCGGCTCGCCGGGCCTCCATGTGGTTACTTGTCGCACACACCCGGGGGATGACCATCGCACAAGGTCGCTTCGATGCAGGTCCTCAACTGCCCGAGCAACTCGTCGCGATAGGCCGCCAACAGACGCTTCGCCGCCCGCCCGATCCGCTGGTCGTACAATGCCTCCTGCAGGCAGATCGGATCGAAGTCGATCATCCGCCGCACCAGCCGTCGTTCACGGCGAGTGAGGCTCGCCGCGCGAGGGGCTCGACTCTCCGTGATGCGAGTGATTGGGGACATGATTTACGCTCCTTTATTAAAAGGGCCAAACGGCCAGGTGGGATGGTTTGCCCACTAATTCAGGAGCCCCAAGACGCTGCCGCACTCACGCCGATGCTTAAGGCCATCCCCGATTAGGTTCGGGACACGAATGTTGGTATCGAATCCCTCCTGCGCAGATCGGTAATCTTTCAAAAACAAGGCGCTTACACGCCCCCGCGGCTGCCCCTCACCGGCGCGGTTGACGATTCGCAGAAGCTTGCTTTCCTTGCCAAATCATGATACACTAGACCTCCGAAACGTGACCTTTCGTGCCGTCGGCCATCGCGGGCCTAGCTCCCCGCCGAGGGGCGATGTTCTTCGCCCGGGCGGCGGCAATCACGATCGCGGGCGTGTCCATGGCCGCATCAGATGACGAGCTTATTGCCCGTGCCGTCGGCGGCGATGAAGCTGCCTTAACGGCCCTTCTGCGGATTCACGGGCCACGGGTCCGCACCGGGCTCGCGGGGAGAATCCCACCCCACCTCCAGGCCGTACTCAGCGAAGACGACGTGATGCAGGTCACCTATATGGATGCGTTTCTGGGCATCCCACGTTTTCAGCCGCAGGATTCCGGATCGTTCCCGGCATGGTTGGCCCGGATCGCCGAAAACAACCTTCTCACGGCGATCAAGATGCTTGAGGCCCGCAAACGCCCGGACCCGCGCAGGCAGGTCCAGTCGCCGGGGGGCGACGACAGCTACGTGGCCTTGCTGGATAGGCTTCAAGGCACCGGTTCAGCGCCAAGCCGCAGTGCAGCCAGGCACGAAGCCCGGACCATCCTTGAAAAAGCGGTCAGCCAACTGCCGGAGGCCCACCAGAAGGTCGTGCGGATGTACGATCTGGAGGGCCGTTCCGCAGCGGAATTGGCGGCGACGCTGCGCCGGTCGGAGGGAGCGGTCTACATGCTGCGAACCCGGGCCCATGAGCGGTTGCGGGAAATGCTCGGCTCAGGCTCGCAGTTTTTCAGCACTTTGTCGTGAGCGACGCCGGGGATTCCGGCTGGGAGAAGGGGGGGCTCTGTCGGAAGAGCCGAAAGCGGCTCGGCTTATCGATCGCGGTGCGAGGACATCGATTGGGCCGTTCGAAGGGAGGGACGCCATGTGC
>DATKKX010000094.1:0-8469 GCA_035542775.1 Phycisphaerae bacterium | reverse complement strand
CCTGCTGATACGCCCGCCCCGGCCGCAGCAAAAATCGCGCCGCCACGTGAGGGGCCGTGAACACGCCGGGCACCGTCACCTGCTTCGACACCGGCGGCATCCGCGTCCAACTGTTCAAACAGTGTGCCACCCGATGCGACCGGAGGCACTCCAGATAATCGCCGCTCTCTTCGAGAAACTCGGGGTTGCGGACCTCCACCGCGAACTTGAATTCATCCAGCGGCAGCCCCGACAACAATCGCTCCAGCGCCTTGGCGAATGCCCGCGGCTGGCTCAGCGGCTTGGCATGAATCGCCCCGAACTCGAAGATCAGCACGCCCAGCTTGTCGCGATACGCCTCCAGCGGCGTCAGCAGCTTCTCCCGCACCAACGAGACATCCATGAAGTGCGGGTTCTCCGTCCCTGCCAGCTTGCCGTACCGCGGCAGGTTCGGAAACCGCTCGACGGTCACGTCCTCCGGCACCTTCAGGCTGAACCGGAACCCCGCCGGCACCTGCGCGAAAATCTGCTCCCATGTCCGCGGCGACGGAAACTGGTAAAACGAAAAATCCCCGCCGACGGTCGGAAAGATGGTCGCGTATTCCGCTAGGCACTCGTGCTCGAATTCCTTCTCCGCGAACTTGCCCCTCTCCTGATAGCGGACCGGGTTATAAACCTGCCCCAGCCAGCCGGGGTACTTCCAGCTCGACGTGCCCAGGTAGATGCCCCGCGCGGCCAGGCCCGCCAGCCGCTCCGCCAGAGGCCTGATGCCCGGCAGGGGGCCCGCAGGCACGGCACTCTGCCCATGGAGCACGCCCTCCGCCCCCTCGGGCCCGGACTCCGGCTCCTCCGCGCCCCAGCCGAACGCCAGTTGTTGATCGCCCATATCCGTCGCCTCCCGGCCTGATTCTGGAAGCAGGTCACTCGCGGTCATTCTAGAAGCCGGCCGCCCGCGCTTGAAATTCGGTAGATGTTAGGGTATATTACCAATGAGCTGGCGGTGCTGTCAAGGACCATACTGCCGAGCAAAATCGCCGCATTGTTTAGCGGTGCCGCGTGCGGCGCCACGTGCAATACGGTGCGGCGCCACGTGCGATACGACACCGCCCCCTCGTTACCGGCAAGGCTCGACATGTGAAAGGCAAACCATGATCCTCGGATTCCACCTGACTTGGACGACATACGGCCACTGGTTTCCCAACGATCCACGAGGCTCGTGGTCCGATGAGGTATGGCAGCCGCAACTGGCCAAATTGCGAAAACTCGATGATGAGCGCAAAGTCACTCGCCCCAGACCGGTTCCCAGCAACGACCTGAAAAGGTTCCTTGATAGCGCTCGCTCGGCTCTTATGTGGAATGCGGTTCAGTTGACCCGATCGGAGCTCGCTGTCGTAGCTGGCGCCTTTGCGGAGGCGGCATCAGCGGTGAAATTAAGGGTCTTTGCATGCGCGATCATGCCGACCCACGCTCACATCGCCGTCGGGCGAAACGAAGACAGCTACGAACGAATCGTCAATCGTCTCAAGGGCAGATCCGCGCAACGTATTCGTGAGTTTCGCGCTTATCCGGCTGCGGATCGGCGAAGCCGCATCCCCATTTGGACTCAGGGATATTGGGTGCGCTACATCGACCATCCTGAGCAAATGCAATGCGTGGTGAACTATGTAAAAAACAATCCAATCCGAGAGGGCCTCCCGTCCCAGGATTGGGGTTTTGTGCAGAGCGATTTCTTATGAACTCGAAACCAATTCGCCGCGCATCGTTTAGCGGCGTTACGTGCGGCCCACCCCACCGCACGCGATGGGGCTAAACAAAGATAGCGTGACGATGTCAAATGGAAATATCGTGACGATGCAAACCACCACCGACACCAATGACACCCCTTCCCCCATCCCCGCCGGCTGGCCCGAAGAGGTCGTCGACGGCTGCGTCAAGCTCGACCCCGCCGCCCTCCTCCGCGCCAAGCCTCGCAGCTTCGCCCTGCGTGTTCGTGGTTGTTCCATGATCGGCGCCGACATCCACGACGGCGACTTCGTCGTCGGCGAGTTCACTCCCGAGGCCCGCCCGGGCGCCATCGTCGTCGCCCTGATCGACGGCGAATCCACACTCAAGCGTCTCGTCATCCACAACGGCCGCCCGCACCTGGTCTCGGAGAATCCCAACTGCCCGGACTTTGTTCCGCTGTCGGAGCTCGTTATACAAGGCGTAGTTCACACGGTAGTGAAGAGAGTACAGTAGCTGTCAGCGTTCAGCACTCAGCAATCAGTCAGGAAGAGTACATCAACATGGAGAATTTTCGCGATCTACAAGTGTGGCAGAAGGCGCACCAGTTAACGTTGGCGATTTACAAATTAACCAAAGCTTTTCCAAAAGAGGAATTGTACGGCCTGACAAGTCAAATGAGGCGTTGCTGTGTTTCCATTCCCTCTAATATCGCTGAAGGTTGCGGCAGACATGGAGATGCCGAGCTTGGGCGTTTCTTGCAGATTGCCATGGGTTCTGCCAACGAACTCGAATACCAGACGTTGCTCGCCCGCGACTTGGGGTTTATCGATGCCGCTTGCTACGAACCGCTGCCCCAAAAAGTAATCGAAGTGAAATGCATGCTCGCGTCGTTGATCCAAAAGCTGAATGCTGATCGCTGAGAGCTACACGATGCCTCGCATCGTCTTACATCTCGACGCCGACGCCTTCTTCGCCTCCGTCGAACAGGCCGCCGATCCGCGCCTTCGCAACCGGCCCATCGCCGTCGGCGGGATGCATCGCGGCATCGTCGCCTCGGCCAGCTACGAGGCCCGCCAGTACGGCATCTACACCCCCATGCCCATGGCCCGCGCCCGCCGCCTCTGCCCCAAGCTGATCGTCGTCCCGCCGCGATTCGAGCTGTACGAGCAGTTCTCCGCCAACATCTTCGGCCTCGCCGAGGAGTTCACCCCCATCATCGAGAAGCAAGGCGTGGACGAAGGCTACCTCGATCTGACCGGCTCCCGCGCCTGCCTTCGCCGCGAGCCTGATACCATCGCCGAAAAGCTCCGCCACGACGTGAGGGACTGGCTGAAGGTCACCATCTCCCAGGGCCTGGCCCGCAACAAGCTCCTCAGCCAGATCGCCAGCAAGCTCTACAAGCCCAACGGCCTGACCATCATCCCGCCGAGCGACGATCGCGAGCTGGCCTTCCTCCATCCTCTGCCCGTCAAGTGGCTGCCCGGCATCGGCCCGGCCGCCTCCAGCCTGCTGCAATCCGCCGGCCTCACCCGTGTCGGGCAGGTCGCCCAGATGCCGCTGGACTGGCTGACCGAGCTGGTCGGCTCCGGCGCCCCGCAGCTTCGCGACTTCGCCCGCAACATCGACGACCGCCCCGTCGAAACCACCAAGCCCGACGCCCAGTCGTACGGGCACCAGGAGACTTTCGCCACCGACACGACGGACGCCGCCTTTATCGAGGCCACGCTCCGCCGTCTCGCCGACGAGGCCTTCGAGCAGGTCCGCGCCGACGGCAAGCAGATCCGCACGATCTCCGTGAAGATTCGTTACACCGACATGGACGAGCACCAGGGCCAGATGAGCCTGCCCGAACCGACCGACGTGGAGGACTACGCCTACCCGATCCTCTCGCGCCTGTTGCACCGCCTCTGGGACCGCCGCGTGCGATTGCGCATGGTGCATGTGAAGCTCTCAAACGTGTACACCGGCTTCAGCCAATTGGATTTATTCGGCGTAAAAGAACGCCAGCGCAAGCTAGCCGTGATGTGCGAGGAGATCCGCCACAAATTCGGCCCGCAGGCCATGATGCGATCCCACAACTGGAAACTGGAAACCGCCAGCGCGTAGCGCCGGCCGAACGCGGCACGAGCCGTCACGCGGAGCAATGCCAGCCCGAAGCGCCAGCGAAGGTTTCGCACGCGTGCGATGATGAACCTACAATAATGCCTCCAATGGCGAAGCAACCTCCACTTCGACGTATCCTGCTCTGGACGGCAGCAGCGATCTTACTGTCGATAATCCCAATCGGCGTACGGCGTCTATATCCTGGACTACTCGGCATCAACCACGACGGGCGAGATGTCCTCGACGAAATCTGTTTCGTTGCGGCGTACGTCCGCTCCCTCATGGTCTACCTGGGCGTTGTCCTGATACCGGTCGCGCTATTGCTCGCGTTGCTCCGCCCCGACTCACCGGTAAAGCGACACCGCGTCTTCAGTGTTTGGAAGTGGGTGGGCATCGCAGTCTTCGGGTTGTGGACCGGCAGCTTCTTCACTGTGGTTTCGTACACCAACGGTGCCAGCTACTTCGCCAAGCTGGACGAGGGAGTTGTTTCCCTGCAATGGGGTCCCATCCCCACAGGCCCCACCGCGCGAGGCTGCCTCCCCTGGTTCGAAGACTACACACGCGGTCCGAGAGTAAACTGGTGGGTTGGAGACGTCTTTGACTACCACTACGTCTGGCAGATTCCCGACGATCTCAAGAGACGCACCCTGCCGCACTTCTACAAAACGGCTACCCTCCGTTTTCTCGACATACCTTTGTGGCCACTAGTGGCGCCAATCGTCGCGTGGAGCATCGTCCTTTGGCAGAGGAGCCATCGGCGTCAATCGCAAGAATTTTGCCCCACCTGCGGCTACAACCTCACCGGCAACCTCAGCGGAATCTGCCCCGAATGTGCAAAGCCTATCCCCCCAAACAAGCCCAAGCCCACGCCCGACGGCTGACCCTACCTCCGACTTCGCTGCCGTTAGGATAGAGGCGTGCAATATGCCCGCCTATGAACAAGGCATCTCCATCCAGCTCTCTGCCAGGTTCGACACTGCGCCGACAGCCCTGGCACAAGAGTCCCGCTGCTCGACTCGTGCTCTGGCTGCTCGTCGGATCCGTGGCGAACCTGTTCGTGGTGCCGTATCTATTCATCCCCTGGTTCAGTCTGGGACTTGGCAAGACGATTGCCCAGCGAATACTGGCATTGGGGGGCTCGTCTTACCTCGCAGCGGTCGCGCGCCTTTGGTCGCTTCATGTGCCCGATTGGGTAGTCGCTCTCGTGATCGGCCTTGCGATCGGCCGTTGGGTTCATCGATGGCCCGTCAAAAGCGCCATAGCATGTAGCCTTGGTCTCAGCTTCGCTTGCGACGTGGTCTATCGGAGCACAGCATCGCCCTTGTTTTTGTTCTTGGTACCACGGTTCATCACAATCGCTTTGCTCGTAATGCCGGCAGTGTTCGTCTCACGACTCATCGCACGAAGAACACCCGACCCCAGGACTCACTGCACCACCTGCGGCTACAACCTCACCGACAACGTCAGCGGAATCTGCCCCGAATGTGGGAAACCGGTGCCCCCAAGCGCCCCCAGGCCCACAGCCGAGGCCTGACGCGGCTCAGACCGTAGGATGGGCGGTTTCGCCCATCGGTTGAACTCGCACCGAGGCGGGAGCGTTCAGGTCCGTGGGCCAGATGGCCCACGCTACGGCTACGGCTACGGCTGCTGAATGTGGAAAAGCCATTCCACAGGCCGAGCCCAAGCTGAAAGCGGGAAGCTGATGGAGCTCCACAACGAGACCCCTCCGGCATGGTTCCCTCGCAGCCAACGCTGCCGTGCCCTGAAGAGCCGCCGTGCACAAGGTTCCGATAGATCGATCCGGGCGGCTGCAACGAACGCCAATGGCTGATCCGCCGTAATACTTGACATGAGATCATGGCGAGACAAAGCGAGGGGAGTTGTCAAGACTGCGGTCCTGTGCTCGGTGATGCTGGTTGTCGGAGTGTGGGCCGCCAGCACACGGTGGATCTTTGAATGGTCCGGCACCGATCAGAACATGAGGAACGCCGTGTGCATCTACCACGGTCGCGTTGCTGCAACTCATACGGTGTACAACTACCCGGAATACGAAACCTCTTGGAAGACGTTCAACCCGCCTCCTCTCTGGAGGACCAGACGAATCATCAACAGCACGTCGTGGCGAGATCTGCTGGGCTTTACCTGGCCGCATGTCTTGCAGCGAGAGGACTTCGTCGAGTTTAGTGGCCCCTGTTATCGACAGACTGACATCTCTTTGCCGTTGTGGATGCTGCTCCCGGTGATAGAACTCCCGTCGCTGTACCTGTGGCGGAACAATCGTCGCGTGGCTCCCGGTCACTGTGCGGCTTGCGGTTATAATCTTATCGGCAACGTCAGCGGAATCTGCCCCGAATGCGGAAACGCAGTCCCCCAGGCCGAGACCAAGCTGAAAACTGACCGCTGACCACTGATAGCTGCCGTTTCGCTTGACTTTTCGCATTTTGTTCGGTATACTTACATAAGCCAAACTAAAGGACCCCGGCCACGCCGCCAGGCCGCCGCACTCGGAATTGCCGATCGCTGATGGCTGAGGGCTCTGAATCCCCAACGGCCCGTCCCGAACGAAGCCGTCTGCACTAAAACGCTCTAAGTCGCGCTAATGTGCGGAAGAAAAAAATATCTGGCGAGGTGCAACCGGCAATTGCGGATCGCCAACCACTGATAGGTGCTCACCGCCAACAGCCGGCGCCGCGTCCTCGGCCGGCTTGCGACGCGAAGTTTGTCAGACGCACTTCAGACTTTGCGGGCGTTTGCAGCGGATTGCATCTGCGGCGGCTGTCGCCACCACGCGGCGATGGTTGCAGATGACTAATAACCAAAAACTAATGACTAACGACTTCGTATCCCTCCATAACCGCTCCGCCTACTCCTTCGGCTCCGCGCTCACCACGCCCAGACAGCTTGCCGACTTCGCCGCCGCCGAGCGCATGCCCGCCATCGCCCTGACGGACTTGAACGGCCTCTACGCCGCCGTCCAGTTCCAGCAGGCCTGCCAGGAAGCCGGCATTAAGCCGATCTTCGGTGCTGAGCTGCCGTTGGCCGATGGCATCACTGTCACGCTCCTCGCGCGTAACCTGTCCGGTTACGGCCACCTCTGCCGCCTGATCTCCCTCCAGCACCTCCGCGAAGAGCCGCTGGACGCCAACGACCTCTGCAACCTCGCCCCCGGCCTGATCTGCCTGCTGGGCGCTGCGCCTGCATCGTTTAACGGCGTCGCGCGCGACGCCACAACTCCGCCGCACGCGGCGGGGCTAAACGAACGCATCGCCATGCTTCTTCGCGACGCCTTCCAAAATCGCCTCTACATCGAGCTGACCATCCACCAACCGAGCGACGCCGTCGCAGCCCGCCGCCGCGCCAAGCTGGCCGACTCGCTCGGCATCCCTGTCGTCGCCACCTGCGAATCCCGCTGCCCCCGCCGCGACCAGGCCCTGGTCCTTAAGGCCCTTGCCTCGATTGGCACGCTCACCCTGCTCGACCAGCCGCACCCCGACAAGCCCGACGGCGCCTGGCACCTGCGGACGCCCGCAGAGATGCATCGCCTCTTCGCCCGCCGCCCCGCCGCCCTGGCCAACACGCGGGTCATCGCCGAGCAGTGCAATGTCACGCTCGATCTTACGCAGAGTCGCTTCCCCGACTTCGCCTCGCCCGACGGCCGCACCGCGATCGAGCATCTGCGCGCCCTCGCCGTCGCCGGTTGCCGCTGCCGGTATGTTGACGAGCCACCCCTTCGCGGCATCGGCGGCTATCGTCCCACGCTGGACGAAGCCCTCGCCCGGCTCGAGCGCGAGCTGTCCATCATCGAGCAGGTCCACTACGCCGAGTACTTCCTCGTTTTCCACGAGATCGCCGAATACTGCCGCCGCGAGGGCATCTCTTTCCTCGCCCGCGGCTCGGCCGCCGATTCGCTGGTCTGCTACGCTCTGGGCGTCAGCCATGCCTGCCCCTTCCGTTTCGACCTGCCCTTCGACCGCTTCATCAACCCCGAACGGGCCAAGTTCAGCAAAATGGCCGACATCGATCTCGACCTGCCCTGGGACCAGCGCGATCAGGTCATCCGCTGGGTGTACGACCGTTGGGGCCACGACCGCGTCGCCATGATCGGCTCGCCCAACACCTTTCACGCCCGCGCCGCCGTCGCCGAGTTGGGCAAGGTCTACGGCCTGCCCGCCCACGAAGTCCACCGCGTCACCAAGCTGCTGCCCTACACCCGAATCTGGAACCTCCCCGACGCCATCGCCCAGTCGCCCGAATCCCAGGAACTCCTTGTATCACACGGCAGCGAAGCCAATGTAGCGTCGGCCGCCCACCCGCCCTTTACGTCGCGAAGCGATGTCAAGGGTGGCCGACGTGGAACACCAACTGCGTCTCCCACCCTCGACGAACCCTACGCCACCATCCTCCAGCTCGCCTGTCACCTCGACGGTCTGCCACGTCACTGGGCCATGCACCCCTGCGGCCTCGTCGTCTCGCCCGAGCCGCTCACCGATCTCGTCCCCGTCCAGCGTTCGCCCAAAGGCATGCTCACCGCCCAATACGACATGGACGCCATCGAGGACCTCGGCTTCGTCAAGATCGACCTCCTCGGCCAGGCCGGGCTCTCCGTCCTGCGCGACGCCGTCAGCGAAATCAATCGAACAGCCCAAAGTGCGGCACCGGCTA
>DATKKX010000093.1:0-17128 GCA_035542775.1 Phycisphaerae bacterium | reverse complement strand
AAGTTCCTGGCCCTTTTGAAGGGCGGTGCGCATCGCTTCGGCGAAGCGGGCCGCCGCCTCATCGTCTCGGTGCAGTGCTTTCAGCGCCGTACCGAGATTGCAGTCCGCCTCGAAATAATCCGGTTTCTCGTCAAGGGCCAGTTGATACTGCTCGACGGCGAGATCAGGGCGGCCGGAGGCCAGCAAAGCGTTACCCAGATTAAAGCGGGCCTGGAGATAATGGGGGTTGATTCGGAGCGCCCGGCGGTAGCTGGCTGCGGCCTCGTTGAACTTGCCGCTGGAGGCCATCGCCAGCCCCAGGTTGTAGTGGGCCTCCGCCCAATCCGGCCGGAGCTCCAGCGCCATCTCGTAATGTCGGATCGCGCGGGCGTTGTCGCCTCGCTTGGCCAGTAATGCCCCCAGATCGTTGTGGGCCTCGGCATTGTCCGGCTGGAACTCGATGGCCAGACGGTATTGGTCCATCGCCGCTTCAGGGCGGCCGAGCTTCAGCAGCGCAGACGCCAGGCCGTGATGGGCCGCGGCGTACGAAGGCTCCAATTCCAAGGCCCGGCGGTAGGCGGTTGCCGCCCCTTCGAAGTCGCCGCGGGCGAAGAGGACGTAGGCCCGGTTCTTATGGACCTCGGCCCAGTTCGGTCGCAGTGCCACAGCCTTGTCGCCGTGTTCGAGGGCTGCTTCAAGGTCGCCGTGGTCGGCCAGGACCACGGCGAGGTTGGTGTGAGCCATGTCGTAGTCGGGCTTGAGGCGCAAGGCTTCCCGCAAATGCTCGATGGCCTGGTCGAGTTGGCCATGCCCGTACAGGTAGCTGGCCAGGTTGTTGTGAGCTCGGGGGTTGTCCGGTCGCTTGCTGAGGACGTCGCCCCACATGGTCAGTGGCGATCTGTAGTCCCCGTTTCGCTGCACCGTGCGGGCGCCCAGGGCCGCAATGGTCGCCGCTCCGAGGAGCGCGGCCAGCGCGCGGACCAGGCGTCGCGCGGAAACCCGCTGCTGTCCGATCCACTGCGCCAGCAGGTACACGGCGACCACCAACATCGTGCCGAGCGCCGCCAGCGGCAGGTACATCCGATGCTCGAAGGCAAGATCGAGAATCGGAACGATGCTCGAAGTCGGGGC
This sequence comes from Phycisphaerae bacterium, assembly GCA_035542775.1. Taxonomy (GTDB): domain Bacteria; phylum Planctomycetota; class Phycisphaerae; order UBA1845; family UTPLA1; genus DATKKX01. The sequence goes on along the minus strand of DATKKX010000093.1, from coordinate 16,018 downwards.
CAGGGTAATAAAGAACCAGGCGGCGAGGAGGCCGATCGGCGGTCGCCACACCATGAGCCCAATCGTGACCGCGACCATCGCCAGAATTGCCACAGTCGGCATCCAAACGCCGGTGATCCCCTCGGCCACCGGCCAGTGATAGTCGAGGCACAGGGAATCGGGCCAGAAGGCCAGCCGCAAGTAATGCAGGATGACGCCGGGCTGGGACTTGGCATAGTCGAGGGGGCCGAGATGCTCCAGGCCGAAGCCCGCGGAGCCCGAGCGAGGGCCGGAGGCGATCAGCATCCCCAGGATGATCCAGGTACACGCCATCACGGCGTAGAAGATCGGCCGGCGCCGCAGTGACTGACGGAACGAGCCTGAGTCAAACGTGCGATCGTAAAGCAGCACCAACAAAGGGGCCGTCACCATGACCTCCTTGACCAACATACCCAGGCCGCAGGCCAGCACCGTGCCTGCAAACCAGAAGGCGGCGTGCCGCGAGCTGAACCCGCGGATCGAGCAATACAACGTGAGCAGACAGAACATCCCCGCCATCAACTCGGACCGCTGGGTGATGTACGTGACGCTCTCGGTCTGAAGGGGGTGCAGCAGCCAGATCAGCGCCACGATGCTCGCCAGCCACGTGGCGTCCGCGCCGAATCTCGCCGCCAGGCGCGGCGATATCAGGGTCCGGCGCACGATGCCCAGCAATGCCAGGGCGGCCAGAACATGCATGCCGACGTTGAACGCACGGTAACCGGCCGGCCTCAGACCGTTACAATAATAGTTGATCGCCAATGACAGGCTGACCAGAGGGCGTCCGGATACCGCTGACTGTTCCGGGGCTCCCATGGCAAAGGAAAGCGGCCACAGCCGCCGGACGTGGGCGTTTTCGGTAATGACTTCTTCGTCGTCAAACAGAAACGGATGGCCGAGGCTGCTCCAATAGACGACAAATCCGGCAAGGATGATGATGCACGCCGCGAGCACCGACCCGCGGCCGCGGAACGGCGCCGTCGTGTCCGCAAGATTCGCCAGGCTGCCGCCGGTCACATCAGGTTCCACGAATCGACCTCAGGATCATCCCTCACGGTGTCGTCTACGTAATATCGTCAACCGCGGGTCGGCCCACAGTGCCTCGCGGAGCGCCCGCGGCATGCTCGAATCGCCGGTTCAACGGATTGACTCGACCGCCCGAATCATGACGGGGATAATCCGCTCGGCAACGCCCGTGAATGTGCCGGGAATGCGCGCCCCTGCGGCGCGCTCATGGCCTCCGCCGCCGAATTGTGCGGCGATGGCGGCCACATCCAGGCCGTGCTTGCTGCGGAAGCTGACGCGGACCGGGCCGTCGCCCACCGGCTCCACGATCAGGACGCAGGCAATGACCGATCCGATCCGCTGCGGCTCGTTGATGATTTCCTCGGTCATTTCGCGGGTTGCGCCGCAGCGATTGAGCATGTCCTGGGTGATGCGGATCACCGCCAGACGGCCGTCGGCCAGCAGCTCGAACGAGGAGAGAACGGCCCCGATCAATCTGGCCCTCGCCGCGCAGTCGCTGAGATACAGCCGCTCATACAGCTCCACGGGGCTGGCGCCGGCCTTGATGAGCTTCGCGCCCGTGACGAACACGGCGCGGTCAGCGTTGGCAAACCTGAACCAGCCGGTGTCCGTGGCCAAACCGGTGAACAAGGCGGTGGCGACCTGGCCATCGATCGGCCAGCCGGCGTGCTCGAGGATCTGCACGACGATCTGCGCGGACGCACCGGCCTCCTCGCTGAAAAAGACCTCGTCCACGATGTCGTCGCGGGTGACGTGGTGATCGATGGCCACTTTGCGGACGGGTGCCGCCTTGATCGGATCGGCCAGCTTGCCGAGCTGCGCCGCGGCGCAGGTGTCGACGAGCAGGAGCAGGTCGGCGGAGGCCAGGGTCCGGCCGGCAGCGGCCAAGTTCCATGTGGGCAGCGGCTCGAACTGGGCCAGGAATGCGTACCGCTCCAGCACCGGTTCGTGCAGATACACGGTCGGTGTCTTGCCAAGTTGCCGCAGGACACGCTGCAGCGCGGCCGCCGAGCCCACGGCATCGCCGTCGGCGCGGGTGTGCGTGGTGATGACAATCCGCGAGGCGTTGTCGAGTCGGGCGACGATGTCGGACAGACCGATCCGGCTGGGTTTGTTCATCGGGTGACTTTCATCCATCTAGTGGCCATGGCAAAGGGACGAACCCATTCAGAATCCACCCGCCGCTTCTTTAGCCAAGCGAAACGACCCTTCGGACATACTCCACGTCGCGTGCGATCTGGTCGGTTAACTCGGCGCGACTGGCGAATTTTCGCTGATCGCGCACCCGCTTGACGAAGTCCAGGCGGGCATGCTCGCCGTACCAGTCGCCCGACTTGTCCAAGACGAACGCCTCGATCACCAGCTTCTTTCCACCCAGCGTGGGACGGTGACCGAGGCTGATCGCGGCGAGGCTTACTGTTGCGGCGTCGTGGCCCCGGACCGGCGCGGCGAGGTCGTAGGTCCCCTGCTTTCCCGCGCGGCTCCGCGCCACGCCCAGCTCGGCGATGCCTGCATAGACGCCTTCACCCGGGATGAGCTGCCCTTCGGCGACCTCGAGGTTGATTGTCGGGTAGCCCAGGTGGGTGCCCTGCCCTTCGCCATGGACCACGTCGCCGACCAGCGCATAAGGCCGGCCCAGGCATGCCGCGGCTTGCTCGATCTCGCCCCGTGAGAGGCAGTCTCGGATTACGGTGCTGGAGACAATCACGTGCTCGCGCGGGCCTAACGTGATGCGGTAAGGCTCGACCACGTGGACCTGGAACCCGCCCTTCGGCGACAAGGCCCAAAGCGTGTCGATGTTGCCCTGACGGTTGTGACCAAAGCCGAAGTCGTGCCCCTCGACGATGTAAGACGGGTGGATCTGGCGCACCAGCACCTGCCGGACGAAATCCTCCGCCGACAAAGACAGCGTTTCGCGATCCGCCTTCAGCTTGACCACCGCGTCGGCTCCCGCCTGGGCGAGTTGGCGGAGCTTCTCGTCGCAGGGTGTCAGCCGCCGCGGGGCCCGGTCCGGCCGCAGCACGGCCAGCGGGTGCGGCTCGAAGGTCATGGCCACGACTTTGGCGCTGGAGACGTGGGCCAGGGCATGCGAGGTCCGAAGGATCCGCTGGTGCCCCAAATGAACGCCATCGAAGTTCCCGACAGTGAGCACCGCCCCCCGCATGGAATCGTCGATAGATGACAGGCCTTCATAGACCTTCACGCATTCGCTCCTTGACTTCCTTGCCAGCGGGCGGCCTGCGGCAGGCGCAGCGCATTCAACACCACGGTGAGCGAGCTGACCATCATCGCGCCCGCGGCGACGGCCGGTGGCAGCCGTCCAATCGCCGCCAAGGGAATCATAATCACGTTGTAGAAAAACGCCCAGAAGAGGTTTTGGCGGATCACCCGCAAGCCGGCTCGGGCAAGCTCCACCGCGTCGGCCACGAGATGGGGCATCGAGCCGACCAGGTTGATCCCGGCGGTTTCCGCAGCCACGTCGGCGCCGCTGGCGAAGGCGATGCCGACATCGGCGGCGGCCAGCGCGGCGGCATCGTTGACCCCGTCTCCCACCATCGCGACCCGCCGCCCCTGCCGCCGCAACTCCTCGATTCGTGAAACCTTGCCGGCGGGATCCACAGCCGCCAGAACACGGCCAATTCCCACCTGCTCGGCCACCGCTTGGGCGGATTGTCGCTGATCGCCCGTCACCATTTCGCTCTCAACGGCGAGATCTCGCAAGCGACGGACCGCCGCGGCGGATGAGGGGCGAATCGAATCTGTCAGCGCGATGATCCCCATGGCCTTGCCGTTCAGCGCCACCGCTGCGATGGTGTCGTGCTCGGCGGCGGCAGCGATGAGGCTGTGCAGCGGCGCCGTATCGACGCCCTTGGATCGCAGGAAGGCCGGGCCGCCGACCACGACCTGATTGCCGTCTAATGTCGCGGTAACGCCGCTGCCGGGCGCCGACTCAAACGCCGTCGGCTCGGCGAGAGCGATGCCGTCGCGCCTGGCCCGAGCGACGATGGCCCGTGCCAAGGGATGGCTGGAAAACTGCTCGGCCCCGGCCGCCGTTTCCAGAACCAGCCGCTCACCCGATGCCGTGACTGGAACGATCGCCCGGACCAGTGGCTTGCCGCTGGTCAGCGTCCCGGTTTTGTCCCACACGACCAGGTCGATTTGACCCATCGCTTCCAGCATGCCCGCGTCACGCACCAGAATGCCCCGCAGCGCGGCCAGGCCGGAGGCCACCAGCACGACGGTCGGCGTCGCCAGTCCCAGGGCGCACGGGCAGGCCACCACCAGCACGGCGACCGCGGCCCGCGCCGCGCTTGCCAGCGCGTCGCTCCCGCCGATGACCAGCCAGCCGGCGAAGACGATCGCCGCGGCGATGATCACGATGGGCGTGAAGACGGCCGCGACCTGATCGGCCAGCCGCTGCATCCGGGTCCGGCTGGTCTGTGCCCGGGCCACGAGTTGCACGATCCGGCCCAACGCCGATCGGCTGCCCACCGCCGTGGCGCGCATCAACAGCATGCCCTCCGTGACCAGCGTCCCGCCAAGCACCGCCTCACCGGCCTGATGGTGAAGGGGGAGCGGTTCGCCGGTCATCAGGCTCTCATCCACCGCGGCGGCGCCTTCGAGCACCAGGCCGTCGGTCGGGATGGTGGCGTGCTCGGGCACGCTGATGATGTCGCCGACGGTGATCTGCTCGACGGGCACGGACACGAATTGTCCGTCTCGCCTCACCAGGGCCGTCCTGGGCGTCCGTTTGGCCAGCGCCGCCATTGCGGCCGAGGCCCGTCCCTTGGCCCGGAGTTCGAGGTAGCGTCCCAGGCAGACCAACGCCAGGATCATCGCCGCGGCGTGCAGATGTATGAACTCGTGCTGCCGGGCCGCCAGGATGCCGTAGAGGCTGCTCACAAACGCGACCGCCACGCCCATGCTGATGAGCAAGTCCATGTTGCCGGTGCGATGGCGCAGAGCCCGCAGGCCGCCGAGCAGGATCGGCGCGCCGGCCGGGCTGACGGCCAGCAATACCAGGAGGACAATTTGAACCAGCCAGACGATCGCGTGCCCATGCGACCCCGGGCCCGCAAGGGCTGGCGGCAGGTACTCGAGAAGGACGATCGGCAGCGCCAGGGCCATGGCCACGACCAGGGCTCGACGCTGTCGTCGGCGCTGCTCCTGCTGCTGAACATCGTCGCCGAAGCGATCGAGCAAGTCGGCCGCCGTCGTCGCGATTTCCGCGTCGTATCCCGCCGAGCGAACCGCCCCGATCAATGCATCGGACCGTATTTCGTGATCCTCGCTGCTCACCAGGGCTGACTCGGTCATCAAATCCACGATGACGCCGGATACGCCTCGGATTCCGCGCAGGGCGTTTTCCACGCGGTGGACGCATGCTCCGCACGTCATTCCCATGATGCGAAGGTTGATTTGCTTCACTGTGGCGCTCTCGTCACGCGGGTGCCGGGGGCGGGGCGTCGCGGAATCCGCCGATGGAGAAGCCGGCCTGCCGGACCGCCTCGGCCAGCGTGGCCATGCCGCACCGGGACTCATCAAAGGTGACCATCGCGGTGCGGCTTGCCAGATCGACGGCCGCGTCCCGCACTCCTCCGACGGCGCGCAAGGCCTTCGCCACGCGATCCGCGCAGTGCTCGCAGGTCATGCCGTCGACGAAAACGTGATAGCTTTTCACGACTGGTCCTCGCCGGCGCCCGACGCTGTTCTCTCCCGCTACCAGGCGCAGTTTACCGAGTCAAACGACGAATTCATCATGACAGAGAGATTCTAGCACGTTCTCGATGAAATCGACCGCGTTCACCGCCGTGAGGATATTGACGTGCAGGGACTTGTCACCGCCCAGAGAGGGCTTGCAACGGCCGGCCTGGGTGCCGACCGTCTCCACTTCCAACCGCATCCGCGTCCGCATGAATAAACTCGACCACAATACGCCGCCCATCGCCACCGCATCGTGGATGAAGGTTTTGCCGGGGGCCGGCTCTTCAGAATGGTCCAGCGGATAGCGCAGGATTTCTGCCAGGATCTCGCCCGCGCGAGTGCCGCTGGCCGCCAGTCGGGCGACGTGCGATTCGTCCAGGCAAATCAGGCTGCTTGCGTCCAACGGAGCGATCGTAATGGGAAGCCCCGATGACAGCACTTTCGCGGCGGCCTGGGGATCGCGATGAAAATTGAACTCGGCCGCGTCGTTCACGTTGCCGCGGGCCCAGGCCGCGCCGCCGGAGATGTACAGGTGCTTGATCGATCGGGCCAGCTCCGGCGCCTCCGTCAGGATTGCCGCGACATTGGACAACGGCCCCGTCGCCACCACGATCAACTGACCCTTCGCACCTCCGATCACCTCGCGGTACGCGGTGCGAAAATCGACCGGCCGCAACGCATCATCCGGGGCAAGACTGCACTCCCCCAGGCCGTCCGCCCCGAACAGTCGCCGGCGATCGACCAGCCCCGGCCCCGTTTGATCCAACCCCCGCGCCACGACGGGCCGCTTTGACGGATTGAGCGCCTTGAGCGTCCGCCCGATGTTGATCATGACCTGATCGATGCCGACGGAGCCGCCCACGCCGACTACCGCTCGGATATCGAAGGCGTTGGATGCCAGCGCAAGCGAGAGGACCAAGGCATCGTCAATCCCCATGTCCGCATCGATCAGCAGTGGGGTGGCCATGGTTCGCCGCGCTTTCTTGACAGGCCGTATGGGGACTTCTAGAGTCTCCGCTGACGCATTATTGTTGGGGAGCATCCCTTGGTCAACGCGGAAGACATGGTGGTGGCGTATCGTCGGCGATTCGCCGGGTCGTCGCCGACTGTGCTTGTCCGGGCTCCCGGTCGCGTCAACCTGATCGGCGAGCATGTCGATTACAACGGCGGCATGGTCATGCCCTTTGCGATCGACCGGGCGGTTTATGCCGTCGCAGGGCCGGCGGGCGGCGATCGTGTCTCTGTATACAGCACCGGTCCGGACGCCCTCGCCGAGTTTGATCTGCACGATATCCGGCGCCCTGCCGCGGGAAGCTGGGAGGCATATCCCCGCGGCGTCGCGGCGGAATTGCTCAAAGTCGGGGCTGCCCTGAGGGGAGCTCATCTCTATCTCGACAACGACCTGCCCGTCGGGGCCGGCCTTTCGAGCAGCGCTGCTCTGGAGATGGCCGTGGCCCTGTCGCTGCTGAGCGTGGCCGGTGTTGCCTTGCCCAGGCTGGAGGTGTCGCGAGCCTGTCGCCGCGCGGAGCACAACTACGCCGGTGTTCCCTGCGGCATCATGGATCAACTCGTGTGCGGGTTGGCGGAGGCCGGCAGCGTCCTGCTCATCGACTGTCGCGACGAGCGGACCGAACTCGTCCCCTGGCCGTCGGAGGATGTCGTCCTGCTGGTCATCGACAGCCGCTGCCGTCACAAGCTATCCGAAGGGACTTACGGCGAGCGGGTCCGCCAATGCGGATCGGCGGTCGAACATCTTCGTAAAGCCGATTCCGCGATTGGTTCCCTGCGCGATGCGACACCGGAGCGGCTTCGGGAATGCGGCTCGACGATGACTGGCCTCATTCTGCGACGGGCCCGGCACGTGATTACCGAGATCGATCGCACTCGCGCCGCCGCGGAGGCGATGCGGCGCGGCGATTTCGCAACACTCGGCCGTCTCATGAACGAAAGTCATTTCTCTCTGCGGGACGACTACGAGGTCTCGTCGCGGGAGCTCGACGATCTGACCGACGTGGTCCGCCGCGTTCCCGGCGTCTTCGGCGCCCGCCTGACCGGCGCCGGCTTCGGCGGCTGCATTGTGGCGATCGCCCCGCGGCAGACCGTCGGCGCGGTCGAAACCGCCGTCAGAAAGCAGTACGATACACTGTACGGCGTCTCGGCGGAGGTGGTGGTGACCGCTCCATGCCAGGGCGCCACCGTCGCGGCCGTGCCCGCCCAACCATGAGTGATCTCATTGACAGAATGACCAGCGCCGTCCTCGCGGGCCGCGATTTGTCCCGCCGCGAGGCCGCCGACCTCTTCACCGAGATCATGTCGGGCCGCCTGACCGACGAGCGGATCGAGCGGTTGCTCGCGGCCCTCGCGGACAAGGGTGAGGCGGTGGAGGAGATCGTCGGCGCGGCCGAGGCCATGCGGCGGCACGCCGTCGCCGTGGAGTGTGCCGATCCCAATGCCGTGGACACCTGCGGGACCGGTGGGGACGGGGTCAGCACCTTCAACGTCTCCACCGCCGCGGCCATCGTCGCCGCCGGCGCCGGGGCCATCGTCGCCAAGCACGGCAATCGCACCAACACCCGCAAGAGCGGCTCCGCTGAGGTCATGCGGGCTCTCGGCGTGAACATCGATGGGACACCGGAGGTGGTCAGCCGCTGCATCCGCGAAGCGGGCATCGGCTTCCTCTTCGCCGCTCAGTTGCACCCGGCGATGAAACACGCCCTGACCGCCCGGCAGAAGCTGGGCCGGCGGACGATCTTCAACCTGCTCGGGCCGCTCACCAATCCCGCTGGCGTGCGGCGTCAGGTCATCGGCGTCCCCAGCCCGGGCCTGCTCGACAGGATTGCCCAGGCGCTGAGCGAGCTCGGTGCCGTCCACGCCGTGGTTGTTCATGGCCACGGCGGTGTCTGTGACTTCAGCATCTCCGGGCCGAGCCGTTTCATCGAGCTGCGCGACGGCCGGCTCCAGGCCGACACCTTGTCCCCGGAGGATGTTGGTCTGCCTTCTGTGCCGATCGAAGCGCTGCTGACCGACAGCCCGCAGGCCAGCGCCGAGGTGATCCGGTCGGTCCTCGCGGGCCAGGCCGGTCCCTGCCGCGATTGCACTTTGTTGAACGCGTCGGCGGCGCTGCTGGTGGCGGGCATCGCGTCGTCGTGGGGTGACGGCGTGGTCCGCGCCGCGGCCGCCATCGACAGCGGCAGCGCCGCTCGCAAGCTGGCCATGCTGGTGGAGCTGTCAGGGGGAGCGAGATGATTCGTTATCGCTGCGACGGCTGCGGCCTGGACCTGGAGCCCAACGGCTCCAATCACTATATCGTCAAGATCGAGGCCTTCGCCGCGGCGGGCACGCTGGAATTCACCGAGAGAGACTTGCAGCACGACCACGAAGCCGAGATCCGCCGCACTCTCGCCGAGCTGGAGAATCACTCGCTCGATGCGATCGAGGACCAGGTCTATCGCGCCCTCCGCTACGACCTTTGTCCCGCCTGCCACCGCAAGTTCCTCGCCTCGCCGTTAGCCAGCCTGGCACGGAGCAAGGATGCGAGCGGCTGACACCGGCTCCACGGCAGATTCAGGCTCTTTCTCCTGGCACTGCATGAACAGATCCACTGTCGCAGAATGTTCCGGGCAGACGAAGAAGTACACAGAGCCCGAGTCGCCCCACTTGAGCCCGGCAGCCTCTTCTGACTTGATCTGCACCAGCAGAGCTTTGGGCTTGTTGCACACCCCGCACAGGGGTGTGGAATCGAACAGAATCCATACGGGGTACCCGCCGATTTGCGAAACCGCTTCCTTCTCCTTGTGCTTGATCAACTTTTCACGCTCTTCCTCGTATGCCTCGCCGGGCTCCGGACCGGTGTTGAATAACCAAGCCAGCATGAGCTCGGGGTCTCGTGTTCCGAGGCCCTCCCAATCCGGCAACGAATCGACCAGACGGTACTCGACGGTGCAGCTTTTGGTGCGAGTGGCCTTGTCGCTCTTGTCCTTCAACTTTATCGCTGCCTTCTTTTTCGGGTGCGGGTAGCACTTCACCAGCCACTCGCCGCGCCGCAGCATGCTCGGGTCATCGGGAGAGCACTTCCAGCAGTAGAATACCGTGTACAGTCCGCTTGAGGGCGGGTCGGCATCCTTGCGATCCTTCATGTTGAGCTGGCAGATGAAGGACAAGGGCTTCTTGCAGGTCGTGCAAACCGGCCACTTGTCGCCCTCCTCCGCGTAAGGCAGCCCCCCGAAGTGGGTGTCCGTGCCCGGCTCGGTGGGCGCATCCGGCGCCGCGACCAGCTTCAGCACGGTTGCCTCCTTCACGAGCAACTTGAGGCGGGCTACCAGTTCCTCCTTCATTTTGGCTTGCTCGGCCGCCTGGCTGCTGTCCTGCAGCGTGAGCGACGGCCCGCTACTGGTCGGCGGTCCGCTTGTCGCGCGCCCCCAGGATCTGGGCCGGCAGGCCCCGGACAGTGAGATCGCGAACAGCGTCGTCATGAGCCCGCAATACCAGAAGACTGATCTCCTCGGGGCCGGCGATGCAATGTGATAGCCGTGAGCTGAAGACGGCTCGCCAGGATGGGTCATGTCTGCTTCCTCCTGAGTGCTGAACTGCCTTTGCGACATCGACAGCCGGGTGCTGCTGGCACCAGTTTGAGAGAAACCGCCGCACACTGCAAGCCCGGGTGCGGTATATTGCGGCCATGACTGCCATCGGCCCGCATGGACAACAGCCGCTGGGCGAAACCGCTTCGCATCAAGAGCCGTTGCGTCCGCGCACCGCCGATGATTGGATCCGTCGCCATCAGGCCGCCGGCTGCTTCGAGGCGGTGGGCTACATCGGCCTCGGCGAAAACTACAACCACTGGCTGTATCGCCTTCGCCGCCGGCATTTCGTTCGACTGGCCTCGCGCCACAACCTCCCGGCAGCCGCGCGCGTCCTGGACATCGGTACGGGCACCGGCTTCTACATCGATCTTTACCGGCGGCTCGGCGTGACGGACGTCTGGGGCATCGATATCTCTGCGACCGCCATCGAGCGGCTTCGCATGACATATCCACGCTACCGATTTGAAGTGTGCGACGTCGCCGCGGGCCTGCCGGCCTCGATCCACCCTGAGTCCGGCTTCGATTGGGTCTCCGCGATGGACGTGCTCTTTCACATCACGGAGGACGATCTCTTCCGCGCCGCGCTGGCGAATTGTGCCCGGGCGGTCCGGCCCGGCGGCCGCCTGCTGATATCTGACGACTTTCCCGCTCGCACGCTGCCGGCCGACGCCAATCAATCCTATCACGCCCTCCGCGACTACGAAGACGTATTGGGGCCGATGGGCTTTCGGCTCCTCGAACTGAGCCCGGTTTTTTTCATCGCCAACGGCCAGGTCGGCGCCGGCGGCATCGCCTGTCGCGTTCTGTCGGGCTACTGGAGCTTGCTTTCGCGCGTTATCGGCAAGTCGATTCGTTCATGGCGCCCGGCGGGAGAAGCATTGGGTTACAGCCTCGGCGCGATGCTCACCGGTTTCGATGCTCTGCTGCAAAGTCAGCGTCTCTTTCGGGGCTTCTCCACAAAAGTGGCGGTGTTCCAAAAAGCCGACCGGTAGTCCTTCTCCGCCGCGCAACGCAAAGTGACCGATCGCGCGGCTGTTGAAGAAGCGAAGCGGCTCTACTCCAGGCGGAGCAGCGTATTGTGGCGCAGAGGGCCGTTGACCTGCTCAACCGAGACGCGGATCGGCTTGCCCGCGAGCGTGGCGGCGTTGTCGAGCTGATACTGACGCACCGCCGTCTGGCCGGGAGCCAGATTGGCGATGACGCGGCACTGCCGCGGCCGGCCCGCGGCGAGCACCGCCCCCTGGAGGTTGAGGCTCTCCTGCGTGTGGTTGGTGATCCGCTGAAAGATCGTCAGGCCGGGCCCTTCGCGGCTGCTCACGACGCTGACATCCAGGCCGGGGGTGCGGACGTACAGGGGCGCCCGCATGGTGAGCCCGTCCAACGCATCGCCTTCCAGCAGCAACCGGCCTTGCAGGACATAGTCGCCCACCGCCTGGTTGCTGGGAAGCTCGAATGCGACGTCGATCCTGGCCTGCTCGTCCGGGGCGATGTCGAGCGGGATTTTCCTGGGCTGCATCTGCCATCCGGATGGCTCCCGGAGCGTCAACATTCCTTGCAGCTTTGACGGTCGCGGGTTGGTCAGGACGAGCACGCGGTGCTGTTCGTTCACGGTGGCCTGGAAGGTCGGTTCCACGACGGCGAATCCGGCCAGAGCCCTGGCTCGCGGCACGAGCACCGGCGCGATGATGACCGGCATGGCTTCGACCGCGATTTCCTGTCCGCCCGGGGCGGCCTGAAGATCGCTCACATTGCCCCACATGTCGATTCGCCGGGCGCCAGGGCCGATGTTCAAAACTGTCCTGATCGAACCGATCCCGTCGCCGTCGGTCCATGCGGCGATGGCTCCGACATCGCTATCGTCGACGAACAGCCTGGCGTGGAGGCCCTCGCCGATCCAGATGGGCGCGTCGGGCTTCAGGCCGCCGAGGGCCTGGGCCAACGTTCGGTAGATGATGAAGTCCTCGCCCGGCGCGACGGAAGTGTCGCCCTCGGTGGTATCGATGCTCCACGGCTGGCGAAGAAAGACCGTCTCGATGCCGCTCTCCCGGGCGGTGATGATGCGCCGGGCCAGCTCGCTCAAACGGATGTGCCGGTCATATCGCTCACGCTGGGGCGGCTCAATGGTTGCCCATCGGCGGAGAGAAGCCGATCCCTGCGGGGCGGCCATCTGTTCAAGCAGGCCGGCCGCCGAAACATGCGGCGGAGCCGTGAGCGAGACGATGTCGACAGCCGGTGATGCCGCGGTAGCTCGCTGCTGTGCAAGGGACTGTGGAACCACCAGATCAGCCGGCCCGATGAGCGGCTGCAGCTCCGCGCGGACGTTGGACAAAGCCTTGGCCAGGCGTGGATCGCCTGGCGCGGCGGGCGAGTCCTCGCCACCCATTTGCCAGGCCCGGATCTGCGGCCCGTACCGGGCAATGATGAACGCCAGATGGGGCCGCCACTGATCCGGCGGGCTGCCGAGCACGTCGAGAAGCGTCATCTTGGGATGGCCGCAGATTCGCGCCAGCGTCTCCGGCGGATCCTCCAGCACCGCGGCGAGGGTCATCCCGTCGCCGTGCAAGACGCGGAGCAGATCGTCGAGATGCGGATCGCCCTTGACGATCACGTCCTCGCCCATGTCCCGCCGCCATAAGGGTACCTTGACCTCGCCGGGACCGAGCAGCCGCAACAGGTCCAGGTGCACGTTTGTCGACAGCTTGGCCGTGGGATCGAGGATGATTCCGAAGCCGGGACGACGCTCTTTCGCGGTCGGCAGATCCGCGTTGAGACGGATGAAAGACTGCTCGCGGCTGAGAGTGATCGCATCGCAGATACGGACCGACAGCACTGCCCGATACCAACCGGGCGCGAGGTCCTGCAGGTTCAGCACCGGGCCGGGCTCATCCAGGGCCACCACCGGCACTACGCGGGTGTCGATGTCGAGGCCGTCGGCGTCGGAGATGTTGAGCGTGGAGCTGAGGCCCGCGCCGTCGGTGTCGGCCACCCGAGCGGTACAGGTCAGGGCTTGCTGCCGGGTGAAGACATTGCCGGGCGCTCCCAGCTCCAGCGTGAGCCGGGGCAGGCGCAGGATGGTGATGTCGTCGAACCAGGCCGTGGCATGGACGTCGCGGTAATAGATCGGCCGCAGCTCGTCGGCGCTGACCGACCGCTCGGACATTTGCTCGAGGCGACAGGACAGCCCCAGCCAGCGGGCATTCTCGAAGCCGCCGGGCAGATGGATGGTCACCAGCACCCAGGGCTCGTCGGCGCCGGCCCCGCGCACCATGAGGCTCGATCTTTCGCTGGCCTCGATCTTGCGAAGGGCGTGGTCGAGATAATAGGCAGTGACGTAGGCGCCGGCATGGATCAGGCCGGACGGCCGAATCCAGGCGGTGATCTGATAATCGGCGTTGGGGTGGACGTCGATGTCCTTGGCCAGATAGGCCGCGCCCAGATTGCCTCCGGCCAGTGTGAAGCGCAGCGACGGCGGCGCGGTGTGGCCGACCTCGTAGTCAAAACGAGGCTCCAGGAAACGGGGGTAGCCGCTTTCACGGATCTGCCGCCAGTAGCGGGGCATGGACTCATAGTTGCCGACCTTGCGTTCATCGAAGTCGAATGACTTGATGATACGGTCTTCGAGTCGAGAGGTGATCCGCCCATCCGCTGATGGCCCGGGCGTATCGGGCGCCGCTTGTGCGGAAGCGGCGAGAGCGAGGAGAATGTAGAGACTCCTCAAGACCGATCCCTGTCGTATCAATTCAGTTTTCAAAAACTGCTCCCGCGTGACGTACCACCGCCCGGTCGGCATATCCGCGGCCCGGACTGCCGAGGCAGCGTCACGGCGAGAAATCGACAGAGCGGGCGGTCTGCTGAGGTGTTTATCGGATCAAAGGGGTCACCGGTTAAGCCCCGCAGGGCCGAGCGGGGTGTCGGTCGAGCGTCCGATATGACCGCACACCGGAGGCGCGAAACGAACACCGGTCGTGTTGCTGGCCGCTGGACTGATGTTCATCCGATAAAGACGATGGTCTGGTCGCGGTGCCTGATCGCCGAACGGGGAAGGTCCCAAAATGAAGGCCCGATCGTTTGTACGCTATAGCAACCGTATCAAGTTACTGCTGGCGACCGCACTGGCGTCGGGCACCGTTTTCTCGGGGGACTGCGCGGGGTCGGACATTGGCAAGCGTTTCCGCGAGACCTACGCGACCGAATTTGCGCAGGGAATGAACACGGCGCTCAGCGAGCCGGGGCAGTGGGAAGCGGGTCTTCGACAGATGGCGGTGGCGCTGTCGGATGCGTTGGCCGCCGTGATCGACACGCGCACGCCGAGTTCGCTGGGCTCGAATCCAGCGACTTCCGGCCTGTCGTCCGGATCAGGCTCCGGGTCGAGCGGGGGATAGCGCCAGGGCTTCCGCACATCGATCGGCTTCTCCTGTGGTTCCTGCTGCTGGGCGTCCGTGGCGATTTTACGCCATCATGGCCGCGACGCGACACCGGCATGTCGCGCCCTGCAGCCGCCTTCGTGTTATTCATGCCATTAAAACTTATTAATCTGTTTATCTATTAGTATCCATTACCTTCGCCAAGCGTTGATTTTGAACGACGGCGACCATTTGCGGCAATCGATCTTGACGCGGAGCAAAAATAGCACTAAAAAAGTGCTGTTTGGCGCAGAATTCTGGAAACAAATGCGCCCGGAATCGGTATACATGGAAAGAGAGCGAAATAAACGGGCAGCAGAGAACCCCCCTCATGAGGCGAGCAGGATCGGGAACCCCAAGGGGGTTCAGAGAGAAGGTTTGACATGCTTCGCATTACTACAAAACCATCCCACCGGCGGTCAATGAAGACCTGGATGCAGCCGCCTCCCTATATTACCAATGCGGAGTTGCGCTCCCGGCGCATCGAGGATCGGTTGTTCGCTGACTGGCCGGGGGCCGCGGTCGGATCGGGTCGGCTTCGGCCGGACGAAGAGACCTTACTTTTCAAGCAACTGCACTTTTGCGGCTATCAGCTCAGTCGCTTGTACAAGGCGGCCGATCGCTCCGTGCATTCGTCCAAGAAACGCGACTATTCCATGTGGGCACAGCGCTACCATCAGGTCCGCACGCGGTTGGTGGAGGCGAACCTGGGCCTGGTCTACGACCTCATCGGCCGCAGTCGATTTGACAACCTGGATCGCGACGACATGAGCAGCGAGGGCATGATGGCCCTTCTGCGAGCGGTGGACACGTTCGATCCGTGGCGGGGCTTCCGCTTCAGCACGTACGCCTGCAACGCCATTCTGCGGGCGTTTGCCAGAGCGGCCATACAGGATTCGCGCCGCCGCGGCAAGATCAGCGGGTCTTACGACGAGGACTTCGAGAAGAGCGACATGCCGGACCAGACCCGGCAGGATCAGCGGGCCCTCTTCGCCGAGCGGCTGCGGCGAATCCTCCGCATGGACAACGCGGATCTGACGGATGTCGAAAAGACGGTCCTGGCACGGCGCTTCCCCCTGGAAGAGGGGCGAACGCGGCAGACCTTGGAGGAAATCGGCAGAATGATGCGGGTCAGCAAGGAGCGGGTGCGGCAGATTCAGCTTTCCGCCGTGGCCAAGCTCCGGCAGGCAATGGCCGACGACGCAGTATTGCAGTAGGATGTCTCCTGTTTCTCTCTGGTGATTAGTCCCCTCCAGACGTCCGCGGCCCCATGAACGGAGTTCA
>DATKKX010000092.1:0-41635 GCA_035542775.1 Phycisphaerae bacterium | reverse complement strand
GGCCAATAGAAGGGTGGCACGGACAAGGCTGCCTTGTCCGTGCATTCGCAAGCCGCAGCCTCTCGCTCCGCCTCCCCGGTTCCCCGTTCCGAATTCCGCGTTTCCTGTTCCGCGTTAATCCCCTTGCTCCCTACCGCTACTCGCCCCCGCTTTCTTTCGCCCGTCGGCCCATTGACCCCTCGCATTGTAATTTCCATTTGACTTTTCGCGATCTGTTAGGTATATTGAAAAGAGCTTGTGACCCGGGCTTCGTGCATCCCGGCCACGCTGCCGCCGCGCCCGCTCCGCGTCATCTGCCCTCCTGAGCTGATGGCTTTGAATGGACGATTGCCCGACGCCAGATAACGGCGCTGGCGCTCGATTGCACCAAAAGGCGCTAATGTGCAGAAGAAAAGAATGTTTGGCGACTGGGGATACCCCACGGGTCGCATCTACGAAAGCGGCGAAGGCAGCCCCGGATGGCTAACAGCCAACAGCCAACAGCCAACAGCTATCAGCTAAGAGCTTCCCAGCGTTTGCGGCGGATCTCGGCGGTTTGCACCCCGAAGTCGAGCCGGTGCCCTCACCGGCGGCAGAGCGGCGGAGAGCCTCAGCTGCCTCTGAGAAGACCCCAGGCTGCCGACAAGGGCGTCGGCCCCACCGCCCCAGACCCGCGGACCGCGGACGGTGGCCCCGGATGGCTAACAGCCAAGAACCTCCCAGCATTTGCCACGAATTGCCACGAAGTGCGCGCGTTTCTTCCGCCCACCCGTGCCATCGCCCGCCGAACCGCCCGACACATCACCGCTCCTACCCCCGGTCACGACAGTCCACGGCCCATCGCCCGGAGGGCGTACGATGGTTGCCAGGGGCGTGCGAGCGGAGCGAGCCGCCCCTGGCTGGTGGCGTGGTCGACATCCGCGCATCAGGAGGAAACAATCAGACGGCGACATCATGCCGGGCGGGGCCACCGATCGGGCCGGGCGAGGGACGCCGGTCGGGCGCGGGGGGATCGGGTGCGGCCTGCCGACCAGCGGGATGTGCCCGGGAGGCCGACATGTCTCGATTGATGATCACAAGCGCGTTTTTGTTGGTGATGGCGGCTGGATACGCGGAGATCCGGGCGGCGAATGATCCGCCCGCGGGGGGCAATCGCGCGAGTCGCGAGCCACGGAGGGCAAACGCGCCGGATGAGCGGGCGCCCGGTCCTCGGCGGTACGCCTGGGAGAGCGACGTTGACTACGAGGTCCGGTGCCGGTTGAGCCGGCGCGTGCCGCGGATCGAGTTGAACCAGGTGGAGCTTCAGGATGCGCTCGAGCGCATGGCGAGGCTCTGCGACGTGAGCGTCGCGCCGAACTGGGCGGCCCTCGACGCCGCGGGCATCAGCAAGGACACCGAGATCTCCATCGCGGCGACCAATGTCTGCGGCGACGATCTGCTGGCGATGATCCTGGATATCGCCGGAGCCGGCGAGACGCAGCTTGCGTTCGATGTCTCGCGAGGGGTGGTGGAGGTGTCGACCAGGGAGGACCTGAGCCGAGCCACGATGACCTGCACCTACGAGTGCGCCGATCTGCTTTACGCCGACGACGAGGAGCTTGCCAGATACATCGACAGGGTGGTCAAGGCCTTGGCCAAGTACGGCAACGTCTCGCTGTCCCGCGATAAAGAGGCTATGGAGCGCGTGGTCCGCGCCGCCGTTCGAGAGGCCCGGCAGGCCGTGCGAGAGGAGCTCCTCCAGGCGGTCAATTCCTGCGTCGATCCGGAGTCCTGGCGCGATCACGGCGGCAATATCCCGAACCCGGTCTTCGTCGGCACGCAGATGGTGGTCACGCAGACCAGGATGGGGCAGATGGAAGTGGATGATCTGCTGGAGGCCCTTCGGGCGAAGATGAAGAAGCCAACAAATCGCCTCTGAGAGACGTGGCGAAGGCGCGACCCTCACCTTTCGCTTGTCGGAAACGGCACAGGTCACTATCTTGGTAACCATGGTAGCGGTTCGGCCGAATTTTCGGGGACAAGTCATGGCGGTTGATCGCGTCGAGAGGTTGTTGCGCAAAGTCAGTAAAGCGCTCGACAAGGCGCGTATTCATTATGCGGTCATTGGCGGCAACGCAGTGGCGGCGTGGGTGGCTACGGTCGACGACGGGGCCGTCAGAGCCACGAAGGGCGTTGATCTCCTGATCCGCCGCCAGGACCTTGCGATCGTGACGGAAGCGCTGCGGCCCCTCGGGTTGATGCCCGTGGATGTGCTCGGTGTCGTGATGTTCGTCGACCGGCGCCGGCCGAACCCGAAGACCGGCGTGCATCTCGTCTTCGCGAACGAGCGTATTCGCCCGCACTACGCGCATCCGGCGCCGGATGCGGGATCAGCGGTTCGCAGCGAGGCGGGCTTCCTGGTGGTCGACCTGCCGTCGCTGGTGCGGATGAAGCTGCAGTCATATCGCGACATCGATCGCGTCCACATCAGGGATCTTCTCTCGGTCGGGCTGCTGGACGCGGCACTGATTCGGGCACTCCCGAAAGAGTTGCGGCAACGTATGAGGGAGATACAAGAGGCGATCGAATAGAGACCTGAGCCAGCTATGCGGTCCGGCTCGGTGCCCGCGTCCGCGAATCTGGAGCAGAATCCTGCCCGACGAAGGCGCGCACTTCCTCAAGGCTGGGCGTCCGGGCGCGACTGATCCACGCGGCGATGACGGCCGGCAGATCTTCTTTTGAGTAAGAGAAGCGCCGGAGGCGGTCTTCATCGAGAACCAGGCCCGTGCCATCCCTGGCGTCGAGGAACAGCGGCGTGTCCGCCCGGGTGAAGAGCTGCACGCTGACGCCCTTTCGCCAGAACCTGAACCTGCGGCAGATAAGCCCCCCGGGCACGAGCCACCAGTGGTCCTCCCGAAACAGCGAGGCGACGGCGGCGTCGAGGACTGCGAGATCGCGGAGCGTATTGAGCACTGAGTACCACGTCCCGCTGAGGAAACACCCCGAGGCCCACGCGATGGCCAGGCAGAGGCAGAATGCGAAGATGTCCAAGAAGTAATAGGGTCTCTGCCGAAAGCGAGGGAGGGTCAGCTTGAACATCTTTCGGACCTTACGCAGTACCGGGCTTCGCGCAAGCTTCCCGTGGTCCATCTGGCGCAGGGCGGCCAATCGCTCGCGGTCGTCGGCGAGATCGATCGGCTCGAACGGGATAGCGCTGGTGGCGGGTTGGCGGGCCAGCCGGTGTGACTCCGATTCGGCGAGGACGATGTTGCCGACCGGGATCCGTTTCAATGAAGAGGCGAATCGCCTGCTCGGGGTCCTTCCGGCACGCAGAGCTAGCTCGATCCCGCGGTCTGGAGGCGGTTCCGTGACGCCGCTGAGCGCGTCCGTTCGAGTGAGCCTGGCTCGGCGACGGCGTTTGAGCGGGCCTCCTCCGGCAAGCCATCCAATGTATAGGATCCCGGCGACCGGCGCGATCACGGACAGCACCACGGCTGCAGCCCAGAGGCTCCAGGGCGTTGGACGGCCCAATTTCTCGAAGATCCAATCGACGCCCGACTCTGTTACGACGTAGATGGGCAGCCATAGCAGGAGTATCCCGATTCGAAGGGCAAGGAAGCCCTCGCCGGAAGGAGTGGGTTCTGGCGCACGGATGTAGTAGATCCTGACGGATTCCCCCGTGGACGATGATGGCCCAGCTCGCATGGGGGTGCATTATAGTTGAAAGACAATGCGGCAAGGCCATCCAGTGGACGTTAGAGCAATGTCGTCGCGCGCCCGAGCAGCCCTCGCCGAGGGCCTGTCGTTCAGGATTTTGGCTCCGGAGGCTCCTGCGGAACGAGCGGCTCGAGCAGCTCGATCAGCCGGGGCACGAGCTCAGTCGCCACGCGCCACAGCCGGTCGTGCTTGATACCCCCGTAGTCGTGCGCCAAGACGTGCCGTTGCCCGATGATCCCTTGCCACGGAATCTGGGGATGAGACTGCTGGAACTCCTGGGATACACAGCGCGCCGCCTCTCCGAGGATCTCAACCTGCCGCTCCACCGCCGACCGCAACATGAGGTCGGCGGAATACTCCTGGAAGGAGCGACCCTGCACAAAGAGCGTCACCGCCCGAGCAGCGTCCAGCATGTCCCATAGGCAGGCGATGTCGCTTTTTTCACGCGGCATAGATCACCTGGTGCGTCCTCATGATCGATTGGCGGCGGAATGGGTTTCGGATGGCGTCCTTTTCAACCAGATCGACCTCCCGCCCGAACATCTCCTTGAGCTCCGCCATCATGGTCACGATGTCCAACAGGCTCCAGGGGGCGTCAGGCTCGAAACGCACCAGCACATCCACATCACTATCAGGCCGGAAATCGTCTCGCAGGACGGACCCAAACAGCGAGAATTCCACGATTCGCCACTTGCGGCAGAACTCCGCAATCTGATTACGGTTGATCGGGACGTGCGGCTGAGCAACCATTATTCAGCTTCCTTGGGCAGACGGCAGCGTGGTATTCCACTGGCGGCTATTGTACTAGAGCCGCCCGCTCCTACTCCACCGTCACGCTCTTGGCCAGGTTCCGCGGCTTGTCCACGTCGCAGCCGCGCAGTACCGCCATGTGATAAGCCAGCAATTGCAGCGGGATGATCGCCACCATGGGCTGCAACGGCTCAGGCATGTCGGGGACGTAGAAAACGTGCTTGGCCAGGCGGGCGATCTCCTTGTCGCCTTTGGTGGCCACGGCGATGACCCGCCCGCCGCGGGCGCGGACCTCCTCGATGTTGCTGACCACTTTCTCGTACTGCGTGGAGCGCGTGGCGATGAAGACCACCGGCATGTCCCGCGTGATCAGGGCGATAGGGCCGTGCTTCATCTCCGCCGCGGGCATGCCCTCAGCATGCACGTAGGAGATTTCCTTGAGCTTGAGAGCGCCTTCCAAAGCTGTCGGATAGTTGTAGCCGCGGCCCAGGTACAGCCAGTTGTTGGCGGTCTTGTATTCCTCGGCGACCTCCCGAACCATCTCGCTTTGCCGGGTGATCTGCTCGATCTTACCGGGAAGCGAATCCAGTGCTTGCAGGTAGGCGCTGAGATCGGGCTGCGACAGGTTCCGCCGCCGGCCGAGCATCAGGGCGATCATGCTCATCACCAGCACCTGCCCGATATAGGCCTTGGTGCTGGCCACGCCGATCTCGGGCCCCACGTGCAGATAAACGCCGGCGTCAGCCTCTCGGGCGATGGTCGAGCCGACGACGTTGACGATTCCGAGGGCGAGAGCGCCCTTGTCCCGGGCCTCGCGCAGGGCGGCCAGGGTGTCCGCGGTCTCGCCGGACTGGCTGATGGCGATGACCACAGTGCCGTCGTCGATGATCGGGTTGCGATAACGGAACTCCGAGGCGTATTCGACCTCGGTGGGGATGCGGGCCAGATCTTCGAAGAGGTACTCGCCGAGCAGGCCGGCATGCCAGGCTGTGCCGCAGGCGGTGATGATGAATCGCTTGGTGCGGACCAGCTCGCGCATGAACTTGGCCACGCCGCCGAGGTGGATCCAGCCCTCCTCGGCGTTGACGCGGCCGCGCATGCAGTTGGACGCCGCTTCGGGCTGCTCCATGATCTCCTTGAGCATGAAATGCTTGTGCCCGCCCAACTCGATATCGCTGAGCGTCATTTCCAGGTCGGTGACGGCCTTGGTGACCGGCAGGGCGTCGAGCGTCATGGTGCGGAAGCCGTCGCTCCAGACGACGGCCATCTCGCCGTCGGAAAGGTAGATGACCTGGGTGGTGTGCTGGATGATCGCCGCGGCGTCGGAAGCGATCAGGTACTCTTCGTCGCCCACGCCGAGGATCAAGGGGCTGCCTTTGCGGGCGGTGACGATCTTACCGGGCTCATCGGAGCAGAGCACGGCGATGCCGTAGGTGCCGCGGACGTCGCGCAGGGCGGTCCGCACGGCCAGCTCGATGTCGCCGTTGTAGAAGTGGCCGATCAGTTGGACCAGCACCTCGGTGTCGGTCTGGCTCGCGAATTTCACTCCTTTGTCTTCCAGGTAGGTCCGGAGCGTCTGGTAGTTCTCGATGATGCCGTTGTGGATCAGGGCAATCCGGCCGCTGGCGTCGAGGTGCGGGTGGGCGTTGACTTCGTTGGGCTCGCCGTGCGTGGCCCAGCGCGTGTGGGCCATGCCGCAGGTTCCGGTCATGGGTTCAGCGGCGAGCTTGGCCTCCAGGGCGGAGATACGCCCCGGGGCTTTCTTCATTTGCAGCGTGCCGTCGCTCTGTATGGCGATGCCCGCGGAGTCATAGCCGCGGTACTCCATCCGCTTCAGCCCTTCGAGGAGAATCGGTTGTGCCTCGCGAAAGCCCGTATACGCGACAATACCGCACATAGAATCGCTCCCTGCTGCCGGCCTGCGCTGCCTTTGCGACGCTCACTCCCCCTCCCAGGCCACCGATAATACTCCATCAGTAGGGCGAGAGGCGACGGGTTGAACGTCCTCATGGGCGAATCGGCACGCTGAACAGCCGCCATGAGGACTACAGATGCTACGATCGGGAGCTAATAGAGTTCGTTTATCCTGGAGGCCGGTGGGGCCGAACCCGGCCACTATTCGAGAATCCCGGGGCCGGGGGCCGGCACGGGCCAGGCAAGTTCCCCTGCGGTCTAACCCTCCAGTGGTCTGTCGGGCCACAACACTGTCAATGGCAGAGGGTTACGATCGAGCCGGTACGTATCGGCTGCCGGAACCTCGGCGCCGGTGCGTTCGGTTGGAGGAGGTGTTCGTCGGTGTTGGATCCAGCGATATCGGCGGATAGCATGGACCGTCGCCGGAGCGCCGTCTGTCTCGGACGCCTGTAGCGCTGGGATGGCGGCCGACCGATCGAGAGCCCCGTTGCACCAGCCGCAACCATCGGTCGGCCACCGCGCGAATCCGCGGAGACGGAACAAAGGGGGGATTCGTCGATCTTCCGAGCCGCTTTCATCGTAATGCTCATCGGGTGCAAGGAGGTGCCGCCCGTCCGTGTTTGAAAGGAGTCAAACAGATGTCCCGTATTCCCCTCCGGTTTTGGATTCTCGCAACGGTGCTGGTCGTGCTCAACGCGGTGGGGTTGTTCTGCATCCGCGCGGAGATCAGAGCCGGGCGGCGGGCGGTGCGGATTGTCGCGGCGGCACCGACCAGCGAGGTTGATTCGACGGACCGGCTCTCGCTGACCTTCGATGAGCCGCTGGCCGAAGGGAAAGAGGCTGGTCGGCCGCTGACGCGTTCGCCGTTTACCGTGACGCCGGCACTGGCGGGGCAGTGGACGTGGGTGGCGCCGCAGCGTCTGGAGTTCCGGCTCGACGCCCCTCTGCCGCCCGGCCGGGTGTTCACCGTGCGTGCCGCGGCCGATGCCGAGGCCCAGCTCGGACGGCGGCTGGCTGGCGAGACCGTTTTCCAGTTCAAGACGAGGACGCTGGAGCTGCGAGCGTGCAACCTCATCGGCGTGGACAGGGAACACGCCACATTCGAATTGGTGTTCAACCAACCCGTCAACCCGCCGGATCTGCTGCGGCTGATGCAGGTCACTGACGTCGATGGCGGGCAGAAGCTGGACACAGCCATCCTGACCAGCGAACCGGCCGAGCGTCTCGTTGTCCGCACCGCCCGGCCGAGGCGTGAGCATGTCCGGTTGACCCTGGACCAGGCGCTGACCGGTAACAACGCCGAGTTGCCGCTGGGGGCCCCGGTCGTGCAGCAGCTCAAGGTTACACCGGTTTTCGCGATCCTGCGGGCGGCTGTTGACGAGCCTGCGCTGGAGCAGGACGCGGACGTGACGTTGTGGTTCACGCGCGAGCTGGATCGCAAGCAGAGCCTGCCGCCCGTCAAGGTGAACCCGGCGGTCGAGGGCTTGCGCCCCCGTCTGGAGGCAGGGCGGTTGATCCTGACGGGGCGGTTCGAGAGCAACCGGCGCTATACGGCGACCGTTGCAGAGACGTTGCTCTCGGAGGCGGGCGAAACGCTGAGTGAGCCGCAGACGGTGTCTTTCGAGGTCCCCGATCGCAGGCCGACGGTGCTGTTTCCATTAAGTGAGGGCATTTTGAGCCCCGCGGGAAATACGGCCGTTGAGGTGGAGGCGGTGAATGTCGGCGGGCTGAGCGTCAACGTCTCCCGGCTGCACGCCAACAACCTCGTCTCCGCGTTGCATCACCGCCGCGCAGTGGAGGAAACGCATCGGCAGCTTCCCGAGAGGACCCTGCCGCTCAAGCTGGCTCGCAACGTGCCTGCCAAGATGTTGCTTGATTTGCGCGAGTTGGTTGACCGGCCGATGGGCGTGTTCAACGTCGCCGCCGCCGCGACGGACCGGGAATGGACCAGCAGCTCGGCGATCGTCATGCTGACCGACCTGGGCCTGACGGTGAAGCAGGAGCGCGACGGTCTGCTCGCGTGGGTCACGTCGCTGCGGACGGCTGAGCCCGTCGCGGGCGTGACCGTGACGGCAGTGTCGCAGAACAACCAGACCTTGGGGCGCGGTGTCACGGACGCGTCCGGGCTCGTTCATCTGAACATACCGGACAAGCACCCCGACGGCGAAGTCTGGCTGGTGACGGCGGAGCGGGATGGCGACATGAGCTTTCTGCGCCCGGAGCGGAGGCCGTGGGTGCTCGACGACGTGGATCAGTCCGGCCGCGGTGCGCCTACCACGTACGACGTGCTGCTGTATGGCGAACGCGGGGTGTACCGGCGGGGCGATACCGTGCATCTGACAGGGATCATTCGGGATGTGGCCGGGCAGGTTCCGCCTGCTTTTCCGCTGGTTGTGCGCGTGACGCGACCTGATGGGCGGAACGTGTCTGAGTTGCAGGTGAATCGGCACGCGGACGACCAGGGCGTTTTTCATTGCGACTATCCGACGCGGGAGGATGGGCAACTGGGGAAATACAGCTTTGCCGTCACGCTGCCGGGGTCACAGGATGCGCTGGGCGAATTGAAGGTTCTGGTCGAGGAGTTTGTGCCTGTTCGTATTGCCGTGACGGCGGTGGCGGAGCAGCCACGGTTCGGGCCGGGCGAGACACCCACGATCGGCGTTCATGCTCGATATCTCTTCGATCAGCCGGCAGCCGGTCTCTCGCTCACTGTTATCGGAGAG
Organism: Phycisphaerae bacterium; assembly: GCA_035542775.1. Lineage (GTDB taxonomy): Bacteria > Planctomycetota > Phycisphaerae > UBA1845 > UTPLA1 > DATKKX01. Next base: position 32,573 of record DATKKX010000092.1, on the reverse strand, counting down.
CTTCAGCGAGTGCCGTACAAGTCGGCGAAGTTCGCCCGGTTCTCGTTTGGCGCAGCGGAGCAGAAACAGGCGTGGAAGATTCCCGAGATCGAAACCGAGCTGGATGACGAGGGACAGGCCGATGTCGATTTGCCCGTGCCCGAGGGCGAGGTGGCCGGCTGGTGGGAGGGGCGCGTGGCGGCGACGGTGACTGAGCCGGGCGGTCGGTCCGTTTCGGCGAACGTTCCGGTGGTGGTTGATACGGCGGACCGGTACGTCGGGCTGCACTTGCCGGCGGACCGCGTCGTCTCGACGCAGGCCGGACCCGTGGAGGTCGAGTGGGTTTTTGTGAACGGGAGCGACGAACCTGCGACGGGGAAAATCAAGCTTTCGCTTTCGCGGGTCGAGCACGAGTCGGTCGTCAAGATGGTGGAGAAGCGGCCGGTGTGGAAATCGGTCGAGCGGCTGGTGCCGGTCTGGAAGGGGGAGGTTGAGGCGGCGGACAACGATGAGCCGCAGGTGTTGGAGCTGGATGTCAAGGATGCGGCTCAGTATCGGCTGTGTGCCTCGGACTCGGAGTCGGGAAGTACGAGCAGCATCGAATTCTACGCCAGCTCGAATCCGGAGGAGTTGCAGACCATCGCGTTGAACCGGCCGGAACGGCTGGAGATCGTGCTCGACAAGGATTCCTATGTGCCCGGCAGCACCGCGGAGGTGTTGATACGCAGCCCGTTCCCGGGCCGGTTGCTGTTGACGCTTGAAACCGACCGGGTGGTGGGGCAGCGGTTGGTGTCGCTGACCGGCAATACGGCGAATGTCAGCCTGCCGGTTCCGGCGTGGCTTCGCGGAGGGGCGTTTGTGAGCGCCACGATGGTTCGCGGCGTCGATCCCGCGCAGGACAAATGGCTGCCGCATCGGGCTGTCGGCCTGGCTCGATTGATCACGGATCATCGGTCGCAGGCGCTGCCGATCAGGATTGTCGCGCCGACGGCGGTTCGGCCGGGGGCCTTGGTGTCCGTGCGTGTGGAGTCGGAGGTTCCCCCGCCCGCCCGGCCCGTGAGTTCACAGCCAACGACGGAGCCGTCGAGCCAGCCGGCCACCTCGCAGGCACATGACGGTGATGAGGTGCCCGCAAGTCAGCCGACGGAGACGCCGGCGGTGGTGCATCTCTGGGCCGTTGACGAGGGGATTTTGCGGACGACGGCCTATGCGACGCCGGACCCGCTGAAGCACTTTTTCGGCAGGCGTCAGTTGCAGGTCGCCAGCGCGGACGTGTTTGGAGATCTGCTGCCCGATTACCGGCGGCCGGCCGGCATGATTCACATCGGCGCAGATGCCGGCGAAGAGGACGAATCACTCCGGCGGAGTCCGGTGTCTATTCCGCGACGGCCGCCGGCGGTGGTGTGGCGTGTGTCGGCGCCGGTCGGGGCCGACGGCACGCTGACCGTGCCGATGGAGCTGCCGAAAATCACGGGCGAGGTCCGTTTGATGGCGGTGGCAGTCGCGGGCGATCGATACGGCACCGCGGAGCAGCCGGTGACGCTGGCTACACCGCTGCTGGTCGAGGCTGCCTGGCCGCGTTTTGCCGCGCCGGACGACCGTTTCGAGGTTCCGGTGAAGCTGTTTAACACCAGCGGCCAACAGCTTGACGCAACGATCGAACTCGATGTTGACGGGCCGCTGAACGTTGAATTGCCGGGGCAGGTCCGGCACATCGCCGTTGCGTCGGGCATGCCGCAGACGGTCTGGCTGGAAGCCGTGGCGACGGCGATGGGGCCGGTCAGCGTGAAGGTCACGGCAACGGCGACGCTTGCGGGGGGTGAGGAGCTGGTCGAGACGAGCGAGGCGACGTTCCCGATTCGGCCGATTGCACCGCTGGTGGCCGAAACGAAATTCATTCGGGTCGTGGCCGGCGAAGAGACAGCGATTGAGTTGCCGGGCGAGTTTCTGCCGGGCACGGGCCGCGCGACGCTGACCATCAGCGGTCAGCCGCAAGTGGAGTTGCTGCCGGCGCTCGATCAGCTCCTGGAGTATCCATACGGCTGCGTGGAGCAGACCTCCAGCCGGTTGTATGCACTGCTGGGCGCGCCGGACTTGCTTGCAGCGGCGGGTGAACGGCCGGGCCGGGTTGACCAGGTTCGAGACATGGTCAATGCGGGCCTGCTTCGGTTGTGGTCGATGCAGACGCGGGACGGCGGGCTCAGCTACTGGCCCGGGGGGCGGCAATCCGATTTGTGGCCGTCCGCTTATGTCGGGCAGTTGCTGCTCGCCGCACGGCGGGCGGGGTACGAGCCGGAGCGCCGCTTTGTTGAGGAGTTGCTCAAGTATCTCAAGGCCAATCTGTATACGAGTGAATGCGCGAATGAAGAGGACTTGCGCGCCACCGAGAACCAGCGAGCGATGATCTGCTACGTGCTGGCCGGGTTCGGCAAGCCTGAGGAAGGCTGGCAGGCACGGCTTAGCGAGCGGCCTGACCGCCTCGACATGGCCGGCCGGGCACATCTGGCGGCGGCGTGGATGGAGATGGGGCGGAAGGATCGGGCAAGGGCGGCGCTGCCATCGGACACGATCGAGCTGACGGTGGGGAATCCGCACGGCATCTCGTCCGCGTCGCAGGTTTATCAGCAGGCGACACTGCTGGCTGTGCTGTTGGACCTGGATCGAGATCACGCGTGGATTCCGGTGCTGGTGGGCAAGCTCGAGGCGGCACGCAAGGGCGGATGTTGGGGGATGACGCTCGAGAATGCGACGGCGCTGGCGGCGCTGGCTCGATATCAAGCGGCGAGCGGGGAGCCGGCGGAGTTCGAGGGCGAGATCGTCGTCGGGGAGAGCCAGCGATTCTCGTTTGACAGCGAGCAGCCGGCGACGGCGCGATTCAAATGGGATGCCGGGCCGGTGAGGCTGACCAGCAGCGGCACCGGCAGCATCTTCGTCACAGCTCAAACGCGGGGGCTGGCGGTCGATCGGCGAGTCGAGCTCTTTGACCGGCAGCTGGAGGTTCGGCGCATCTGGACCGACCGGAACGGTGCGACGATTGATCCGGCGGCGCTGCGGGTCGGGGATGCGGTGTGCGTCGAGATCACGCTGACGGCGCCCGGGCTGGGTACCGGCGATGTCATCGAGAACATCGCCATCGTCGATCCGCTGCCGGGTGGAATGGAGGTGGAGCATCCGGCTTTGGTGACCTCAGCGAATTCCGCATCGCAGGTCGGCCAGGGAGGCGAGCCGGATCGGGTCGAGTTTCGTGATGACCGGGTGATCATTTTCACGTCGGCCACGACGAGTCGGCGCAGCTTCCGCTACGTGCTGCGTGTCATCACGGCGGGGCAGTTCGCGATTCCGCCGCTTGAGGCATCGTGTATGTACAACCCGGCGATGGCTTCGCGCCACGGTGGCGGCTCGCTAAAGGTGGAGCGATGAGCGCGATTGGGACAATTCAGACCGCCATGGCGGCAGAGGCGAGCAGTGACCAGCCCGAACGAAAGCGAGGCTGTCAGTGGCGCCGACGCTTGCTGCCGGGCTGTGTGCTGTCCATGGCCGTCTTCATGGCGGCGCTGTCGGTTTGCTGGATTCTGCTTCCGTTTCCATTGGATCGGTTGGATCACTGGCCGGTGAGCCCGGTGGTGTACGATCGGAACGGGCGGTTGCTCTTCAGCACCGTCGGCAAGGACGATCAATGGCGGCGGCCGGTGCCGCTTGATCGGATTTCGTTGTGGCTGACCAAGGCCACCGTCGCCGTCGAGGACGAGCGGTTCTACCAGCATCCGGGCGTCGATCCGATCGCGATTGTGCGAGCGATCGGGCAGAACGTCCGGCATGGGCGGATCGTGTCGGGGGCCAGCACGATCACAATGCAGATCGCCCGAATGATGGATGACCGGCCGCGAACCTGGTCGGCCAAGACCGCGGAGGCGTTCCGCGCGATTCAGCTTGAACGTTGCCGGGACAAGTGGGGCATTTTGGAGACGTACCTGAACATGGCCCCGTACGGCGGGAATATCCGTGGTGTCGAGGCTGCGGCACAGGCTTATTTCGGCAAGCACGCCGCTGACTTGTCGCTTGGTGAGGCGGCGTTGCTGGCAGGACTGCCGCAGTCACCATCGCGATACCGGCCCGACCGGCACCCGGTGGTTGCGGCGGCGCGGCGGCAGGTGGTGCTCCGGCGGATGGTGGAGCTGGGGCAGATTACTCTGGAGGAATCGACAGTTGCCGCGGCGGAGCCGGTTAGGGTGCGAACGTCACCGCCGCGACTGGAGGCCCCGCACGCCGCGCTGCTGGCATTGCATCGGCAACCCGCGGGCGGCACGACGTGCATTGATTTGGACCTCCAACATGAGGTTGAGCGAGCGGTTGAAATGCACGCGGGATTGCTGCGGGCGGGGATGGAAGTTGTCGTGGTGGTGATTGAGATCGACCGCGGCGACATCGTCGCTCTGCTCGGGTCGCGCGATTTCCGGAAGCCGCACACCGGCCAGGTCAACGGTGCAATCGCCCGGCGCAGCCCCGGTTCGGCGCTGAAGCCTTTCGTCTACGCGGCGGCATTTGATGCCGGTCGGCTCGACGTGGCATCGACGGTCTACGACGTGCCGATCGAGCGTGCCGGTTGGCAGCCGGAAAATTTTGATCACACCTTTGCCGGGCCGATATCCGTCGCCGATGCGTTGCGACGCTCGCTGAATGTGCCGGCCATTCTGGTCGCCGAGGGCACAGGCCTGTCGCGATGTGTCGGGATGATCGAGTCGGCCGGTATTGCACTGTCGCCGCACGCCGCCCGCGACAGCGGCCTGGCGGTCGTGGTCGGCGCCAGCGAGGTGACGCTTCTGGATCTGACCAACGGCTATGCCACGCTGGGGCGTGGCGGCGTTCGCCAGAGGGCGCGGCTGCTGCCCGACGAGCCCGCGGAGCCGGCGCGGGTGCTGGGAGCGAATATCTGCGCGGCCATCGACAACATCCTCTCCTGCCGCAGGCGGCGGCCGCGCGGCATCGAAGACGCCGATTTACCCTGGTTCATGTGGAAGACCGGAACTAGCTCCGGCCGGCGCGACGCCTGGGCGGTGGGGCACAATAGGCGTTACGCGATCGGCGTCTGGGTGGGCTGTTTTTCCGGCGCCGGCAAGGTCCAGCTCGTCGGTGCGGAAGCCGCAGAACCGCTGCTCACCTCCTTGTTCTGCACACCGGCGTTTCGCGCGGAGCAGGACCCGCCGCCCGCCCAGCGCTGGATCGCACGAAACCCGCTGCCTCCGCCGCCGGAACTGGCCCACGATCTGCGGATCACTGCACCTGCCGGGGGGAGCACGTTTGTCGCTGTTGCGGACCGCGTCGTGATACATCCCCGGGTCAATTCCGGCGCCGCCGATTCCATCACAGGCGATCTCGCATGGTTCCTGAATGGCCTGATGCTGCCACCGGAGAAAATCGACCGGCTGGAGCTGGCGCGCGGGCAATACGAGCTGCGCTGCGTCGATGCCGACGGCCGGGCGGCGGTGGTGCGATTCTCCGTGCGATAGGATTGGTGTCATGCGGGGGCGCGATCAGCGATCGGCACACTTGGAAGACAGCGCCGCTTGCGGCCGGAGATGACCGTTAATCGCGGCGATCAACTGCCGCCGGTCGATCGGTTTGGTGGCGTAGTCGTTGCATCCGGCGTTGAGACACTTTTCGCGATCCTGAGCCATGGCATGAGCCGTCAAGGCGATGATGAGACCGGTGTAGCCTTCACGGCGCAGCAATCTGGTCGCGTTGTACCCGTCGAGGACGGGCATCTGCATGTCCATCAGGATGAGGTCGAAGGGGTTGCCGGAGCTTTTCGCGGCCCGCGCTTTTTCGATGGCGACTTTGCCGTTTTCCGCGACTTCGACTTTCGCGCCGGCCTTCCGCAGCACGGCCGCGATCAAACGCTGATTGTCGAGTCCGTCTTCGGCCAGCAGGATGCGGCAATGCAGAGGATCACCCGGAGCCTGCCTGTCCGCCGTGATCTGGGCCTCGGACAGCATGGCCTCATCGGGATGCTCCACAAATGTCGTCTGATCCAGCGGCCCGGTCGGCACGGTGACGCGAAACAGGCTGCCCTCGCCCGGCCGGCTCTCCACGGAGATGTCGCCGCCGAGGATGTAGGCCAGCCGTTTCGTGATCGTCAGCCCCAGGCCGGTCCCGCCGAATCTGCGGGTGGTGGAGGAATCAGCCTGCGAGAACGGCTGGAACAGCCGTTCGAGCTGCTCCGCTGTCATGCCGATGCCAGTGTCGATCACCTCTACCTGGAGCATGGGCTCGGCATGGTCCAAGTTCGCGGATCCGGCGGGCAGAATGCGTGCCAGCAGACGAACGCTGCCTCTCTCCGTGAACTTGATGGCGTTGCCGACGAGGTTGATCATGATCTGCTTGAGACGCACAGGATCGGTGGTGATGAACCGGGGGATGGGGCCGTTGAATTCGGTTGTGAATTTCAGACCGCGATTGTCGGCGCGCAGGCGCATCAGTGAGCCGACTTCGGCCACCAGTTGAATGATCGAGCATCGCGTTCGCTCCACCTCCATCTTCCCGGCCTCGATCTTGGACAAATCCAAGATGTCGTTGATGACACGGAGCAGATGGTTTGCGTTTCGTGAAATCGTGCCCAGGTGCTGATGATGCTCGGTGGCGCCGAACTCGCAGCGGCGCGGGCAGCTGTCGGCGATGACTTCCAGGTATCCCAGGATGGCGGTCATGGGCGTGCGAATCTCGTGGCTCATGTTGGCCAGGAATTCGCTCTTGGTGTGCGTGGCTTCCTCGGCGGTCTGGCGGGCCGCCGCGATGTCCTCCATCATGTTGATTGCGGCCACCTGCATGTCCTCGAGGCGCTGCCGATCGCGATCCAGCTCCTGTTCGCGGATCTCCGACTCCCGCAACTTCTCCGTGAGCTTGTGCCCGAGCTCCTGCTCGATTCGAGTCTGCTCCTCCATTCGCAGGAGGATCTCCTCGATCTTGACGAATTGCTGCACCACGAGTTGGGCGGTGATGTCCGAAGCCTGACGGGCCACGCGGACCTCCTCCCGGAGCATCGCATTCTCCTGCAGGAGATCGGCCTGGCTGCGTTCTTGAGCGACGGGCTTCATCGAGCATCTCCGGATATTGGCGCGGCCGGTCGGCAGCCTTCGCGATATCCCTCCGCTGTGATGGATAGAGCCAGGTCAACTGCCGTCATGATCGTGTCATGGTCCGGAATCCCCGCGATCCCGACCACGAAGACCTCCGGAACCGGGCCGTCTAGCGCGCCGTTCAGCGAGCCAAGCAGGTAGGCCAGACCGGCAGAGTGGTCGAAGGTCGCGCCGACGCTGCGGGCCGCCTGTTCGGCCGTGAGAACGGCGATCCCGCCGGGCGTGTCGAATCCTGACACCGCGTCCACGAAGACCACACGCTGGGCGCCCTCCAGGAAGTGGAGCAGATCCAGGCCGGCGAGGCCGCCGTCGATGACCTCGACGTCCGGCGGGAGCAGGGTCTCCATCAGCCGGTCGTAGACCAGCGATCCTGCTGAGTCCTGCGGCTCGAAGCGGTTGCCGATACAGATGATTCGTTTCATCCCGGGCCTCACAGAGTCTTGCGGATCAGGCTTCGTCTGCCTTGGATGGCGTGGACCGTGCAGACCAGACAGGGGTCAAATGATCTGATCACATGTCCCAGCTCCACGGGGTTCGTCGGGTCACGCACCGGCGTGCCGATGAGGGCCTCTTCCCACGGTCCGCGTACCCCGTCGGAATCGCGCGGCGAGCCGTTCCAGGCCGTGGGCGTGATAATCTGGTAGTGTTGGATCTTCGCGTTGGCAATCCTCACCCAATGTCCCAGCGCCCCGCGGGCGGCCTCGGTGGTGCCGAAGCCCTCGCCCTCGAGATCGGACGGAGCCGGGATGTAGAACGTTCCGTCGGGCGTGATCTCGGAAAGCCACTGCTCCATCGCCGGCAGCAGCTCGGCCGGTCTCACCAGGCGGGCGAGCTGACGGATGAAGACGTTCGGCAGGCCCTGATCGAGCAGATCAAGGAAGAGCGGATTCCGCGACATGACCATTTCCGCCATCGCGCCTGTCTCGGCCGGTAGATTCTTGTATCGCGGCGCCTTGCCCCAGGAGTACTTCTGACTTTCCCCGCCGGTGGCATAAGGTTGCGTTTCGCCCTTGGACGGGTGCCTGCCGCCGGGATAGCTCACATACCATGAATGAGCGACATGTTCGGCGACATGGGCCAAGTCGATCGGCTCGATCCTCGTGCCTTGAGCGAATCCGGGAGGCGTCAGGTGCGCTGTTCCGCCGTCCCGGCCGCGGACCTTCGTGTCAGGCGGTAGATCGAATTGCCCGAAGCTGATGAAGTTGCCGTGCCCCCGGCCGATCTGATCCAGGCCGGCCGCACGGGCGAAGCGGATGAAGAAACCGAGGTCGCCATCGCGATGGGCGGCGGTTTGTTCGAGCCAGGCATCGAGGTCGGTCCGGCTGCGAACCTCGAGCCATTGTTCCACGGGGCAGCCCAGGATTCGCTGCTCATACCATGCACGGTACGCCGCGAGCAGGTGCCTGCACTGCAACAGGTCGGTCAGACTGGGGACCGTGGCCACGCCGCCCGGGACCATGTAAGAAGAATGCGGCCATTGTCCGCCGAGGATGGCGATGATCTCGATGATTCTCTTGGTCTGCCTGATGACCTCAACGGCTGTCTCGCCCTTCAGCGGGGCGTAACGCCGCTGCGCTTCCTGATACAGTGGACGGGCCTGATGGGCGGGACTTGTGAAATCGACCGCGAACGTGAGAAACGACTGCCGCATGTCGCTTTGAAGCAGTTCCGTCGCAAGCGTCAGGTTGCGAACGCGGATGGCGTCTGACGGCGGCTGGATTCCGGAAATGGCGTCCAGGGCCTTGGAAGCGGCGGTCAGGTGGGCCGTGCTGCAGATGCCGCAGATGCGCGGAGTGATCACCAGCCCGTCAAGGACACCCCGGCCGACCAGGATGTTCTCGAAGCCGCGGTACATTTTTCCCTCGCTCCAGGCGTCCGAGACTCGGCCGTCCTGCAATTCGGCGCGGATCTCGAGGTCGCCCTCGACGCGGTTCAGCGGAATGCTGAGCGTTTTGGTGGACGGTCGAGTTGTCGGCATGGTCGATGTGGCTGTCGCTGACACTGGGAATCTCCTGGTTCCTATACGCGGGTCTTGCGGTCGGTGAGCCTGGCCGGTGCCGCCGCCGCGGCCATGCCCTTGTAGGCCATGTAGTGGGCGCGATCCACGCCATCGGGAAGCTGTCGGGGAATGCCTTCGATATTACGGGTCTCGTAGAACGGATAGGGCTGCGGGAAGTCGGGCCGGGTGCAGCCGAAGCACGGCACACCGACCCTGGTCTTGGAGCTGCGCCGGTTCCACAGCAGCTTGTTGCACGGGCCATAGGCGAGCGGGCCGTGGCAACCCATGTGGAAGAACAGGCATCCCTTTTCGCCGAATCCCTGGTCTTCGACTCGATATTCGTGATATTCGTTGCGTGTGCAGCCCTGGTGCACAAGCAGGCCGTACCAGTTGAGCGGAGAGTTGAACTCGCTCAGCGGGACAGAGCGGCCGGACAGCAGGGCTGCCAGGGTGCTGGTGACCACTTCGCAATGGCAGGGGCAGCCCGGCAGGTTGATGACCGGCAGTCCGCTGCCGGATCTGAAGGCGGCGCCCAGGAAACCACCCATCTCCCATTTGAGGAACTGGACGCCGCAAGCCTCCACCGCGCCATCGGCGCCGATGCCGCCGAAACTGGCGCACGTCCCTACCGCGAGGACGAATCGCGCCCGCCTGGCAAGGCCTGCGACCAGGTCCTTCTTGGGCCGGCCGGCGATCACGTCGTACATGCCCGTGCCGCCCGGCCCTCGGATGATCGTCCCCTCGATGCAGAGGACGTCCAAGGCTCGTTGGCCGGAGAGGATGTTGTTGAGCAGGGCCTGGTGGTCGGTCGGATTTCTCTTGGAAAGGGAAGGGTGCCACAGGACCTCGACGTCCAACAGACCGAGGAGCTCGAGGATGTCCGGAGACTCGGCCCCCAGCAGAGACATCGTGTCTCCACCGCATCCTCCGCACTGAAGCCAGTAAAGCGTGGCGGACATAACTAACCCCGTTGTTCCACCCTCGATGGTGGGGACTTGGCGCGGAGTTGCGCCACTTGCTGTGGTACGGTGTATTTCGGACCGCGCCCCATCGCCTGCAACAGATCATTGACTTCCGCTTTGAGATCGACCATCCGCTTCTCTCGGTCAGTGGTATTCAAGACCAGCACTTCCAGGCGTCGCTTGGCCTCGGACAGCTCGGCGATCCGCCGCTGCAGCTCTGCTTCCACCCGCTTTCGGGCGGTCATGTCCTGGAAAGTCTCGATGGCCCCGACGATCCGGCCGGTCGCCTCGCGCAGCGGGGCGGCGGTGAAGAAAAGGTATTTCCCGCCATCGCCCAGCTTTGGGAACGTCGCCTCAAATTCGAATGCCCCGGGCAACGTGAGCGACTCGCGGCATTCCTTGCCGTAAAGGGTGACGAGCTCCTCCCGCGGCCGCTGATCCACGACCAGTTCCGCCATGACCGGCCGCTCAACGGCATAGAATGCCGTCCAGGCCTTCTTCGTGCCGAGCATTTCTCGCGCAGAGACGCCGGTCAGGTTCTCACAAGCGGGGTTCCAGTGGGTCACAACATGCTGGCAGTTGATCACGAAAGTGGGAATGGAGGTGCCGTTCAGGATTTGAGAAAGGGCTTCCCGGTTCGCTCCCAGGACTTCCCCCGGGCGGGCCGGCGCCATCGGTTCCTTCCGCCCGTTTCGCCTCAGTGGCGATCGATCCGCAACAAGGTGCCCCGCCGGGGTGTACGAACGGGGACGAGCCATTCTTCCGCAGCAGCCGGCCGAAAAGAGCGTCAGGATGCAACCGCCCAGCAGAATGATGTAGGGCGCGCCGTTGGCGCTCTGCCGTGAGTCCCGAGCGTGCTGCTGCCATTCCAGCATGGTTCGAAAGGCGTAGACGCTCAACGCCGCGCCGACGATCAAAACCGCCGCTGGCTGAACATATGCAAAGATCCGGCGAGAGGGTCTCGCCGCAGGCGCGGCGCGGTCCGCGACCGCCGGCGAGACTGAGTTCGGATTGGCACGGTTGGTCATAGCTGTCTGCCTGCCTTCCGTACGTCTTGATCCGGCGGGGCCGGCCATGCGATGGACGATGGGCATCGACCGCCGGCCGGTTCGTCGCCGCGCCGAAGCCGACATGCGCGAACCGGCGCGTGCGGTTCGGCAGCCGGATGATGTCGTACAGCATCTCCTTCCTGCGCTCAGGACGAGCGAGTGGCTGTTGAACGTCTCCTAATATTCATCGGGTGATCCACAGCTTCGATTAAGAAGGGCGTATCGGGACGAGGCGTGGGCTTCGCGTGTGCAGTTGGCCCATGCCTGCGCGACTCCATGGATCACGTGCTTCGATCCATCCTGGCATGACCGTGTGCCGCTGCCCCCAAAAATGGCTCATTCTCGGCTCTTGTAATTCCGTCGGGGATAGTGGTAATGGGCGACGTCCTCTTACTCTGGTCGATCATAAGGAACAGGCCGCAACGATCTAGGGGTTTTGCCTTGTGAGCCCAGCAAAGCAACTCGCTCAATGGGCCCACGCGCAGCACCGGTACCTGCGCGAAGATGCCATAGAAAAGCCATCTGCTTCTGCTGCGAAGGCGTCATGAGTTGTTCCGGGGGATCGTGCATGTTGGCTATTATGGGCTATGAAGCTTTGGTTTTTTCGCGCGCGGCGAAGATTCTTCGGCGTTCGCGGGCCGCTAGTGGCGTTGCGATCTTGCCGCGCCAGGGATGATGGAGCACAAGAATGACCGATCACCTGCTCAACCCACTGAAGCTGACGCGCAGGTCTTTTCTAGCGATGTGTCTGGCGGGCTGCAGCCTTGCGGCGAGGCGGCCCCAATGGCCAGAATCCCCGGAGCACGTCTGGGCGCTGGTTTCTGACACGCACATCAGTGGTTTGCTCGATCGGTCGGTTCGCGGTTCCAACATGGCCGACAATCTGGCGCATGTCGTGGAGGACATCGCTTCAGCCGCTCCAAGCCAGGTGTTGTTCAATGGCGATCTGGCATATGCCCGCGGTGAAGAGGCGGATTACGCGGCATTCCGTCGTCTGGTTTCGCCACTCTGGGACTCTGCCACTCCTGTGCACTTGGCTGTCGGCAACCATGACAACCGCGCCGGCTTGCTCGAGGCATTCTCCGTGGCAACTGACCCGAACGTGGCGGATAAGGCAGTCTCCGCTGTGTCCGTCGGCGGCGTTGATTGGCTGTTTCTCGATTCGCTTGAACAAGGAACCCTGATCCGCGGCAGCCTGGGACCGCAGCAACTCGCCTGGTTGGCGCGCGAACTCGACTCGAGCACGGCGCCGGCGATTGTCTGCCTGCATCATAATCCCGAAACCTCCTCTCTGGTGGGGCTGAAAGACGCTCAGGAGCTGATCGACATAGTGCTGCCCAGGCGGCGAGTCAAAGTGCTCTTCTTCGGCCACACGCACGTCTTTCGCATCTGGCAGGATGATGGGCTGCATTTTGTGAATCTTCCAGCGACGGGCTATCGGTTCTTCAGTCCCGATGTGCCGCTGGGTTGGGTTCGGGCCTGTATGCGCATCAATGCGATGCGTCTCGAGTTCCGTGGCCTCACTTCTCGCGAGAGAGGCCACGGCTCATTACACGATTTGTCCTGGCGGAGCGATGTGTGAGCCTCTCAACAAGCAGCACAGCGGGGCAGCCCCCGCGCCAAGGTGTCCACGTCTGATGCCGGCGGCTTCGGATGCCAGGACGCTGCCGACCGGCAACACCAGGGCGCCCGGAGCAACTTCAGTTCATCGTCCCCGCTGCACGCGGCAAGCGGACTGGTCATTTTGCCCGGCTGGGCGCCGGGCGGTATTCTCCTCACACAGCAACAGGAGGGCCGCATGTCACCGAACCATCTTGTCCGCGAGACGTTCTCCGTATTCTTCGCCATCACCCTCGTCGCCGCATCCGCTTGCGCCGGCGATCCGTCCGCTCCCGCCCGACCCTTCCGCATCAAAGTCGTCGACTCCCAGACCAACCGCGGCGTGCCCCTGGTCGAGCTCACCACCGTCAACGGCATCCTCCACGTCACCGATAGCGCCGGCGTCATCGCTTTCGACGAGCCCGGCCTGATGAACGACGAGGTCTTCTTCTTGGTCAAGAGCCACGGCTACACCTACCCCAAGGACGGCTTCGGCAACGCCGGCCTCCGCCTCCGCCCCGAGCCCGGCGGCAACGCGACCGTCCGCGTAGAGCGCGTGAACATCGCCCAGCGTCTCTACCGCATAACCGGGCAGGGCATCTACCGTGACAGCGTCATCCTCGGCGACAAGCCGCCCATCGCCCAGCCGCTGCTCTGTGGCAAGGTGCTGGGGCAGGACAGCGTGCAAACGGCGCTCTACCGCGGCAAGATCTACTGGTTCTACGGCGACACATCACGCTCATCCTATCCGCTGGGCAACTTCGCCATGTCCGGCGCCACCTCCGAGCTCCCGCCACTCGCCGGCGAACGCGGCCTCGACCCAGCCGTCGGCATTGATCTGACCTACTTCGTCGGCCCCGACGGCTTCTCGCGCGGCATGTGCCCCATCGAGGGCCAGCCCGGTCCGGTCTGGTGCGACGGCATGACGGTCATCGCCGACAAGAGCGGGCGCGCGCGGCTGCTTTGCCACTTCGCCCGCATGAAGTCGCTTGGCGAGATGTACGAGCAAGGTTTTGCCCTCTACAACGACGATAAGGAAATCTTCGAGCCGATCGCGCGGATTCCTCTCGACGCCGTCCTCTTCATGCGCGGCAACCCCGTGCGCTTCAAAGATGCCGACGGGGACTACTACTACTTCGCGTCGCCGTTCCCGCTTGTCCGCTGCAAGGCCGATTATGACAGCCTGCTCGACCCATCTCGCTACGAGGCCTACACGTGCCTGGAGCCTGGCGCACGGTACGACGCAGCGAAGCCCCGTCTGCACCGCGAGGATGGGCGCCTGGTCTATGCCTGGAAGCGCGACACCGGCCTGGTTCTGCAAAAGGAGCAGAACGAATTGATCGCCAAGGACCTGATGAAACGCGACGAAGCTCTCATCCAACTGCGCGACGCTGACAGCGGCAAGGCCGTCCTCGGTCACTCCGGCACCGTCGCCTGGAATGTCTACCGCAAGGCGTGGATCATGATCGTGCAGGAGGGTTGGGGCAGCTCGATGTGCGGCGAGGTGTGGTTCACCGAGGCGCCGGCGCTGATCGGCCCGTGGGGCCGTGCCCGCAAGATCATCACCCACAACGACTACTCGTTCTACAACGTCGCCCACCACCCGTTCTTCGATCAGAGCGGCGGCCGGATCATCTATCTCGAAGGCACATATACCATGGCCTTTTCCGGCACGAAGACTCCGACGCCGCGCTACGATTACAACCAGATCATGTATTCGCTTGACCTGGCCGACCCACGCCTGAACCTGAAGTGAGGTCGAACATTCGGAGCAACATCCAGGCTTCCGGGCCGCAGGGGACCAGTGGGAGCTCTGCCCGAGCGCATCAGCTCATTGCAGATGTTCTTCACACAATCGCCGGCCCTCGTTCTGCTGCGGCGAGCCCTCACTGCTTGCGGCACCCTCTCTCCACGCGGCACGCGCTTCATCGATCCGACCGAGTGATTCCAGAGCTTTTCCGCGCCAGTAAAGTGCCGGCGCGTGCTCGGGCTTGTTCGAGCGGCCGACACCGAGGTTCTCCGGATAGGTCATCGCGGCGTCGAAGTCGGTCAGCGCCGCCTCGGCATCTCCTTGTGCCAGTCGGGCCTGGCCTCGCTCCAGGTGTGCGCGATTGAAAAGGACCCAGGTGGCGGTCTGCCCTTCCCAGGCCACGAAATACGGCGTGGATTCGAGCAGCCGAATGGCGTCGTCAAAGCGCTTCTCGTCGAGATACGCCTTCGCGAGCAGAATGATCACGTCAGCCCGCCGGTGCTTCTCCGGTTTGGATTCCAACAACCGGATGGCCTCCGGGCGCCGGCCGTCATCAATGAGGATCTCCGCCAGGTCGCGGTACAAGGTCTGGTCGCTCGGCCGGGCCTCGATGGCATGCTTGTAGTAGTCTGCAGCCTGAGACAGGTCGTGCTCCGCCATGCGACTGTGCAGCCCGAGATTCCGCCACGCGATGCTCAAAGAGGGATTCTGGCTGGCGGCCTTCTTCCAATGCGCGACGGCAGCGTCGAGCCGCCCGAGATGACCGTAGAGGTTGCCCAGGTGGAGATGCGCGCTGGCGTCGTCCGGCTGCTTCTCGACCGCGTACTCCAGCGCCGGCAACATGGCCGGATCAGATGGAAATTCGTGTTCGCGGCTGGTGAGACCGGCCTGATTAAGGAGAGTCCGAGCCCGATCCTGGTCGCCGGCGCATGAGGCCCAGTACGCGAGGTGATACAGCACCAGCGGGCTCCGCCTGCTGTCCGGCGCGGCCTTCACGCAAACCTCCTCGAGGACACGCCCGGCCTCCCGGTAGAGGCCTACATCCGCGAAGACCAATGCGGTTTCGAGCATCTCGAAGTCCACCTCGCCGACAAAGCTTCGCACGTTGGCCCCAAAACGCTGCAACAGGTCTTCATTCCGCAGGGCCAGAACCGCTCGCGGCAGCAAGTCGGTCGGGCTCTGGATAGTCGCCCGGTTGGCCTCCTCCCACATCTGCTCGTCGCCGAGAGCGTACCGGGCAATCAGTAACAGGTTCCGCGCGTGGGAGTCCCGCGGGTTCGAGATCAGCGCGTCAGCGAAAGCTCCCACTGCTTGGGCCGACTTGTGCTGGCGCATGTAGGCCCGGCCGGCGAGTCCATGACCGAGGGCGGCGGTGCCGAAGCACCGAGCGGCGTGATACGCACAGCGCAGAGCTTCGGGCTCATCTCCCATCCTCAGCCGGCTCACGCCCAGGAAGTACCACGAAAGTCCGTCGGTGGGATCGCGCCGGAGGCCGCGCTCCAAGTGCGTCACCGCGGCCGCGTAGTCACCGGCCTCGACCGCAAGCACTCCTAGGCCGCGCAGGGCGCGGACCAGGCCGGGGTCTTGCGATAGGGCCTTCTCATAGTACTCGCGGGCCTTGGCGCGATTGGTCTCCAGGTCAAACTTGCGCCCCCGCAGGTACGTCTCCTCAGCCGTGAGCTGGTCGTCGGGCTTAAGGGCCAGGTCAGCCGCGGCGGGTGCTTCGACCTTCGGTATTGGCAGCGGTGAAGTGAAGGATGCCAGCAACTCGTCGTCCGCCGTCATGACGGCGATCTCAACCGGCGAGTCGGGAGCCTCAACCAGCGTGATGCTGCTCGGGCCATCGGGCGTGAGATCGACCTGTTGCTCCAGCAGCACGTTCTTGTTACAGCGGATCATGCATCGAGCGTCGGGGAACCGCCGCGTCGAGATCATTCGCAGTTCGAGCCGGCCGTCCTGTCGGTCGGTCTGGATCGCCAGGTCCCTGGTTGCGTACTCGAAACCCTCGCCGAGGCCGTGGACCGGGTACCACCATTCCTGCCAGGAGACCTCATCCCTGGGCCAGAGCGCGCCGTAGTCGGATTGAGTCGGCAACGGCCCGGACTGGACCTCGATGTAAGGTCCGTCCTCATCGGTCAGGTTCTTCTGGCTCACCAGGCCGAAGTCCCAGTTGCCCCAGGTCCAGGCCTTCTTGCCGCTCAATTTGTGGTGATCGGCCGTCTGCACGATCCCTCGATCGGCGTCCACGTCGTAGGCGCCGAAGAAATCAAACTCGCACTGCCGCGCAAAAATGGAGGATGACGTCTCGTAGTTTTTCAGCCACGACAGGTCCTTCCCGTCGTGCATCGGCCAGGTGAAGAACGTCTTGGCTGAATGGTCAGTGCCGAGCGTCATCGGAAAGATGAAGCGGGTGCCTGGCCGGTTGGGAAAGGCGACGCAGTTCCAGAAGTAATAGGGGCTCATCGCGTCGGTCGGGTTGAACAGCCGGATGTTCTCCTCCAGGTACGCGCGGCCGGGGCGCAGCGTCACCCTGACTGTCCAGCGGGTTCGCCGGCTCTTCTCCAGGTTGCTGATTTCCAGGTAGGCCGAGCCATCCGGGTTTTGTCCCATCAGTACATCCACCGGCGATACGCAGGTCACGGTGTGGCCCTGGGGGCCGGCATTCCATTCCACTCCGCCGCTGATCCAGGCTCCGCGCATGGCAATCATGCTCGGCTTGATCACGTGGTTGAGATGAAACATGTCCTTGCCGGTGGTCTTGTCGAGGACGGAATGGAGACGACCGCCCAGCTCAGGCAGACAGGCGATCTTCAGATACTCGTTCTCAAGGATGATGGCCCGATAAGCGCGGTCGACCTTGGTCCGGGAGAGATGATCCTGCATAGTATACGGATATATGATCGAATTGATGGATGAGGCGGAACCCTGGCCTGTGCCCTCCAGGGCCCAGAACTTGGGGTTGAGGTCATCCTCCCAGGTATAAGTGGGGATCGTGATGGCGCTTTCCCGCACCTTCACCTGGGCCTGGGTCGCGGACGGCAACCCGATGGCCGCCGCGATGGCGAGCACCAACACGCAATTCTGATTCCAATCGTTTCTCATCGCCGGAGTCTCCTTGGGTCGCAGGGGTCCCTACCACAGCGTTCGTGCACTCATCACATCGCCGGGCCGCTGGACGGCCGGGAGCTCGACGTCGTCGGCATGACGATGTCGGCCCGGCGCGATGCCGGCGTGACAATGAGCCTCTCGACCACTCCTTTCCTGAACACGCACTCCACAGTGGTCTGTCCCCGGGCGTGCAGCTTGAAAGATACATCCCACTCGCGCGGCCAGGCGGGCAACAGCAGGATCCGCTTGCCGTCGCTTTGCAGGAGCATGAGCTGAAGCAGGTTCATCAGATTGCTGCCATGGTCCTGGTCGGGCAGCCAGTCGAAGTTAGGCCCCCACATCGCCGGAAAGCGGAATCCGCGGTGGCTGTTCTCGACCTTGGCCAGCAGGTCGGCTTTGGCCTCTTCGCTGAGGCCGAGCAGCGCCGCGAAGAGGCCGTCTTGCGTCCAGCCGACATGCGACTTGTCCGTGCGGCGCCGGTATGCTTCGACCGCGGCGTCATAGTGCGGTTTACCGATCCCGAGGATACGAAATGGAAACAGCCCGTAGAGTTCCGGTGTCTCGTAGTTGCTTCGCTGGTCCTTGTACTTTTCGGCCGGCGCCATGACCGCCCGGCCTTCGACACTTCGGATGGGCAGCGGGGGCGCGGCGTCTTTCATCCGACGCCAGAAGGCACGGTCCTCGGTGCTTCCGACGCCGTCGGGCAAGGCGAGCAGGGCGTCGCACACCGCGTTCAGGCCGGCGACCGTGGGGGCGTCGTTGAGCACGTCGTGCCAGTAGGTCTCGACAGCCTGTGTCGGCGCGATCACCAGCTTGCCCTGCCTGTCACGGGGGAAGCGCGAGTCGAAATACTTCAGCGACTCGCGAGCCATCGGCAGGGCATGATCGATCAGAAAGGCCCGGTTGCCAGTGTAGGCCGCATGGTCCAGCATGAGCTGCGTCAGTTCCAGATTCTGCTGCCAGGCCCACTGCCACCAGGGAGATTGCACCACGGCGCGATCGACGCCGCGGCGATTCCAGCCGTAGTCGCTGTTGGCGCAGGTGGCGAAAGTAGTGATCGTTTCAGGAAAGCAGACACCGTCCGCTTCGTAGTAGAGCTTGGCTCGCGCGCGGCAGGCGGGCAGGGCCGCCTCATAGAAAGCGAAGAGCGAGCCCATCAGGTCGAAGTCGCCCGCCGCGAGCATGGGGTAATACGGCAAGCGCGTATTCTGCCACCAGAAGCAACCGCCCCAGCGTCGCCAGTCGGCGTTGAAGGGTTGTCCGCCGGTGAATTTCGGCTCGACCGTGAAGATCGAGCCGTTGAACTTCGGCGGGTAAGAGCCGCGGGACGCGCCGGCGATCATCCACCGCTGCAGGATGTAGGCCTCGTTGATGCGACGAGCGGCGTCATCACCCTCGACGAAGATCCAACTCCGCTCCCAGAACTCACGCCACCAGCGGGCCGTCGCGGCGCGTGTTTCCTCCGCGGCCGGTGCCCGCACGGCTCTGCCGCGGAGCTCATCGAGCCACGCCTGTACTGTCGGAGTCTGCGAACAATGGGTGGTGATGCGGATGATTGCGCTCCTCACTCCGTCCGCCGCAAGCGCGTTCGGCGCTGTTCTGGTGAGCTGCGGGCTCTCCATCAAGCCACCGAAGGTGCGGTGGATCAAAGGGTCGGGGAAGCGATCGGCGATTTCCGTCAGGCCCTGGTGCTGCAATGTGAAGGGGACGACGGAATGCTCGTTGCGATGATACCAGATGACCGCGCGAGGATCATCCGCGAAAACGTCCGCGGATTCCCAGGCCTCGCGTTGAGCAACTTCCTCGGGGGCATCTTTCATGGTCCAGGACGATTCGAGCTCGGCCCGATCCGTCAGCACCCTCCGCCCGGTCCGCCAGCTTTCAAGCGTCGCGGTGATCTTGTGCGGCGCCGCCGCCCGGTACTCCAGGAGCACGATGGGCGAGTTTGCGTCCACCAGGAGCGAGGTCTCGATTTTGCGGTTGCCGTCTCCTGCCTCTATTGCGATCCGGCCCTCGCGCAGGACGAGCTCCTGCCGAAAAGGCTGGTCTTCCAGGAAGGGATTGGGCGAGATCGACAGTCGGAACCGACCGAGCTTGAGCAATCGGTCGCACTCGCTCCAGGAGTCCACGCGGGCAAGATAGAAGAGCAGGTCGCCGTCCTTTTCCACCCAGGCGTTGAGCCCCAAGACTCCGTTGCCGATCGGCATGGAGCCCGAGGCATCCTTGGCTGGAGATGTCCAGACGACATTGTAAGCGTCCACGCTCGGCACAGGTGGTGAACCAGCCTGCGCCAGGAGAGATAAGCATGCCAGCAGGCTGACCCACACAGTCCTTGCTCCCGTTTCGTCGACTCCCAGCCTGGCGCGAGTGCGGCGGTCTGGAGAAAGATATCGTACATTGCCGGCGCTTCATCTGCACCAGGGGCCGTGAGGTTTTGCCGGTCGTGTCGCCTGCGGAACACCGGGTTGGTACTCGAGCAAATTGCGGACACCAGTCTGGAGCCGGCCGGCCAACAGACATGGTGCGCCTGTAAGCCGTCGCGGATACAATCCGCCCTTGGCTCAGCCGTCAAGCCGACCGTGTTTTGGCAAGCGCGCCCGGCGCGAACCGTTTCGGCTCAGGAGAACCACAATGCGATTCCTTGCAGCTCTTTTCGTCGTTGTTCTGACATGCACGATGCAGGTCGCCGCTGCCGAGAAGGCGGCGTTGTTCGACGAGCTTGCCGTGCTCTTCTCCGACAGCAAATCGGAGACGGGCATGGAGCGGGTCGCCGCGGATTCGCCTCGCGGTGTGCCGGCGGGAATTCACGTCCTGGTCGATGGTCTGCCGAGTGGGGCGACCGTTCGCTGGAGGCTCGCGCTCAACGGAGAGCTTGTCGCCGAGGCCCGCGTGTTTCGGTTGATCGACGTGCCTGTCGAGCAGAACACGGGGCTGGAAAGCCGCACGGAGGCCTTCGACGGCAAGGAGAATCCGTACGTGATTCGCCGAGCGCCGTTTCGAGTCTTCGAGGCGCTCGCGCCCGTCGCCGAGACCGCTGAGGCGAACGATGCCGGCATGCTTGCCTTGCGTGTGGAAGTGCCGATCGCCCCCAATGCCCAAGCCGGCCTGCGGGCCTATGAGATTGCTCTCGAAAGCGGCAACTGGCGGCAGACGCTGCACTGGGATCTCACGGTTCACCTGGTGACCGTCCGGCCGACGGGACCGCAGAGCCCGGGCTATACCAACTGGTTCAGCCCCGACATCATCGCCCAGCGGCACGGGCTGGAGCGATGGAGCGAGCCGTTCTGGGAGATGCTCGGCCGTTATGCTGACCTGATGGCGCGAGGCCGGCAGAACACGTTCTGGATTCGCTGGCCGGATTTCGTCAGCGTGGGCGGCGACGGCAAGGTGACTTTGAACCGCCAGCGCTTGCAGCGATATGTCAAGACTTTCCTTGATCGCGGGTTTACCAGGATCGAGAGCGGCCATCTCGCCAGCCGTCATGCTGATGACTGGGACTCGCCGCGGCTCGATCTGACCTGGACCGGCAGCGACGTGATGAGCGAGAAGGGCCGGTCGGAGCTGGAAACTATTCTGCCAGAGATCCGCGCCGCCCTGAATGATCTCGGCGTGCCGGAGAAGATCCCATTCCTCCAGCACCTCACCGATGAGCCCAACGACGCGAATTCCGAGAGCTACAAGACGCTGGCCGAGCAGGTGCGGCGACTCATCCCGGGAGTGAAGATCTTCGAGGCGACCATGTCGCTGAAGCTGGTCGGGGCGGTCAATCAGTGGTGCCCGCAGGTGCAGGAATACCAGCGGAACCGCGATTTCTTCGAGGCCCGCAAGAAGGCCGGCGATGGAGTGTGGGTCTATGCCTGCCTGATGCCCGGTGGGCCGTGGATCAACCGCCTGCTCGATCAGGAGCGGCTGCGCCCTTTGTACGTGGGCTGGGCCCTGACGAAATACGATCTTGCCGGATTCCTGCATTGGGGGCTCAATCATTACTCCAGCGCGGTTGATCCGCTGGCGCAGAGCGTCATTCCGTGGGGCAAGGGGCCGCCGGACTTCCTGCCTGCGGGCGATTCGCATGTCATCTATCCGGGCAAGGACGGCCCCCTCTCTGGTCAGCGGTTCGAGGCCCAGCGGATCGGCATGGAGGATGCGGAACTGCTGCGCGTGCTGAAGCTGCGCGATCCGGAGAAGGCCCAGGCGATCATCAGCCGAGTCTTCCGCGCGTTTGACGATTACGAGAAGGACACCGTGGCGTACCGAGCGGCGAGGAGAGACCTGCTCAAAGCGTTGACGCCTGAGGCTGCGTTCGTCTGTTTCTTCGACCAGCCGGAGGACGCGTCGCTGTTCACGGTGACCGTTCGTGGTGAGAAGCTCCGCCCCGAGGCCAAACCGAAGATCGAGGACAAGAAGCTCTACCTCATGGAATCGTGGTGCAAGTCAGCCATGTCGGCGGCTTTCACCGCGCCGACCAAGGCGGCGACTCGCGTGGTGGAAGCTTCGTGGAAGCTGATCATGAACACCGGAGCGGAAGGAGCAGGCTTTGCCTGGCTGAATGTCGAGAAGCACGACGAGAGCGGTGCGGCTCCAGAGGTTGAGCAATGGGAGGCCCCGGGCATTCCGGCCTCGTTCGCCGTCGGTTTCGACGCCCTCGACCCGCCGAATCGCGATCCATTCCGCGGATCGGGAAACGTTTACGACCGCCCTCAGCACGAGGTTTCGCTGCACTGGGACGGGATGGAGATCGTGAAGCGTACGACCCCGATGGAGTTCCGCGACGAGAAGCCCCACGACGTGCGGCTGCGGATCGAGTTTGTGCCCGGCGGCGCGGACGTGGGTTTGTGGATCGACGGCACGGCGATTTATGAGCGGTACTTCATCCCGGGCATGACCGCGTACGTCGGCCGGCCCGCGTTTGGAGGACGCAATGGCGAAACCGCCGGCGACGTGCTCATCGACGACCTGTCGGTGGAGTGCTTCGAGCCGCTCTCCCCGCCTGAGCCGCCCGTGTCCGTCATGGCCGTCGATCACCAGCTCAACGACGTGAACCACCCCAAGAACGAGGCCACCGTCGAGTTCCCTGACCAGACGGACCGTTTCGCGAGGATCATCTGCACGTTGCAGCTGGACAAGCCGGAAACCCGCTTCGACCCATGGGACCGCATCGCCACTATCGGCGCCTATGCCGACGACGGGGAACGCTTCGAGATCCTTCGGTATATCACGCCGTATCACCGCGGTCATGAGTGGAAAATGGATGTGACCGACTTCCGCCCGCTCCTGCGCGGCAAGCGAAAGATCGAGCAAAACTGTGGCACCCAGGGAGAGGGATGGGTCGTCACTGTCAAGTTCGATTTTTACCCAGGCCCGACGGACCGGCTGGCGTACAAGGTCGTCAATCTCTGGAACGGCAGCCCGGAGATCGGCAACCCCGACAAGCCAGTCGAGGACTTTTACAGGCCCCGGACCATCGCTCTCGATGGGCAGACCGCCTTCGCCAAGGTGCGAACGGTGGTCACCGGGCACGGCATGGAGCCCAACACGAACAACGCCGGCGAATTCATGCCACTCGGCCGGACGCTCGTCATCAACGGCGAGTCGTTCCGCAACGTGCTGTGGAAGACCGACAATTACCTGAATCCCTGTCGACCGCAGGGGGGGACGTGGAAGTACGATCGGGCCGGCTGGGGGCCCGGCGACGTGGTCCGCCCCTGGGAGGTCGATGCCACGCCGCTTGTGAAGGCGGGAGGCGAGTTGAAGATCGAGTATAGGCTGGACCCCTACGTGAATGAGGGCCGCGGCAAGACCTGGGCGCCGACGCACGTGACCGAGGGGCAGCTTATCCTCTACAGCAAGCCGCAAGCCCCGAAAGCGGGGTCGGTAAATCAGGCTGGACGGTGATGCCGCGAACCGGAGGTCCGGGGCCACGTCGCCCGGCCCCCTGCGGCACTGGAAAAGCCCCGAAAAAATGACTGTCGGCACGATCTTCGGTGTACAATAGCGGAAGACGGCCCGGGGGCGCGGCCGGGCCAGGTCAGATCGCAAATCTCGCGCAACGTCGGACGATTCGTCCCGACATTCGTGGCGGGCTTGGTAGGCAAATCAAAGGAAGGGCAGGGAGTATGTCAACGTCAATCGGTCGTCTCGTATTAGGCGCAATGGCTGCCGTGGTTGTGCTGACTGCCGAGGCGCGTGGGCAGTGGCCATCCAGTCCGGCCCAGAACCTGGCGATTGCGGATCGAACCGGGGACCAGGTGCAGCCGAAGATCCGCGTTACCTCCGACGGCGGCTGCTATATCAGTTGGTTTGACAACGCCACCGGCGGGTATGACGTGTACCTCCAGCGGCTTGACCCGCGGGGCTATGAGCAGTGGGCGCACAACGGCATCCTGATCGCGAACCGGTCGTACAGTTGGACGACGGACTACGATCTGGCCGTCGATGCCGATGACAACGCCATCCTCACCTACAACGACGATCGCAGTGGCAGCGATCAAATCGGCTGCAACAAGATCAGTCCCGCCGGGACGCTGCTGTGGGGTCCTACGGGCGTGTGGCTCACCAGCACCACCGAGTTTGTGGCCAGTCCGAAAGTGGCGGTGACCAGCACGGGTGACTGCATGATCGGCTGGACGCAAGGCAGCGCTTTCTGCCTCCAGAAGGTCAACGCCAGCGGTGTGCCGCAGTGGACCCCGGTGAAACGGTTCGCTCCGACGAGCGGGTCTTACCTGCTCAGCGACCTGGAACCGTCCAGCGGAGGAGCGGCGATTGCCTCCTGGGTGTACAACACCGGCGGCTACTCTGACCCCAGGTATTTGTATTCGCAGAAGTACTCCGCTAGCGGGACCGCGATGTGGGGATTCGTTCCGGTTGTCGTCTTCAACGGGGGCTCGTTGCAGATGGGGACCTTCCCGCCGCTGGTGCCGGATGGCAGCGGCGGAGCGGTCTACGCCTGGTACGACGTCTCCGGCACGCGCAACTGCTACGTCCAGCACGTGAGCTCGCTTGGTGTGGAGATGTTCTCGCACAACGGCTTGGCGGTCTCCACGCTGACTGGCCGGATCAGGCTGTCGCCCGCCTTCACTTACAGCCAGGCCAGTGGGGAGATCTTCGTGTTCTGGACGGAGGCCAATACGCTTCAGACGCAGTGGGGACTTTACGGGCAGAGGATCTCGGCCGCGGGGAGCCGGCTGTGGACGAGCTCGGGCCTGCAGATCCTGCCGCTCAGCACCATGCAGAATGGATTCCTGGAGACCATGATCTGCGGCTCGGGGGCAATCCTGTTCTACGTCGACAACTCCGGTGCCGCCAATCTCAAGGCGACGCGTTTCGATGCCCTGGGCAACCCCGTCTGGTCGGGCTCCCCGCGGATGGTCTGCTCGGTCCTCAGCTCCAAGTGGGGCCTTGACCTGGCGCACACGCCCTCGGGAATGGCCGTGCTGGCGTGGGCCGACCAGCGCGTCGACAGTGGCAACATCTATGCCCAGAACGTCAAGCCCGACGGCGACCTGGGGCTGCCGGCCTTCATCTTCGGCGACATGAACTGCGACGGGTGGGTGAACATGGCAGACATCCCGCACTTCGTGCAGGCCCTGCTCGATCCCGCCGGCTACGAGGCCGACCATGACGGGGACCCGTATCCTCTGTGCTACCGCGTCCACGCGGACACGAACCAGGACACGCTCGAGAATGGCCGCGACATTCAGCGGTTCGTGGAGCTGCTGGTGACCCCATGAGGGATCTCGGCGATAAACGACGCGGCCGGTGAACGCCGCTCAACATCGCCATAGACTGGAAGGCAGAGAAGGCGGCGCCAACTGCGCCTGCGCGGACTTGTACGCCGACAGCCGTCTAGACGTGCAGGACATCCCCTCGTTCGTGAACGACCTGCTTGCCGGAGATGAGTGTCCATAGACAAGCAAAGGAGGGATACGATCTCGAATCGGAGAGACTCGGAAAAAGACCCAATTGAATGACGGCATCAGTGCCGTCCAGTGGGCAGTTGGTCCCGTTTCTCAACTGGGCCAACCGGCCCACCGGAGGTGCAGACATGTCTCGACAACCGAGACGAATCATGACTATGCCTGTAATTGCGGAAATTGACGCTGGGGGGTACGGAGGAGCCACCCTCCAGCGGACCCTTTTGCTGCTATTGGTTGCGGCGGGCGTGACGCTGCTTTCCGGAGAGCGGGCATACGGTTCGTGCTGCGCCTGACACAGACTCAGCGGGCAGTCTGCCTGCGACGAGCAGTATGCCGGCGAAGAGGCGTGCCACCAGGCATGCGTGCAGGGTGGGTGGGATTGGTACCAATGGGATCCTGAAGGTCGGTGCGTGTTCTTCGACGGTCAGTGGACGTGCGTTCTACAAGTGCCGAAGTGGTCGCAGCCGCCGCAGCCGGCCACTCCACCCTGCTACTACGGGTGGGACGAGGGATCGATCTGCTGGGAGTCCGGCCAGACCGTGGCGGATGATTGGATGTGCACGAACAGTGATCCCATCACACACGTCCGATGGTGGGGTTCGTTCTACCGCTGGAAACAAGCGGCCCCGCTGCCGCATCCGGAGATGCCGATCCACTTTCACATCTTATTCTGGACGGACGTGCCGGCCGATCCTGAAAACCCGGATTCCTTCAGCCATCCGGGAAGCGCCATCCACGAGATCCAGGCCTCAACATACGCGTACACTTGCCAGTTCCAGCAGTGGGAGTTCGATCCGCACACGAGCGAGTACGAAGCTTACTTCGTGTTTGACTCGGAGCTGGACAGGTCGGAGTGGTTCTTCCCGGAGCCGACCAGCGAGACGACCGTTTACTGGATCAGCATCACCGCCTGTTACGGGTGAGAGCCGCCTACCGTCCACCCGTAGGGTTGGACAACCCGGCCGCGCGACACCCAGTCTTCAGCTCCCGACGATGCAGTCGTAGTGTGGCTCCCGCACATGCCTCTTCTGGGAATGTCTTATGAGTCCGGCTGGCCGCTGGTTTTCCCCGATGGCCGATCGGCGGACGTGGCCTTTGAGCTGACTGCCAGAAGTGCCCTGCTTGCGGAGAAATGGCAGCAACCACCCGATCCGAATTGGCCGGGCTTGACTGCCCACGACTGGCAAGACGCTGCCGGAGGTGATCACGGCATTGTGCTGGCGGATCAGTGGCAGTGCCAAGGCGGCGACGTTGCCGATGTGTACTGGTACGGCAACTACCAGCTCGATGGGGGCGGCAACGAGATTCGAGGATCCGGCATCAGCAACTTTCGCCTTGGCATCCACGCCAATATCCCGGGTGATCCCTGGTGCTTGCCAGGAGATGAGCTGTGGAGCGCGCTCGTGCCGTTCGGCATGATAACCGAACAGGACACGGGAGAGGTGAACATCGAGGGCAGTCCCATATACCGCTATGAGTTCCTGTTGACGCCGCCGTTTGCGCAGACGGAAGGAATCATCCACTGGCTGGACGTGACGGCCTATGCGGATAATCCCGTGGACCCGCCGATGTGGCGATGGCAAGAGGCGCGTCGGGCCGTCCCGCCGATCTTGTGCTCGGGGGCCTGGACGACGTACCCTGAAGTGTCCCCGTGGCAGTCTATCAACTGGCCCAACCTCACTTACAGCGATCTGGCGTTCGACGTCACGTCGGTATTCTTCGGTGAGCCGTACATCAAGTGGTCGCAGCCGCCGGAGCCGTATACTCCCGCCGACGCTTTCAACGGTTGGGACCAGTTGTCCAGATATGGGCAGGGCAGCCCGCCTCCCTATCAACTGACTGCTGACGACTGGGTGTGCCAGAGCACCGATCCGGTGACGGACATTCATTGGTGGGGTTCATTTCTCGGCTGGTATCACCAGACGCTGCCCACCGTAATGCCGGAGGCATTCCACATTGGCATCTGGACGGACGTACCGGCCGATCCGGACGATCCTGCCGGTTTCAGCCACCCCGGCACGATGATCTGGGAGAAGCAATGTTACATGTATGCGCCACAGTTCGTGGGCTGGGATTTCGACCCGCGGGTTGTGGCTGGCGGGTTGCCGCCCACACCGGAGGCGACCTTCAGGTTTGACTGCAATCTGAATCCCGAAGAGTGGTTCTGGCAGGATCCGGGCCAGCACATCTACTGGCTCAGCATCGCCGCAATCTACGGTGACGGGCAGGTGGACTACCCGTGGGGGTGGAAGACGAGGCCGCGAAATCCTGATTCGCCCGCCCCGGACGACGCCGTGGTTGTTCAGGTTCCGACGGCTCCCGTGATTGGCGACAGCTTCGTGAGCGGCTCGCCCGTCGAGTACCCGGCGGGTTTTTCATGGGATCTCGCCTTTGTGTTGACGACGCAACCGCAGCAGACGGTTGACTTGGTGGTCTGTGAACCGCAACCGCCTTCCCATCCGCCGCGCTATTGGTACCAGATAACGCCGGACTATCAGACCGGGCGTTGCGACTTCCATGTTCGTGTCTTTGACCCGAACCCGGCGAGCTACACAAACGTCGTCATGCCGCCCAACTGGGTGTTTGCCGTCCACCAGGTTGCCGCCGCTGAGTGGTGGGCTTCGTGGTGGAGCCCGGGCTGCGCCGACCCGATGTCGGTTTCGTTTGTGTGCGGTTTCGACAATCCGAACGGGAACGTCTGGGGCGACTGGACGACGACGACCGACGGCAGCGCTGATCCCCACGCTCGGATCGTGGATCAGTCCGGCAATCACGCCGGCGAGCCGAACGGATCGGGTTACCTCGTTCATGTGCCGGTACGAGTCGTGCAACCCAAGTGGTTGCAGGAGCCGCAAGGCGCTTTCCAGGGCTTTGACGCCGCTTCTGATTTGTGGTGGATGCAGCCCGAGCAGTCTTTGTTGTGGGAGCAGCGGCCCAATCCGTCACTGCCCGGCCTGTACGCCCATGATTGGACCGACAGCAAGGCATATGGGTCGGTGAAGCTGGCAGACGACTGGCCGGACCAGCAGCCGCGGCCAGTGACCGATCTGCATTGGTGGGGTAACTATGAACTGGATGATGCCGGACAAGAGATGCGCGGGGAGGGGATCGACCATTTCCACTTGAGCATCCACTACTGCGGCGGCGGCAGCCCGTGGTGCTTGCCCGTGCAGAATGAGGCTTGGGGATTGAACGTGCCCTTCGCGACCCTCATCGAAGAGAACACGGGCTTGGTGAACATCGAGGGCAGCAAGATATACCGCTACAGATTCAACCTCCCCGTCCCGTTCCGGAAGCAGTCTTCCTACTTCTGGTTTGACGCAATTGCCGTCGCCAGTAACCCCTTCAGTCCGCCGATGTGGCGGTGGCAGGAAGCTCGGCGAGACGTCGCCCCGCCGCTGAGTCATGCCCCGGCGGCGTCGAGTACGGACAGCGGTCCGTGGCAGTCGATTGTCTGGCTTGCCAACCCGGAGCGTTACAGCGATCTGGCGTTTCAAGTAACTGCGTTACCGGCTTCGGCGCCTGACCCGTTGCCCAACAGGGTCTTGGCCGACGATTTCATCTCCGACGGCCGTCCCGTTGAGGCCATCCGTTGGTGGGGTAGCTACTTGGATGACTTATACACGCCTGAGCATCTTCCGGTCGAGCCGTACGTGCTCGATGGCTGGTTTATCAGCTTCCATCATGCCGATCTGGTATCGGATCCGGCATGTCCGCCGGACCTCCTCGCGGGTGACCCGCATCCGACGGTGCTGGGCGTCTACTTTGCACCTGTCGCCGCCGTGAGCATCCAGCCGATCGACATGGTGGATTGCGTCGGTCATGCCCTGTACAGGTACGATGTCGATCTCTCGAACTGCTGCCTGATTTGTTCGCAACTGGATCCCCGGCCTGCTGTATGGCCGCCCGATCCCGCGCGGCCTGGCGTGTTCCTGGAGTCGGCCGCCCTCAAGTACTGGCTGAACATTCAGGCCGTGGTCGGCCTGTCCTGGCTGCCTGGGCAGTGCACTTACGAGGAGCGAGTTCTTACCGGACATCTGCCTTCGCCGAACGACCCAGACGGGCACTTCTGGGGTTGGCACACCAGCCCCGGCCCTGTTGCGCCATGCCTACCGATGGAAGAGGCCTGTGTCGGAAAAATCGTCAGCTTCCAGCCGTATCCGGGTGAGTGCTGGGATTATGGCGAGTGGGCGAAGCAGCCTTGGCTTTGCGACACGATGCCGCCATTCCCACCCGTGAATATGGCGTTCGCTCTGATGACGAGTGCACCGGAGCCGTGCCCGACCTGCCCAGGTGACCTGAACGGCGATGGCGTGGTAAATGGCTTGGACATCCAGGGCTTCGTGGAGTGCATATTGAGCGGATCTTCCGGGACCGACGTGGTCTGCCCGTGCGGCGACTTCAACTGCAGCAACACCGCCGAGCTTGGCGACATCAACGCCTTCGTGGGTGAGTTGCTGAACACGACGGTTTGCTCCGGCACATCCGGACCATATCTCGGCGGGTAGTCAAACAGCGGATGCCTGTCGGGAATGAAAGAAGCGGTGCGATCGCGGCTTTATGCGTCTTCTGCCTGACGTTCGACTCGGCAATCTGTCCGGCCTTGTTCTCAGGATCGCACAACCTGAGCACGGAAGACCAGCGGATCACGCGGGCACCGCGATGCTCAATTCTCGCGGCCGCCGCTCAATTTGAAAACGGCGGATGGACGATGCCCCAATCGCCTCATCTCCAACCGTTCCCCCACCGAAGCTGCACATCAAAGCGTTTGATCATGGCGGTGTCTGACATCTGCGTGACCCACAGGACCGTAGAATACCGCGGACGATACCTGGTATACTATCCCGCAGCCGCATGATCACCGCTGCTTGGCGCTGTTCGCCCAGGAGGCTCTCGCATGAAACCGCTTCGTCCGGTTCTGTTCGCCGCCGTGACGCCCCTTCTCCTCGGGGGAAGACCAGCTCTCGCCGGAGCAGAGGAGATCACGCCTGTTTTCCAACCGCCGTCCTTGTTTGCTCGGGTCGGTCAGCCGGTTGAGTTGAAGCTGCCCCCGAGACTGGCGGAGCCCATTGCCCCGCGTGATATCCGGATGGTCGTCCGCAGTTACGGGGCACAGGAACTGATCGAGCCCCAGACCGGTGAGAAGGGTGGACCGTTGGCTTGGCGGTGGACGCCCCGTCGGACCGGCGCTTGCATCGTCGCGACGGCGATCGAGCCGTCTTCCGTGGCGGCTGGCGAGCGGACGTTTCGATATGAGAAGCTGTTTCTGCGCGCAGAATCAGGAGATCCAACCGCTGCGCCGGTTATGAGGCCGTCTGCCTCCACCATCGCTCGGTTCGCCCAACGTCTCGAGCTGTGCCCGATGGTGGATCCGCTCTGCCTGCTGATCGGGGCGGACTTGCCGGTTCGCGTCAAGTTCGACGGGGCGGACTTGAAGGGTGCGACAGTCGCCGCCAAGGTCGAGCCCGCTGGTGGGGGACCGTCAACGACGCTAACTTTCATTACGAACGACTCGGCTGCAGTCAACGTACCGGTCACCACGCCGGGCCTTTGGATGGTCGCCATCGAGTATCGGCCCGAGGCGGGCGACCAAGGCAAGAGCGACAGGTTCGTGGCCACCATGATGTTCGTCGTGGAGGAAGCTGGCGCCATGCAGGCGGGCCTGGACAGAGGCCGGTCGAGGACGCCAGCCGCGAACAAGGGCGGGACTGCTGGAGGGTTCCGGCCCAAGAGCCGGAACAGTACCGCGATCGGTCCGGCGTGGGAACAATGGGGCCCGGCACCGACGGTCAGCGACAGCGAATACGCCGGTCGCGTCTCGGTTATAGTGTGCAGCCCGAGCAACTCCAACAAGTACTACGTCGGTGGGGCGGACGGCGGCGTCTGGCGAACGACCGACGGCGGGGCGTCGTGGACCCCGCTCACCGACGACATGCCGACTACCGCGATGGGCGCCCTGGCCCTCGACCCCACGAACGAGAACGTCATTTACGTGGGCACGGGCGAGGCGAACTTCGCGTACCACTGCCGCTTCGGCCTGGGCATTCTGAAAAGCACCGATGGCGGGGACACATGGACGGCACTGGCAGAGTCAACCTTTGCCGGCCGGTGCATCTCGCGAATCCTGGTCGACCCGTCGAACCCGCAGGCGGTGTATGCCGCTGTGACGCCGGCCGGTGGGTTCATCCCGCCGCGGGGGGCGGCGAAAGGCCACCCGCAAGCCAACGATCCGGTCGGCGTGTACAAGTCGCTGGATGGCGGCGTGACCTGGGCGCGGCTCACGAACGGACTGCCCAGTATGGCGGCCACCGACTTGGCCATGCAGCCTGGCAGCTCACAAATTGTCTACGCCGCCATCGGCCACATCTTTGGCGACATCACCAACGGCATCTACAAGAGTACCAACGCTGGGCAGTCGTGGACCAAGCTGGCCGGCGGCTTCCCGACGACCGACCTCGGGCGGATCTCCATCGCCATTGCGCCCTCGATGCCGCAACGTGTCTTCGCCGCCATCGCCGGGGCTGCCACCTCGACGGGCGACTCGGCGGACCTGCGCGGCGTGTACCGGACGGACAACGGCGGCACGACATGGACCGCCGTTTCCCCCATCAACTACATGGCCACCTACGGCTGGTACCTTAATGTGGTCACTGTCCAGCCCAGCAACCCCAACGTGGTCATCGTCGGCGGGATGAACATGCTCCGCTCGACGAACGCCGGCTCGACCTGGACCGACATCACACCGCCGCACGTGGATCAGCACGCTCTCTTCTGGGACGCAGCGGGCCGACTCCTGGCTGGCGACGACGGCGGCGTCCATCGCTCGACGAACCTGGGGGACGCCTGGACCGCGCTGAACGACGGGCTGGGCATCTTCCAGTTTTATGCCGGGCTCTCCTTGCACCCCACGCAGACGGACACGCTCTTCGGCGGCACGCAGGACAACGGCACAAACCGCCGCACCGGGTCCGACAACTGGACGCAGGTCTTCGGCGGCGACGGCGGCTTCACCGCGGTGAATCAGGCCAGCCCGGACATCGTCTTCTGCGAGTATCAGGGCACCGGCAATCTGTACCGTTCC